>JBDTOD010000069.1:0-21914 GCA_039933415.1 bacterium
CGAGCCCACGGGCCACGCCGCGCTCGACGTACGTGAAGCCGTTGGCCAGCGTGAAGGCGAGTTCCTGCGCGGCGGTCGCGCCGGCCTCGCGGATGTGGTAGCCGGAGATCGAGACCGTGTTCCACTGCGGCGCGTGCGTCGTGCCCCACTCGAAGCAATCGACGATCAGACGCAACGCGGGCTCGATCGGGAAGCACCAGGCGTGCTGCGCCATGTACTCCTTCAGGATGTCGTTCTGGATCGTGCCGCGCAGCCTGGTGCTGTCGACGCCCTGCTTCTCGGCGGCGGCGATGTAGAACGCCCAGAGAATGATCGCCGGCCCGTTGATCGTCATCGACGTCGACACCTGGTCGAGCGGGATGCCGTCGAACAGCACCTCCATGTCGGCGAGGCTCGAGATGGCGACGCCGGTCTTTCCGACCTCACCTTCGGAGCGCGGGTGATCGGAGTCGTAGCCCATCAGCGTCGGGAAGTCGAACGCCGTGGATAGTCCGGTCTGTCCGTGCGCGAGAAGGAACTTGAACCGCTCGTTCGTGTCGCGCGCGCTGCCGAAGCCGGCGAACTGGCGCATCGTCCACAGTCGCCCGCGATAGCCGGTCGGATGGATGCCACGCGTGTACGGATAGGCACCCGGGAGGCCGAGCCGCGACGCGTCGGCGTCGGCGACGTCCAAGCTTGTGTACAGAGCCGCTACCTCATGAGACGAGCTGGCAAAGGCGAGCTCGCGGGTCTCTCCGCGCTCGTACGCTCGGCGCCAGGCGGCGACCTCTGAGCGCAGAGTTTCGAGCTCGGCCTGCTGAGCCGCCTGGCGCGCGGCTTCCCGTTCGGTGGCGGACCCGGTGAGCTCTCGCATCGACGTCATGACGTCCTCCCGGTCAACAGATCGGCGCTGCGAGCCAGCAGCGCGTCAGCCACGCCGAACGGCGTCGCGCGCCCCGACTCGAGCTCGGGGAGCCGTTCCTCGAGCCAGTCCGACGTGGCCGCGTCGTTCCAGAGCCGCTGGCGAACCTTCTCATCGGTCGCGTCGAGCACGCGCTCGCGCATCCGTTCACGCCGTCGCTCTCGCAGCGTTCCGCTGCCCTCAAGGTAGCGAAAGTGCCGATCGAGCGCGCCGACCAGCTCGGCAATTCCCGCACCTTCCGAGGCGACCGTCCTCAGCACCGGCGGCGTCCACTGCTCCGTGTCCGAGGCCGCGGCCTCGCGCATCTGTTTCGCGAGATTGTTCCGCGAGAGGTCCACGCCATGGTGCCCCGTGGTGGCCGGCGTTGTCGCGCCGGGCCGCATGCCGAGCATCAACTCGATCTCAGTGCGGAGGCGATCTCCTCCGGGTCGATCCGCCTTGTTCACCACAAACACGTCCGCGATCTCCATCAGCCCAGCCTTGAGCGTCTGGATCGAGTCGCCCGACTCCGGGACGAGCACGACGACGCTGCTGTCCGCGGTGCGCGCGACGTCCAGCTCGCTCTGCCCTACACCGACGGTCTCGATCAGGATCCGATCGATGCCGAACGCGTCGAGCACGTCGCACGCCTCCCGCGTCGATCCGGAGAGTCCGCCGAGCGAGCCGCGCGTGGCGAGAGAGCGGATGTACACGCCCGGATCGAGCGCGATCGCCTCCATTCGAATCCGATCGCCGAGCAGCGCGCCGCCCGTGAACGTGGACGTGGGGTCGACGCAGATGATGCCCACCGTCATCCCCGCGTCACGATATGCGCGCGCCAGGCACGCCGTGAGCGTGCTCTTTCCGGCCCCCGGCGGCCCGGTGAGACCGATCCGACGCGCGCGGCCGATGCGCGGGTGCAGCGCCGCGAGGACGACGTCGAATCCCTCGCGATGATTCTCGACCACGCTGATGGCGCGCGCGAGTGCCGCCTTCTTGCCGCTCAGGAGGTCGGAGAGCAGCCGTTCGTGCATGTCAGGTCTCGCCGTGCGGCGCCGGCTCGTCGTGCTCGTCGCGAATGTCGCCGACGAGCTCCTCGAGCAGATCCTCCAACGTCACCAACCCCGCGGTGCGCGATTCGGCATCCTGGATGATCGCCATGTGCTGGCTTTTCCGCAGCATGCGAAACAGCAGCTCGCTGCACGGTGTGTCGTGCGCCGCCGTCGCGACGAGACGAAGCGCCGGCATGTGCTCGCCGCGCATCTTGAGCACGTCGAAGGCGTGGACCATGCCGACGACGTGGTCGAGGCTGCCCTCGTACACCGGTACGCGGCTGAACGCCGACGTCGCGAACTCCTCGGCGAGCTCGCGCGCCGTCGCCGTGCGCTCGATGGCGAAGATCTCGTCACGCGCGATCATGACGTCGCGCACGAGCTTCTCGCCGAACGCCATCACCCCCGTGATGATCTCCATCTCCTCGCGCTCGCCGACGCCCTCGAGCTCTCCTTCGCGAAGCAGATCCTGGATCGCGTCGCGCTCGTCGCCGTCCTGCTTGGTCGGCGTCCGCTCGAAGGGGCGACTCGCCCAGCGGCCCGCGCCGACGATCGGACTCGCGATGATCGCCGCCGCCTCGAGGAGGGGCGACAGCAGCGACGCCACGGCGGGCGCGAACCGGCGCGCGACGGCACGCGGCACGAGCTGGCCGACCACGATCATCGCGGCGGCGAACACGGCGAGCGCGGTCGCGAGACGCAGCGGCGCGTGCGCGTACTCCGTGGAGAGCAGCGCACCGCTCAGCACGAGCACGAGCGCCACGGTGGAGCTGGCGCCGATGATCAGTCGCTGCGGCCGCTCGAGATACGCCATCGCCGCGCGCGAGCCGCGGAGCTGCTGCTCCACCCAGTGGCGCAGCCAGATCCGGCTCACCGAACGCATCGCCATGCCGCCGGCGGTGAGCGCGGCGACGGTGAGCACGCCGAGGGCGAGCAGCGCGGTCTGCGAGCCGATCACGCCGACGTCCCGATCGCTGGCCGGAGTCGCTCGAAGTACACGCGCTCGATGCGCCGCCGCCGCACGCGCTCGATCACGAGCTTGAATCCGCCAAGCGTGATCGACTCGCCGGCGCGCGGCACGCGACCAAACGTCTCGTAGACGAGGCCACCGACCGTGGACACGTCGTCGCGCGCGAAGTCCTGCCCGAGCAGCTCGGAAAGCTCGTCGATCGTGAGGCGTCCCGAGACCCAGAACTTGCGCACCCCCTCCTGCTCCACCTCGGGCTCCTCGTCATCGTACTCGTCGTGGATCTCTCCGACGATCTCTTCCAGAACGTCCTCGATCGTCACGAGGCCGGCCGTGCCGCCGTACTCGTCGCTGACGATGGCGATGTGTGTGTGACTGGCCTTGAAGTCGCGAAGCTGCAGGTCGATCGGCTTGGAGATCGGGATGAACGACGCATCGCGGACGAGCGTCTGCCAGCCGAGCATGGGCTCGTCGTCGTCGATGATGAACGGCAGGAGATCCTTGGCGTACAGGATGCCCGTGATCTCGTCGAGCGTCTCCTCGAACACGGGAAAGCGCGCGTGCTCCGAGCTGCGCACCCGGTCCACGACTTCGCTCCAGCGCGTGGTGAGCCCGATGCCGACGATGTCCACGCGCGGCACCATGACCTCGCGGACCATCGTATCGGCGAGTGAGAACACACCGTGCAGCAGGGCCTCCTGATCGTGCGAGACGTCCGCTTCGGCGGCGACCACCTGTCGAAATTGCTCGGTCGCTTCCTCGCGCTGCTCGGCGCGCTCCTCCATCGACGGTGGCGGCATCAACCGCTCGAAGAGGAGATCGAGCGCGACGCCCGCGCGCAGCACGGGCGAGAGAATCACCTCGAGGGCGCGCACGATCGGCGCGAAGGTGAGGACGAAACGCGGCGCGGTGGCGAAGCCGAGCGACCGGCTGATCCCTTCGACGAGCATGACGATCACGAGCGCGATCGCGATCATGGCGAGCGCCGCCCGCACGCCGTCCTCCCGCTGGAGGTCGAGAAAGCGGGCGACGGCGGCGCCCGCCGCCAGGTGGGTGAGCACGCGCGTGAGAGACAGCGCGCGATGGGCATGCTCGCGCCGTCGCAGGATGCCGACGACCGGCGGGGCTGGTTCGGGGTCGGGGTCGCCCCCGAGCAGTGCGCCGTCGGCCGCCGCCGCGACGGCGGCCAGCACCACGGATCCACCGGCGATGGCGAGCGCACCCCAGTTCATGAGCGGACCAGCGTGCGTAGCAGGCGTTCCTGACGCTGCCACATCGGCGAGTGATAGCGCGACTCGTCCTCGGGGTGGTCGTGCCCGAGCACGTGCAGCACACCGTGAACGACGAGCCGGAGCAGCTCCTCGCGTATGCTCGAACCCGCCGCCCGCGCGTTGCGGCGTGCGACATCCGGTGCGATGTAGACGTCACCGACGACGTCGCCGCTCGCGTCGACCGGAGCGAAGCCGAACGCGATCACGTCGGTCGCGCCCGGGTGTCCGAGATGAGCGCGGTTGAGCGCGGCGATGCGGCGATCCGTCACGAACGCGACGGAGAGCAGCGCGTCGCGCACCCGCTCCGCACGGAGCACGCCCTCCGCGACGGCCGCGACACGAGCGCGCGCGAGCGGAATGCGCACTCCCTCGACTGCGACATCCACCACGCGGCTCATACCCGCGCGGCCTCGCTCGACGCAGCCGGGGTCGGATACTCGACCCGTGCGTGGTACATCCCGCCGAGCACGCGCGCGAACTCGCGCTTCACGATGGTGATCTGAAGGAGCGAGAGCGGCGCCTCGCGAAGCTGGCCTTCGTCGAGCCGCAGCGACACGACCCGTTCGATCACGTCGCGCACGCGTTCGGGCGTCGGCGTCGTTAATTGGCGCGCCATCGCCTCGGACGCATCGGCCAGCATCACCACGGCGGTCTCCGCGCTCTGCGGCACGGGGCCCGGATAGGTGAAATCGGCGGGGTTCGTCACGGAGCCATCGCGCTCGCGGGCTCGCTCCATGAAATACGAGATCGTGTTCGTGCCGTGATGCTCGTTGATGAACGCCCGGATGGCCGCGGGGAGCTTCACCGAGTCGGCGAGCTCGAGTCCTTCGCGCACGTGGTTGCGGATGATCGACGCGCTCGTGCCCGGCTTGAGCTTGTCGTGCGGATTGCGCCCACGCGGCTGGTTCTCGGCGAAGTACAACGGCTTGGAGAGCTTGCCGATATCGTGGTAGTAGGCGCCGACGCGCGCGAGCAGGGCGTTGGCTCCGATGGCGCGACAGGCGGCCTCCGCCATGTTCGCGATCGCGATCGTATGCGCGTACGTGCCTGGCGCCTCGAGGCTCAACCGCTGCAGCAGCGGATGATGGAGATCGCCCCACTCGAGCAGCGTGAGGTGCGTCTCACGTCCCGTCAGCCGCTCGGCGATCGGCAGGAAGAGCATCGCGGCGATGACGCCGACCACCGACGCCACCGCTGCGCGGATGGCGCCCGCGAGCAGATAGCCGCGTGGCGCCGCCGCCGCGACACCCGCACTGACGCTCGCGACCGACGTGACGGCGGCGACGATGATGATCCAGAGGTAGGACTGGTCCCGGCTCCGCGTCTCGCGTACCGCGAGCGCGGCGCTTGCGCCCGATGCGAGCAGGACGGGCAGCGACGCCGGCACGCGAAACGCCGGCTGCGCCGCGATGAGCACGGTGAGCATCACGACGGTGAGCAGGCCGACTCGGCGGTCGTACAGAGCACTGACGACCACGCCGACGAACGCCATCGGGACCAGCTCGGGCGACGCGGGACGGATGTGCACCGTCCCCGCCGCGAGCACCACCATCGCCGTCGCCAGAAAAGTCATGAGGGCGAGCGAGCGGCGGTCGTCGTGAATCGTCGGCCGGAACGTCCGCAGCGCGGCGATCATCGTGGACAGCAGGAACAGGTTCACCGTGAACTCGCCGACGACGACGTCGGGCGCCCGCGAGGCGAGCGCGCCTCCCAGCATGACGGTCGTCATCCCGGAGAGGATGAGCAGCAGGAGCGCACGCACCGCGAGCGCCGCGCCGCGCCGTGGCCGCGACGCCTCGAGAGTTCCCGCTGCCCGCTCCAGCTCCTCGCGCAGATTCACGCGCTCAGTCCCCATCCCCCGCATACGCCTTGATGATGTCGCGCACCAGCCGGTGCCGCACCACGTCGACGTCGGTGAAGTAATGAAACGCGATTCCCTCGATTCCCGGAAGGATCCGCTCCACCTGCATCAGCCCGGACTCCTCGCGCTTCGGCAGGTCGATCTGGGTCTTGTCGCCCGTGATGACGATCTGCGAGTTCACGCCAAGTCGGGTCAGGAACATCTTCATCTGCATCGCCGTCGCATTCTGCGCCTCGTCGAGGATCACGAACGCGTCGCTGAGCGTTCGTCCCCGCATGAAGGCCAGGGGCGCGATCTCGATCACGCGCGTCTCGAGCGCCTTCTGCACGCGCTCCTGCGGCATCATGTCCTCGAGGGCGTCGTACAGCGGTCGGAGGTACGGATCGACCTTGGCCTGCATGTCGCCAGGGAGGAACCCGAGGCTCTCTCCCGCCTCCACGGCCGGTCTGGCCAGCACGATCCGGCGCACGCGCTTCTTGGTGAGCGCGTCCACGGCGGCGGCGACGGCCAGGTAGGTCTTGCCCGTGCCCGCGGGACCGATGCCGACAACGATGTCGTTCTCGGCGATCTTCACCAGGTATTCGGCCTGTCCGCTCGTCTTGGCCTGGATGAGCTTCCGCACGCCCGGCAGCGCGATGCGGCCGTCCGTTGGAGAACTACCGTCCCCGTCCCGGCTGCCGCCGTCGTCCTCGCTCAGGCGGAGCACATCGTCCGGCGTCAGCTCCATCCGCTGACGCGCCCGGTCGATCATGCGCCGAGCGATGTCGCTTGCGCGCGATACCAGCTCCGAAGGTCCGGAGATCGACATCGTGTCGCCGCGCAGCGCGACCTTCACGCCGCCCAGGCGTGACAGCTCCACGAGGTTGCCGTCGTTGACGCCGGCCAGGGTCAGCATGTCCGCGCCTTCCGTGGACAGCTTCTGGGTCATCGAGCCTTCACTCACGCGTGCTCGGCCTCCACTCGGATGTGCAGTTCGGCGATGTCCGCGGCCGGCACCGGGCTGGGTGCACCTTCGAACAGCGCGCGGGCGGCCGTCGTCTTCGGAAAGGCGATCACGTCTCGCAGCGATGTCGCGCCGGCGAGCACCATCGTGATGCGGTCGAATCCGAACGCGATCCCTCCGTGCGGAGGCGCGCCGGCACGCAAGGCTTCCAGCAGGAAACCGAAGCGCGTCTGCGCCGTGGGGTCGTCGATGCCGAGCAGGCGGAAGATGCTCGACTGCACGCGAGGGTCGTTGATGCGGATGCTCCCGCCGCCCAGCTCGGTGCCGTTGAGCACGAGATCGTACGCCTGCGCCCGGGCACGCCAGGGCTCGTGCTCGAGCAGCGCCAGGTCCGCAGGATTGGGCGCGGTGAACGGGTGATGCACCGCCGTGAGCGCCCCGCTTTGCGGATCGCGCTCGAACATCGGGAAGTCCGTCACCCACACGAATGCGTTCACGTTGGCGGGCACGAGGTGCATTCGCTGCGCCACCTCCTGCCGAACGCGGTCGAGCGACGGACTCGAGACGCGGTCCGGACCGGCCACGTACAGACCCAGATCGCCATCGGCCAGTCCGAGCCGATCCGACGCGCCCTCGGCGAGAAACTTGGCGGCCGGGCCCTCGAGCACGCCGTTCACTCGCTTGAGCCGCAGCAGCCCGAGTGCGCCCGCGCTCTTCGCGGCCGCCTCGACTTCATCCACCTGCTTGCGCGAGAGAGTAGCTCCGCCCGGGACGCGCAGACCGCGAACGCGGCCGCCCGCATCGAGCACCGACTTGGTGACGACGAACTCCGAGCCGCGAAAGACCTCGCTCACGTCGGTAAGCGCCAGGTCGTAGCGCAGATCCGGCCGGTCGATCCCGTAGCGCTCGAGTGCCTCGGCGTACGGCATCCGTTGAATCGTCGGCGGAACGGTGCTGCCTCCTTCGGCCCAGAGCGCGCGGATCAGCCCTTCGGCCATCCGCATGATGTCTTCCTCGCCGACGAACGACGCTTCGACGTCGATCTGGGTGAACTCGGGCTGCCGATCGGCACGAAGGTCCTCGTCGCGGAAGCAGCGCGCGATCTGGAAGTAGCGATCGTAGCCGCTCACCATGAGAAGCTGCTTGTAGATCTGCGGCGACTGCGGGAGCGCGTAGAACTCGCCGGGGTGCACGCGGCTCGGCACGAGGTAGTCGCGCGCACCTTCCGGCGTCGGCTTCGTCAACATCGGCGTCTCGATCTCGAAGAAGCCGATGTCGCTCAGGTAGCGCCGAGTCGTCTGCATGAGCCGATGTCGCAGCACGAGATTGCGCTGCAGCTCGTCGCGCCGGAGGTCGAGGTAGCGATGCCGCAGCCGCAGCTCCTCGGCTGCGAGCTGCTCTCCCTTGCCGCGAGCGACGGGGATGGCGGGCGTGTCCGCGGGGCCGACGACGATGACGGACGTGGCGCGTACCTCGATCGCTCCGGTGCCAAGCTCCGAGTTGCGCATCGCGGCGGGTCGTTCGGTGACTTCCCCCTCGACCAGCACGACGGTTTCCGCGCCGAGCGCGGCGGCGACTTTCGCGAGCTCGGGTGACGCCTCCGAGAGATTGACCGAGATCTGCACCAACCCCGCGCGGTCGCGAAGGTCGAAGAAGACCAATCCGCCCAGATCGCGCGAGCGATGTACCCATCCACCGAGCCGCACCTTGGCGCCAACGTCCTGTTCTCGAAGCGCGCCGCAGAGGTGCGTGCGAAAGCTCGTCGCGAGTGCGATGTCAGACATTCAGTACGGTCGAAGTGGTGGCGGCGCGACGCCGAACCATGCCGGTGAGCGCAGACGCGCAAGCGCGGCGCGCCAGGAGCGCGGCAGTTCGACGCGGCACGCGGCGGAGCGACGCCGTCCCAACGATCGGGGACGGCGTGAGTGGACGCTCAGTCATTCACGCGTGCGCATGTTCGCATTCAACCCTGTAAACTAGCGCCACGCCGGGGCGCCGGGTAGCACCGCCGTTGCGTGCCCCCTGCCGCCGAACTAAGCTCAAATTCATGTGCCGCATGTCGTTCGCCGCCGCCGCGGCACTCGCAGTGCTCGGCCCGCTCCGAGCGGCTGCGGGCCAGCAGGTTCCGGGTCGCGATCTCTTCCAGTTTCCGATTGGCACTCTCGCTGAGCCCGCCGCGCTCGCGTCGGAGGCCGGAGGTGGATTCTGGAATCCGGCTACCCTGGCGCTGGAATCCGGGAACCGGATGCTCCTCTCCGCCACGGCGTTGAACACGCCGATCGAGCAGGGCGTCTCCGCACAGCTCGGCACGGTGGCCTATCGCGTGGCCACCCACCTCACCGCGGGCCTTCAGCTCGCCCAGTCTTCCGTTGGCGATCTGCTCCGGACGGACACCGATCCGCAGACCCTGGCGGGGGAGATCCCGTACCGGTCGACGGTGCTGTCGGCGATCGCGGCGGCGAGTCGGGGAGCCACCACGCTGGGCATCGCCGTTCGTCGCCGGAGCGGCGAGATCGACCTCACGTCGGGGCACGCCACCTCGATCGACGTCGGCGGTGTCGTCGAGCGGCCCGCCGGCCTGCCGATACGACTCGCCGGCTCGACCTTTCTCCAGTCGGTCACGGGCAAGGGTGACCGGGTGACGGTGCTCGGCGCGGCGGAGGGCATTCTGCCGATCACAGCCGCTGACGTGCGCGCCGGTCTGGCGTATCAGCGCGATCGGGATTCGGGCTCAGAGGTGTTCGGCTTCACGAGTGCGCGCACGAAGATGGTCGAGCTGCGCGGCGGAATCGCCAGACAGTCCGCCTTCGGCTTCACGACGACGCGGCTCCGGCTCGGACTCGGCCTGCGATATGCGCGCTACCTCGTCGGCGTCTCCCGTGAAGAGGGCACCGCGGGGCTCGGCTCCACGTACCAGTTTCTTCTCACGACGGTGTTTCGCTGATGCCCGACCCGATCAATCTGCTCAACCTCACGCCCGTCGAGGCGGAGGAGCAGCTCGCGACCGCGATGCGCCAGCTCGGCGAGCCGTCGTATCGCGTCGGGCAGGTGCTGCGCCGACTCTGGATTCGTCCCGCCGCCACGTTCGCGGACATGACCGAGCTCTCCGCACCACTTCGCGCGTCGCTCGCCGAACGGTTCGCGATGCCGCGACTGTCGCTGATGACGCAGCAGCTGTCGACCGATGGGACGCGCAAATT
Organism: bacterium; assembly: GCA_039933415.1. Classification (GTDB taxonomy): domain Bacteria; phylum Gemmatimonadota; class Gemmatimonadetes; order Gemmatimonadales; family Gemmatimonadaceae; genus AG11. Next base: position 10,175 of record JBDTOD010000069.1, read on the forward strand.
CCTCTTTCAGCTTGCCGACGGCGAGGCGATCGAGACGGTGGCCATCCCCGATGGCCACCGGATGACGTTGTGCATCTCCTCGCAGGCGGGATGCGCGCTGCGCTGCGCGTTCTGCGCAACGGGTGCGATGGGGTTTTCACGCAACCTCGAGCCGTTCGAGATCGCCGGCCAGGCGCGCGAGATGCGCCTGCTCGATGAGCCGGTCGACGTCACGAACATCGTGTTCATGGGAATGGGGGAGCCGCTGATGAACTGGAAGGCGGTGTCGCCGACACTCACGCTGTTGAACGACCCGCGGGCACTCGGCATCGGGGCGCGTCACATCACCGTCTCCACGGTCGGCGTGCTGCCGGGCATCGTCGCGCTCGGCGAGCGACGAGAGCAGTTCCGATTGGCGCTCTCGATTCATGCGCCCACCGACGAGCTGCGGCAGCAGCTCATGCCGATCAACACGAAGTACCCACTCCGCGAAGTGATCGAAGCTGCGAAGGTGTTCGACCGCCGCGTCACGTTCGAGTACGTCATGCTCGGCGGAGTGAACGACCAGCCGGACCACGCGCGGCGCCTCTCCACGCTCGCGCGCGAGTGTCGCGCCTTCGTGAACCTGATTCCACTGCATCCGGGCGGCGCGCAGGGATTCATCCCCACCTCTCCAGGCGAGATCGCTCGATTCGCGCGAATCCTGCGCGATCTCGGCGTCGAGGTAGCGGTGCGGAAGAGCCGCGGCATGGACATCGCCGCGGCGTGCGGGCAGCTACGGGTAGAACGGCTCGGCCGGCGGGCGCCACGTGCTGCCGATCAACACGGTGACGTCCAGGTAGCGTGAGCTGTCAGTGCGCGCCTTGACGCGCGCGGGCGCCATCACCTTCGCAGCGGCTTCGGCCCACGCGGGGTGCGCGGACAGATCGAGTACCATCGTCGTGTCGATCGTCGGTCCCGCCGTTCCAAGCTCGACGACGTCGAAGCCCCGGTCGCGCAGCAGACGCGTTGCACGACGCGCGAGCCCGCGCGTCTTCGTCGTGTTGAGCACCTGCACGCGGATGCGCACTCCCTCGGGCGCACGCACCTGGGCGGTCGGTGCGTGAAGCGCTTCCAATACGACCGTGGAGGCGCCTCGCGAGCGCAGTGCGACGCCCGCCCCGGCAATCACGGCCAATAGGAGAATCGCCGCCGCGACCAGCAACAGACGCTTCATCGAACCGCGTTCCACAGCGCGACCGCGCTGGGATACAACCGCATCCCCTCGCGCAGCGACCACTCGAGCCGCGCGCGCACGACCTGACGAAACGTCGTGTCGAAGTCACGCGGTGCCTGCGTGGCGAGATACGCGCGATCCGCTCGCGAAAACTTCCGGCCCGGCTCGAGATAATCGGCCATGTACAAGGCGCGTCCGAGCTGGCCCCATTCCGCCGAGCCGACGGTGTGGAATCGAATCGCGTCGAGCAGCTCGCTCCGCGTCTCTCCAGCTCGCCGTAAACGCTCGGCCGCGGCCGGTCCGTGCAGCATCTCCACGGTATAGCCCGCGGTGTCGCCCGCGAGCTCTCGAAGCAGCGTCTCCGGGGCGTCGCGCAGCGCGTCGTGATAGCGACCCGCATCATGCCACGCGCGCGCCTGGTCGTCGGTCAGGCAAAGTTGCGCAGCCCAGTCGTCGAGCAGGAAGGTGACGCGCTGGATGTGCGCCAGCCGCTTCGGCGACACTTGCGCCCACTCGGGCATGGAGACGAGCGGTCGAGCGATCGACATCATGCGGCCAGGTCGAGCATGCTGGTCAACTCCGCGAGCTCGCGGCGCCAGAAGTCGCGGTGCGCGATTCCTGGATGCGGGAGAACGAGCGTGGGTGAACTGATCGTCCGCGCGCCATGACGCACGATGTCGAGATCGATCGTGCGCGCGGACCAGCGCGTCGATCGTACTCTTCCCAACGAACGCTCGATGCGATGCAGCGCGTCGAGCAGGGTGTGCGGGGCGAGTGTGGTCTCGAGGGCGACCATCTGATTGAGGAATGGCCCCTGCGCCATGCCGCCGAGCGGCGCCGTCTCCTCGATGGAACCGACCGCGGCCAGGCGTGTGCCGGAGAGCAGCGACATCGCGGCGCGCGCCTGCGCGAGGTGGGCGCGGCGGTCTCCGAGGTTCGAGCCAAGCGCGACGAACGCCATCTCAGTCACGGCTCCGCTCCACGACGACCTCGGCGTACGCGAGCGGACCGCCCACGAGCACCTGCGGCTTGCGCACCGCGACGCGCGAGCGCGTCACGCCATCGAGCGCGACCGCGCGCTCAGCGATGCCCACCGCGACGTCTTCGAGATAGTCCAACGGCTCGCGAGACATCCGGTCCGTCACCACCGCGTACAGTGATCGATAGTCGAGCACGCCGTGCTCGGCATCGCCACGCGTGACCGACACATCGACCTCGAGCTCCTGCGCATGCTCTCGCTCGTGCGGAAGAATGCCGATGCGCACGTGAAAGCGCATGCCGACGAGCGAGATCACCACGGAACGATGGGAGAGGACGAAGGGAAGGAACGTTGACGACGGGACGCGCAACGTAGGCACGACGCGCTACGCGGTCAATTCAGCGTACGCTGGTGATGCGGCGAGTAAGCTCTTCGAGATAGATCGCGACGCCCCGCAGCTCCTGCGTCGCGCCTTCCAGCCCGCGAAGCGCCGTCGCCTGATCGCGCGCGCTCGATGTCACTTGTTCGGCCCCGTCGCGATTGCGCCACGAAATCTGCGCGATGCGTCGCACACGATCGCTCAGTTTGGCGAACTCGAGCTCCTGCTCGCGTGACGTCATGGCGATGCGCTGGGCGCCGGTGGCGGCGCTCGCCGTGGCTTCCACGATCATGTCCAGCGCGCCACGCGCCTGCTCCGAGAGGCTCTCCACGTCCTGCACGACCGCTTCGCCGCGCGACATCTGCAGCGCGACGCGGCGCATCTGCTCCTCGAAGGTCAGCACGATGTCGCCCGCCTCGTCGGAGGCGACGGCGCTCTGCTCGGCGAGCTTCCTCACCTCCTCGGCGACGACCGCGAAGCCCTGCCCCTGCTCGCCCGCGCGCGCGGCTTCGATCGCGGCGTTCAACGCGAGCAGATTCGTCTGGTCGGCGAGCTCGCGAATGACGGCGATGAACTCCGTGATCCGTCGAACGCTCTTCGCCAGCTCACCGATCTGCGTTCCGCTCTCGCCGACGAACACCTTTGCGCTCACCAGCCGCTCGATCGCCGCGGCGATCGTCCGGCGGTGCTCGGTGGCGATCTCGGTGGCGCGCTGGCTCGCTTCCGCGGCCAGGTTGCCGTCATGGACGACGCCCTGCGTCGCGGCATACAGCGTCTGAGTCGCCTCGAGCGAGCGGCCGATCTGCTCGCCCTCCTCGGCGATGCCACGCGTGATGTCGCCGATCGTCCGCGCGACCGATTCGCCGCCGCCGCGCAGCGCGCGCGCCGAGTTCGTGAGGGTGTCGAGCTGCTGGCTCACTCGCGTCATCGCTTCGAGCAGCGGTCGACGGAGATCATAGATGTGGAGCGTCGTGGCGAGCTGGTTGGCGAAGCGGCGGATGAGGGCCACTTCCTTCGCCGCGTACGCGTCCGGCTTGTGGTGCTCCAGCTCCAGTAGTCCCACGGTGCGCTCGCCGAAGCGGAGCGGGATGACGACGACGCTGCGCGCGCGCGATCGGCCGGCGAGCACCCGCGCGTCGCGCAGCGTGTCGGCGACCAGGATGATGTCACCGCCGCGGAGCGCCTCGGCGCGGAGCGTGCCGAGCTGTCCGTCCGGAATGCGCGGTGGATCGAGGTAGCCGACGTCGCCCTGCCACACGTGCTTCAGCTCTCCATCTTCCAGCCGCCCGATGCGGAAGACCTGCCAGTCCACGAGCCGGTGCGCCAACTCCTGGATGCGCTGGAAGGCGTCGCTTATGTCCACGTCGGATGAGACGACCTGCTCCATCGCGAGGATCTTGTTCAGCTCTTCCGCCGCGATCGATTCCTCGAGGATGCGCTTGAGCAGTAGTCCCGAGAGCGCGAGCACGACGGCCACCACGACCCATCCGAGCGGCTTGAGACTGGTGACCGCAACGAGCACGATGGCGACGCCGATCGTTCCCGCGCCGAACGCGATGACCTCGTACCGCAGGATGAGCGACTTCTCCTCGTCAACGAGCTTGTCGCGGATGAGGAGCGTGAAGTAGAGCAGCAGACGGCTCGTGACGAAATACGCGAACACGAACAGCGCGAGCGCCGGGAGCGTCTCGGCCGTGAATCCACTGCCTCCGGCGGCGATCGAGACGGACGCCCACGAGTAGGCGCCGTACGCCGAGATGAGCGCCACGACTTCGCGTCCCGCGTTGATCCACGCCACCACCGTTCCGCGCCTGAGGAACAGCATGTCGGCGAGCAGCACGCCGACATAGATCGCCAGCGCGGCGGCGGGTGCGCCCAGGATCAACGCACCGGAGACGATCGGGAGCGCCAGCAGATTGAGCGCCCCGTATTTCGTCAGCGGGATCTGTTGGGCGCGCAGGAAGATGATCGTCGCGAGCATCGCGACGATCCCCCACGGCTGGGCCAGCCAACGAGTATCGATCGCCAGCGCGGTGATCAACAGGACAAGTCCGAGCCCCCCGAGGAAGCGGGCGTAGTTTGTCAGAAAGGATCGCATGTCAGTCGCCGTCGATGGCGCGCCGAAGCGCGACCGCGAGCTTCAGCGCGGCCTCGACGCTCTCGTCGGCAGCGCGCACGATCGCACTCCCGACCACGACGCCGTCAGCGAGCGCGGCGACTGCGCTGGCCTGCTCGGGACGCGCAATGCCGAATCCGACGCAAACGGGGAGCGTCGTGGCCGCGCGAACACGGGCCACCGTGGCCGGAAGGTCGGGCGGCAGGTCGGCGCGCTCGCCGGTCACGCCCAGTCGGCTGATCAGATACACGAAGCCACTGCCGGTCCGGGCGATCTCGCCGATCCGCTCCTTCGGCGTCGTCGGCGCGACGAGGCGAACGAAGTCGAGCGGGCTGTTGGCGAACCACGCCTCGCGCTGAGGATCGGCGCCGAGCGGCAGGTCCGTCACGAGGACGCCATCGACGCCCGCTTCCGCCGCGCGAACCAGTGCGTCGTCGCCCCCGCGCAGCAACGGGTTCAGGTAGCTGAACAGGACGACCGGGATGGAGAGCGACGCGCGCGCGACGATCTCGAGCACCTGGTTTAGGCGCACGCCCTGATCGAGCGCGCGCTGGGAGCTCGCCTGGATGACGGCGCCGTCGGCGAGGGGATCCGAGAACGGCACGCCGACCTCGACGACGTCCGCGCCCGCCGCCTCGAGACCCTGGAGGAGCTCGACGCTGCGAACCGGGTCGGGGTGGCCAGCCGTGACGTAGGGGACGAACGCGCAGCGTCCAGCCGCCCGGAGCTGCGCGAAGCGCTGGGCGATGCGATCAGAGGAAATAGTCGCCAACCCGGATGCCATACCGATCGGGGTTCTCCGTCTTGATGATGGTGCGCAGGTAGACGCCGTCCGCCTGCTGCTCGGCCAGGTCCACGAGCGTGCCCGGATGCAGCAGATTACTCTGCGCGTCACTGATGACGCGTACGATCGGTCTGGACAACATTTCCGGAATCGAGTTCACGGCGTGGACGATACCCAGCTCGAAGGTATCGAGGACCACCAGCGTGCCGACGGGATAGATCCCCGTGAGGTTGATGAACGCCTTGACGACGACGGGGTCCATGCCGCGCCGAGGGTTGTCCCGCATCTCCATCATGACCTGCGCCGGCGACAACGGCGTCGTTTGATAGGAGCGGCGCGAGGTCGCGGCGTCGAAGCCGTCAGCCACTGCGACGATCTTGCTGAACATGCTCATCGTGCGGGGCCGCACCGGCCGAGGATAGCCGGTGAGGTCCATCTTCATGTGATGCTCGTGGGCGACGACCATGGCCCGATATGGTAGCTCCTGCTGTCCGCGGAGCTGGAACAGCGAGAGCGCTCCCATCCACGGATGCGCGGCCACCAGCCGCCACTCGTCTTCCGTGAGACCGTCGGCCTTGTTGATCACCTCGGACGGCACGCGGGACTTGCCGATGTCATGGAAGAGTGCGGCCATGCCCAGATCGTAGAGCTGCAGCTTGCTGAAGCCCAGTCGCTTCCCGAGCGCGACCGAGAAGATGCAGACGTTCACACTGTGCGTGAACGTGTATTCGTCGTAATCGCGAATCGTCGTGAGTCCAATCAACGACGCTTCTTCGTTGAGGATCTGATCGACGATCCCCTGCACCACTCGCTTGATCTTCTTGATGTTCGGGCTGCGCCCCATGCGCACCGACGTCATGAGGTCCTTCGTCACCGCGACCGACTGCGTGTACGTCTTCTTGGCGAGCTCCTTCGACTTCTCGCGCTCGCTATCGTCCGCCGCATCGCGGGGCTCACCGAGCTCGAACGCGGTGAGATGTTGCTGCTCGAGACGGCCGCGAAGCTGGTGGAACCGAGTCGCCGGCGGATCTGTCGACGGGACGAGCAACAACGCGAGGAAGCGCTGCCACTCCTTCACCAACGGAGCGGTGTGCAGGTGCAGCGAACCGATCCCCGACGAGCGGAACAGGGACAGCAGCTGGCTGAAGCTCGCATAGTTGTCGAGGTCGAGCCGCAACCGCACCGCGTTGATGAAGACGAACTCACCGGACACGCGGATCTCCAGCTCCTGCTCTCGCTGAATCAGCGCGGCCGCGACGTTCGTGAGGTCGTCCGCCGCGTTCTGGACGGCCGTGTTCTCCAGCGGATAGAGCCGGATGGCTCGCAGCGCCGCGTAGAGCGAGATGATCAAACCGCGTCCTGCGCGACGGATGTACGCGTCGCCGGCGGGATCGCCGAACGGCGCCGACGCCCGGGTCGTCGGCTTGGCGTCCGACGAGCCTCCCGTGCGCTCTGGCGCCATCACGTCATTCCTCCGCGAAGCGCGCGATTCACCGCGTTGCGAACGACGACGTCCTTCTCGCTCGACGCTCGCCGGAGCGAGTCCTGTGCGCCTTTGGTATTGACGCGTCCGAGGGCGACGGCGGCGCAGGCACGGAGCTCCGAATCCTCGCGCCGGCCGAACATCGACTTGCCGTTGAGCATCGCGTCGAGCGTACTCACGCCGTCATCGCCGCAGAGTCCACCATACGCCTCGAACGCGGCCATCTTCTCGGTGAGATCGGCTTCGCGGATCGCCTTGCCCTTCACGATCGCGTCGAGCTTGGGAAGCACCGGACGATATGCTCGCGTGGACAGCGCCCGAATGGCGGCGACGCGGACGTCTCGGTCGCTGTCGTCCACGCCGCGCTCCAGCGCCTGCAGCGCTCCCGGCGTGCCGATCTCGCCGAGCGCCTGGACGGCGGACACGCGGAGGGCGGGCTCGCCGTCGGTGAGCACTCTCGACAACGGAGCCACGGCCGCGGGCGTCTTGAGCGCGCCGGCGCGTCGAATCGCCTCGTGACCCACACCCGGCACCGGCGACAGGATCAGCTTCACGAGGTCGGCCGTGTTCTGTGACGCGAGCCGCGTCGCCGCCTGCTCGAGCATCGGCTTGAGCTTGGGGTTCTGCAGCTTGACGAACCACTCCAGGAGTGTGGCCAATGCCGGTCCGCGCAGCTGCTCGAACAGTTGCAGCAGATCGGAGAGCGGCGGCAGGGAATCCGACTCATCCAGCGACTGGAGCAGCTGGCTGAGCGTCTCGGGGGCGCTCAGCCTGCTCGGAATCTGGGCCACGCGCTCGCGTTGCTCAGGCAGGAGGTCGGGCGAACGCTCGATCGCCGACGCCGACTCACGGAGCAGATACGCGACGTTCTGGAGCTGCCCGGCCGACAGCATGTGGAGCATCAGGACATCGAGCAGCTCCGAGATCTCCTCACGCACCGCTGGCGTGGACTGTTGCTCGAAGATGTCGAGCAGGATCGCGACGACGTTCTGTCGCAGATCGGAGCGGTACTCACGATCGACTTCCGTCTGCAGATACTCGATCTCCCGCTCGTCGAGGAAGTAGAGCGTGCCGTCGAAATCCGACATGCTCACCACGCCGGCGCGTGTCGGCTCGTCGGGTGCTTCCTCCGCTTCCTCCTGCGTCGCGGTGTCGTCGCGCAGGAGCGGCTCACCTTCGGCCATCACCGGTGCCGACTCGAGCGCGAGATCGACGTAACGGTAGCGCAGAAAGACGAAGTCTCCTTCCCAGAGCAGCGTGAGTAGATCGTCTTCATCCGGCGCGGCCTTCCGCACGCGCTGGAGGATACCGAGCAGCTTGTCCAGCTCCTCCGCCTCGAAGCCGCGGAGCAGGCGCACTTCGCGCACGCCATCCTTGTAGAAGAGCCACGGAAGGCTCTCGCTTCCGCGTGACGCTTCGGTGAGGACGGTGAGCCCTTCCCACTTCACCTCACTTTCGGTGAAGCCGAGCACCAGCTCGTCAGTCTCCGCCCACAGTGGAGCGAAGCCCGCGCGGAGCGCGTCGTGCGCGCTCTTGTAGACGGGATTGTTGGGGAGGTAGAGCTGGTGAGCCCGCGCTGCCTTGCCGAAAAGCCTGAGCAGTTCCTCGACGAGTGTCGGCTCGAACGGCGGGGGGACGCGCTCCAATTCCCGCGTCGGCAGTGGGGCGGACGGGGTGGTCACCCTGCCAAGATACCCATTTCCATCACCTGCGCTACATCCTTGTCACCACGCCCGCTGATGCAGAGAAGCACGGTGTCATCCGCGCTCCAACGCGACCGTTCGCGATCCACCCACGCAATCGCATGTGCGGTCTCGAGCGCGGGGATGATGCCCTCCAATCGGCTCAGCAGCTGGAAGCCGGCCATCGCTTCGTCGTCGCGCACGGAGACGTAGGTCGCGCGGCCGCTGTCCTTCAGGAAGGAGTGCTCGGGCCCCACGCCTGGATAATCCAGACCGGCCGAGATGGAGTGCGCGGGATGCACCTGACCGTCATCGTCCTGGAGGAGATAGCTCAGCGCACCGTGCAGCACGCCCGGCGTGCCCTTCGTGAGCGAGGCAGAATGACGCTCGGAGTCGAGCCCTTCGCCCGCCGCCTCGACACCGATCAGCTCCACGCCCTCGTCCTGCATGAACGCGTGGAATACACCCATCGCGTTCGAGCCACCGCCCACGCACGCGACCACGCTGCGCGGCAGCGCACCCGTACGCTCCATCATCTGCGCACGCGCTTCGACGCCGATGATCGCCTGGAAGTCACGTACCATGCGGGGGTACGGTGCCGGCCCCACCACGGAGCCGATGATGTAGTGCGTATCTGTGACGTTGGTCACCCAATCTCGAATCGCCTCGGTCGTGGCGTCCTTCAACGTGCGAGTGCCGCTCGTGACGGGAATGACCTCCGCGCCCATGAGCCGCATGCGAAACACGTTGAGCTGCTGGCGGCGCATGTCCTCCTCGCCCATGTACACGACGCACTGAAGGCCGAATCGGGCACAGACTGTCGCCGTCGCCACACCATGCTGTCCAGCGCCCGTCTCGGCGATGATGCGCGCCTTGCCCATCCGGCGCGCCAGCAGCACCTGGCCGACGGTGTTGTTGATCTTGTGCGCCCCCGTGTGATTCAGGTCCTCTCGCTTGAGCAGCACGCGCGCGCCAATGCGCTCCGAGAGCCGAGGGGCATCGCTCAGTGGTGAGGGCCGTCCGACGTACGTGGAGAGCAGCGTCGACAGCTCATCGCGGAACGACGCGTCGGTCTGGGCGAGCGCATACGCCGCCTCGAGCTCGTCGAGCGCGGGAATGAGCGTCTCGGGCACATACCGCCCGCCGAACGCGCCGAACCGATCGGTGGGCTGCGTGGATGTCATTCGACCCCTCTCCCTGCTGTGCGCACCGCGGCGATGAAGCCGCGAATGCGTGCGTGATCCTTGATGCCTGCCGACGATTCAACGCCGGACGAGACGTCCACCACCGACGGCGCGACATAGTCGATCGCCTCTGCGACGTTCTCCGGCGTCAGACCGCCGGCGAGGACGATGCGTGGATGATAGTCGAGCGCATCGAGCGATTCACCCAAGCGGTCCCACGGGACGCGAACGCCGGTGCCGCCGAGCCCACCCGGAACGAGCGCATCGATGACGAGCGCGTCGGCCTCGTCGCACATCGCCTCGATGCCCTCGGGTAGACCGCCGTCCGCGCTACGCACTACCGCCCACACTTCGGCGCCGGTCGCGGCTCGCACCGCTCGCACTCGATCGAGCGTTGGGTCCGCGTGCAGCTGAATCACGTGCAATCCGACCATCTCCACGAGCGCGGCAATCGTGTCGGGCGTCTGCTCGGCGAAGACGCCGACCTTCCGCGCGCGCCGTCCCGCGAGCGTGTCGCGGGCGCGCATGGGCGTGCGCTCCCGCGGACCGCCCGCGAAGATCACTCCGAGATACGTCGCTCCAGCCGCATCCGCGAGCTCGGCGTCGACTGAACGGGTGAGCCCACAGATCTTGACCTCAGGCGCCACGATGTCTCCGGATTACTCCGGCCAGCCCGGCGGTCGCCGCCGCGGCATCCGCCGCCGCGGAGATGCTGGAGCCCACGAGCACCGCGTCGGCGCCGCCACGGGCGTAGCGCTCGACGTCGGCTCGCCACTGGATGCCACTCTCGGCCACCGCGATGACGCCCGCCGGAATCAGTGGAACGAGGCGCTCGGCGGTCGAGGGATCGATGATGAGCGTTTCCAGGTCGCGGTTGTTGACGCCGATCATCTCGGCGCCTCCCTCCAGCGCGCGCTCGAGCTCGGACTCGTCGCGCACCTCGATGAGCAGCTCCAGACCGATCGCCCGTCCCAGATCCATCAGGGCTCGCAGCCGCGCGGGAGCCAGTGCCCGCGCGATGAGCAGGGCCGCCGACGCGCCAAGTGCGCGTGCCTCGATGAGCTGGATCCTCGCGACATGGAAGTCCTTCTTGAGCGCGGGCACCGCGACAGCCTTGCGCACGTCGAGCAGGTCGTGGGTCGAGCCACCGAAATGGTCGGGCTCGGTGAGCACGCTGATCGCCGCTGCGCCGCCGGCGACATACGCCAGCGCCTGCGACACAGCGTCGAGCCCCGGCGCGATCGACCCCTTTGATGGCGACCGGCGCTTCACCTCGGCGATGAGCGCCACGGTGCCGGAGCGCAGCGCGGCGGCGAGCGAGGGACCCGCTGGCGTCGTCGTGGCGGTGCGTTCCAGCTCGCCTTCCCGTGGCTCGAGGGCGGCGGCTCGTGCCTCAGCCTCCCGGCTGATCGTCCCAAGTGTGCCCCCCGGAGGGGTCCAACGAAGAGATGCTTGCACTTCGGGACCTATTCGGATAAGCTGTTCGGGAGTTGTTCGGGGCAGCACCCGCTGCCGCCCGCCGCGCGAGCGGTCGCGATTGCCACTTTTGCAGGAGCCGCCATGCCGCTCACCAAGCGCCAACGCGAGATTCTAAACTATCTGACGCTCTACTCCGAGCAAAAGGGTTACGCCCCGAGCTTCGAGGAGATCGCCGACAACTTCAATTACAACTCGCTCGCCACCGTCCACGAGCACCTCAGCAATCTCGAGCGCAAGGGTTACATCAAGCGCTCGTACAATGAGAGTCGTGCGATCGAGATTCTTCCGAGCGACGTGATGCCCCGCGCGATCGAGCTTCCCTTGCTCGGTGCCGTCGCGGCTGGCGTCCCGATCGAAGCGATCGCCCATCAGGAGTCGATCGCGGTGCCCGATTCGTTCGTGCAGCGCGGCGGCAACCATTACGTGCTCCGCGTGCGAGGCAACTCGATGATCGAGGAG
>JBDTOD010000070.1:0-21896 GCA_039933415.1 bacterium
GGGCTCTGACCCCGGGCTCTGACCCCGGGCTCTGACCCCGGGCTCTGACCCCGGATGTCCTTACGCCTCCACCTCGATCTCCTCCTCCAGCTCCTGCCTCCGCAACAACGCCGCATACCGCCCCCCCGCGGAGATCAGCGTGGCGTGGGTCCCTCGCTCCACCACGCGACCATGGTCGAGCACGATCACCTGGCTCGCATCCCTCACCGCGCTCACGCGGTGCGAGGCGATCACCGCCGTCCGGCCCGCGAGCGCGCCGCGAAGTCCATGGAGGATCTCCGCCTCGGTGTGGGTGTCCACCGCGGAGAGCGCGTCATCGAGCAGAACGAGCCGCGGGCGGCGGGCCAGCGCGCGCGCCATCGCGAGGCGCTGCTTCTGGCCGCCCGACAGGTTGATCCCGCGCTCGCCGAGCATCGTCCCGTAGCCGTATGGGAACTCGCGCACCGTCTCGTCGAGCTGCGCGACGCCCGCCGCCCAGCGGTGCGCCTCGGCAGCGCGTTCTCCCACGACGCGCGACTCCTCGCGCTTGCTCTCGTCGATGCCCTCGTGCTCCACGAAGCTCACCGTCGCGTCACCGTAGGTGAGGTTCGCCGCGATCGTGTCGCTGAACAGGAAGCTCTCCTGCGGGACGTAGCCGATCTCGGCGCGCAGCGTCTCGAGCGACAGAGAACGGGTCGGCACGCCATCCAACAATATTTCGCCTTCCTGCGGATCGGCGAGTCGCGGGATGAGATCGATCAGCGCGCTCTTGCCGCTTCCCGTCGAGCCGACCACGGCCAGCGTGTCGCCTGCCGGCACGACGAACGACACGTTGCGCAGCACCCAGCGCGGCTCGCCTCCCTCGGGCGTCGGGAAGTGGAAGCCGACGTCGCGAAACTCGAGCGCCCGTCCGGAGCCAGCGGGCGGCAGACTGGCCGGTGCGTCGGCCGAGCGAATGTCCGGCACCGCGTCGAGCACGTCGAGCAGGCGCGTCATCGACGCCGCGCCGCGCTGGAAGAGATTGATCACCCAGCCCAGCGCGATCAGCGGCCACGTGAGCAGGCCGAGGTAGAAGCCGAACGCGACGAACGCTCCGACCGTGATCGTCCCGCGCACCACGAGACTGCCGCCGAGCCCGAGCACGACGATCGCGCTGAGTCCCGCGAGAAGACCGAACAGCGGATTCATCGCGCCGTACAGTCGCGCGAGGTGCATGTTCTTCTCGAGATAGCGCTCGTTCAGTGCGCCGAAGCGCGCGATCTCTGCGCGCTCCTGCCGGTACGCTCGCACCACTCGCACGCCCGCGAAGTTCTCCTGTGCCAGCGTGGTGAGCGCGCTGAACTCCGCCTGTACTGCCTCGAATCGCCGGTGGATCGCTCCACCCAGCTTGATCGTCGCGAACGGGAGCAGCACCATCGGCAGCAGCGCGACCAGGGTGAGCTTCACGTCGATGCGAAGCATGAACACGAGCGCGAAGGCGCCGCCGAAGATCGTGTTCGTCAGGTACATGATCGCCGGTCCAGCGGCCATCCGCACCGCGCTCAGATCGTTCGTCAGCCTCGCCATCAGGTCGCCCGTACGCATGCGGGCGAAGTACGAGCCATCCAGCGTTGTGAGGTGTACGAAGAGAGCCTGGCGGAGATCGTACTCGATGTACCGGCTCAGGCCGTTCAGGAGCTCGCGCATCCAGTACCGAAGCGCACCCCCGATCAGCGCGACGCCGACGATGGCGCTCGCGATGAGCCACGCGCGCTGCGGCGGCGCGCCGGCACGCAGGTCGTCGATGCCGGCGCGGAGTAGCCAGGGCACCACCGTGCCGATCGCCGACGAGACGATGACCAGCACGAGTCCGCCCACGAGCACGCGCGGGTACGGACGGTAGTACGGAACGAGGCGCCGCAGGGCGGACGTTGCAGGCATGTGGCTTGCCACTGCAGTTGTCTTTTGCTTACTCTTAAGTCGTTGATCCACCGCAGCTTCGCCGATTCAGACGATCGGCTGCACCGCTCCTCTGGAGGTAATGCATGGTCAAGTATATCCGTGACTTCGGCGCACCGCTCGCCATGATGGCGATGTTGTCGGTGAGCGCGTGCACCGTGAAGGACAGCAAGAGCGACACGTCGCTCGCGGCCGACTCGGCGCTCACCCGCGACCTCCAGATCGCTGGCCACGACACGTCGCTCCAGCCGCAACTTCGCGACGTTGCGGCGACGCCCGCCGAGGCCACGCCCGCTCCGACGCCCGTGACGCGCGCGCCGGCGTCCCGTCCGGCCACGCCTCGCCCGGTGGCGACGCGCCCGACCACGCGACCGACTCCTCCAGCGCCGACCACGCGCACGACGCCATCGGGCAACACCGTCACGACCAATCCCGCCGGTTCGGCGGCATCGAGCGGCGGTGGCTCGGTCGGCATGATCCCGTCCGGATCCTCGCTGAGCCTCCGCTCCAACTCGCGCGTCTGCACCAACACCTACACGGTTGGGCAGACCTTCACCGCCACGGTGGCCAACGCCGTCAGCGGCTCCAACGGCGCGACGATCCCGGCGGGCGCGAATGTCTCGCTCGAGGTCACGCAGCTCAAGCGCAGTGAGAACGCGAACGACAAGATCATCATGGAGTTCGCCGTCCGCTCCGTGACCTTCGGCGGAAAGACGTACGCCGTCACGGGCACCGTGGCCGACGCCGACGTCGAGCGCGTGCGCAACCAGCCGAAGAGCAAGGACACCCAGAAGGTCGTCGGCGGCGCGATCATCGGCGCCATCGCCGGCCAGATCCTGGGCAAGAGCACCAAGTCCACCGTGATCGGTGCGGCGGCGGGCGCGGCGGCAGGTGCCGGCGCCGTGGCGGCGACGTCGAACTACGAGGGCTGCGTGCCCGACGGTGGCTCGATTGCCGTCAATCTGACGGCGCCGCTCCAGGTACGCGTCACCTCCTGAGCTCTGGGGCTTGATCCGAACGACGCGGGGCGCCGGGGGTATGACCGGCGCCCCGCGTTGCGTCCGGCCCATCCGGCCCAACACTTTCTCGGCCTCGGGTGCAATCAGGCGTGACGGTCCGTCTCGCCACACCCGGCCGTTTCCATACGATTACGGAGAACTTTCCGATGCTTCGCTCGAGTCGGCACGTCGCCACTTTCGCCATGATCACACTGGCCCTGCTGCCCTCGATGGCGCGGGCACAGATGGCGGTACGACACGGCAACAGCCCATTCAACGGCGTGCCGGCACCCATCGTCCCGGTGAGCGTGGCGAAGGTCGTGCTGGAGAACGACAAGGACTTCGCGCTCACGGACAGCCAGCGCGTGCAGCTCGTGCTCGTTCAGCGTCAGCTCGATTCGGCCGATGCACCGCTCCTCGCCAAGCTCGACTCGATCAAGCCGAACTGGCGTCCCGCAGGCGGCCTGAACGACCTGAGCTCGGAGCAGCGTGACCAGCTCGTCGCGCATCGCAAGGCGCAGGTCGAGCTGATCAACCGGATCGCACCCAATGTGGCCGCGTCGCGCGAGCACGCGATGGCGCTGCTCACCAAGGACCAGCAGGAGCGCGCGGCCAAGCTCGAGAAGAACGCCCGCAAGCGTGCCGAGGAGCTTGCAAAGCGCGATCTCCAGGAGCTGGAAAATCCGAACGCCGGCATGCGCCGGCGAGGCGAGATCAGAGATGGCACAGGCCGCACACCGCTGGGCTGAGCCCCGCAAACGCCCGAGCGTCACCGTTTCGGTGAACGCGAACGCGCCCGTCGCACGTGAGGAGTCGCCCGACCGCATCGCTGCGGCCGAGCGGGATGGCGCGCTCGTCATCCGCGCGCGCGCGGGGGACAGCGCGGCGTTCGACACGCTCGTTCGCACGTACATGGAGCAGGCGTTCCGCGTCGCCTTTCGCGTCGTCGGTCATCGCGAGGACGCGGAAGATCTCGTGCAGGAATCGTTCATGGCGGCGCACCAGTATCTCGACTCGTTCGACACGGGACGCCCGTTCGGACCATGGCTCATCCGGATCGTGCTCAATCGCGGCTCCAACCTGCGTCGCTCACGGACGCGGCGGAGCACGGAGCCCGAGATCGATGGAGTGAGCGAGGCGCCGTCGGCGCTGCTCGAGAGTGAGCGAAGCGACACGGGGAAGATCCTGCACGAAGCGCTCGAGACACTGAGCGAGCGGCAGCGCATGATCGTCACCCTGTTCGACGTCGACGGTCTGACGAGCGGCGAGATCGGCGAGATGATGGATCTCGCGCCAGGTACGGTGCGATGGCACCTTCACGAGGCGCGCCGCCACCTGCGCGGCGTCCTCTCTCGCTTCTTTGGGGGCGACGATGGACGATTCGATGCATAGCGATCCGATCAACCCATTCGATCCCGCGGAGCCGACGCGCGACGAGGCGCTCGCCGCCCTGCTGCGGCGGGCCACGGGCGACGTGCCGGTGCGTGCGGTCGATTGGGATGCGCTCGCGTTGCGCATCTCTCGCTCGATCCCGGCGCGCAGCGCCGGCACGTGGTGGAGCTACGCGGCGCGGTGGGAGCGGCGCATGCTCCCGCTCGCGCTGGCCGCTAGCCTCGTCGGTGCGATCGCACTGTGGAACAGCGGCGACCCGACCGCGTCCACCGTCGTGGCGCAGGCGAGCTCGCTCGACGCGGTCACGGAGTTCGTCCAGGGCGCCCCGGCGGAGGATGCCGCGCTCACCTTCGCGCGGTCGATCACGTCGGAGATGACGATCGCCGATTCGGGGGCGGAGTGATCCAGCCGAGCCTCCGCGCCGGACTCGTGATCGCGGCCATCGTCGTCGCGAGCGGCATCGCCGGTGCGGCGATCGACCGCGCGTTCATCGCGCGCGGAACTGGTCACCCGGTCGCCGTTCGATCCGATAGCGCTGGTGGTGGCGGGCGGCGGGGCGGCGGCAATCGTCCGTGGCCCGAGCAGGAGGCGAAACGACGGACCGAGATGCTCGACCACATGGCGAAGGATCTGGTGCTCACGCCGGCGCAGCGCGCGGGGTTCGACTCGATCATGCAGCGCACGGATTCGTCGCTGCGCGCCGTGCGGCGTGAGATGCAGCCGAAGATCGCGCAGGTGTTCGAGGTGTCGCGCGTCGAGATGTCAGCGCGTCTCGACACCACGCAGCGTGTGAAGTTCAACGCCATGCGTCGCGGCGGGACACCGCGCGAGTTCCGCGATGGCGACCACGGTGGCAAGCCGGCCGGGAAGGGTCAGTAGCCGAGCGCGCTGCCGCTCCCTCGCGGGTCGGCCACTCCTTCGAACCCGCCACGCACGCGCATCACCGCGTTCACGCGTCCCACCGTCTGGCCGACGAACAGTGCATAGCCCATCGCGCGGAGCGAATCCGCGGTGGCGGTCGTGATTCCGCTCGTCTCCACACGGAGGGTGTCCGGCACCGACTGATGATGCAGGCGCGGCGCGCTCATCGCGTCGGCGAGCGTCATCTTGTAATCGAGCACGTTGAGCAGCACTTCCGTCGTGCTCGTGATGATGCGCGGTCCGCCTCGGCTTCCGGCGACCAGCAGGACCTTGCCCGCGCGGTCCAGCACGATCGTCGGCGCCATCGCGCTGAGCATGCGCTTCCCGGGCGCGATCGAGTTCGCCTCACCCTGCACGAGCCCGAACATGTTGGGCGTGCCGGGTTGCGCGGCGAAGTCGTCCATCTCGTCGTTGAGGAAGAAGCCCGCCGAGGCGACGTAGACACCGGATCCGAACAGGTTGTTCAGCGTCGTCGTGAGCCCGACCGCGTTCCCTTTCGCGTCAGCGACGGAGAGGTGCGTCGTCTCGGTGCCTTCGCGGAGCGCGCCGGCGATCGACGCCGTCGGTGTCGCGCGGTCGGCACCGATCGTCGCGCGCAGCTTCGCCGCGTACGTCTTGTCGGTGAGCTGCTTCAGCGGAACGTCGATGAACGCCGGGTCGCCGAGCTTGGAGTTCCGGTCGACGAAGGCGCGCTGGAACGCCGAGCCGATGACGTGCGCCCAGCCCGCGCCACCGAATGGCGGAAGGCGAGGATATCCCTCGAGGATGTTGAGGGTCTCGGTCATCGTCACGCCGCCCGACGACGCGGGCGGCATGCCGAGCAGCGTGTAGCCACGGTACGTCGCGCGGATCGGGGTGCGCCACTCCGCGCGGTACCGGCGGAGATCCTCGGTCGTGATGATCCCGCCCGCCGACTTCAGCTCCTTCGTCCACGCCTCGGCGATCGGCCCCTCGTAGAACCCCGCGCGACCGCGTGAGGCGATCGTCTTGAGCGTGCGGGCCAGCGCGGGTTGCTTGAGCACCGTCCCTGGCGCGAGCGGCACGCCATTGGGCATCAGCAGCGTCGCACCGGCGAACTTGGAGATGAGCGGCGCGTACGTGCGTGTCGTCGCCGCGAATGCGCTGTCGACGGGGAACCCCGACTCGGCGAGCCGGATCGCCGGCGCCATCACGACGCGCAGCGGCAGCGTGCCGTACTTGCGCAGCGCCTCGGTAAGGCCGGCCACCGCGCCCGGTACGCCGGAGGCGAGCGGCCCTTCGACGCTCGCGCTCGTGACCTTCCCATCGAGCCCGATGTACATGTCGTGCGTCGCGGCGAGCGGCGCGACCTCGCGGAAGTCGATCGACGCGTTGCGTCCGTCGGCGAGGTGGATGACCATGAACCCACCGCCGCCGATGTTCCCCGCCTCCGGATACACGACGGCCAGCGCGAAGGCGATGGCGACTGCCGCGTCGACCGCGGTGCCGCCTCGCTTGAGAATCTCGACCCCCGCCTGGCTCGCGAGCGGCGCTTCGCTCACGACCATCGCATGGCGCGCCGACACGGGCGACCGGCCCGCGGGATGCGACCACTCCGCGGGGAACGTCGGACGCACGCGATCGGCCGCCGGCGTGTAGTCCGCCCGATTCCCGAGCTGCCGTGGCGACGACGCGTCCGTCGCGCCGCGCGGCGTGGTGCCCTGCGCCGACGCGGACGAGGAGGCGATCGTGACGGCGACCAGCGTCGCGAGCCTCGCGCCGCGAGCGAACGAACCTGTCATGTGATCTCCTCGCGTGATCGGCGATGCCTCAGCTTCCGAATCCGTACCGTGCCACGAGCCGCGTGCTGGAGAGGCGCGAGCTCGAGCTCTCGCCCGCCGTCAGCCCGGTCTTCTGGTGAAGCGACGTCGCGAGATCCTGCACGACGTCGATCTGGAACGCGCGCGAGAACGAGTAGCCGATGCCGTAGCCGAACACGAACGCGAAATCGGCGTCGAGCTTCTCCGGCGCGAGCGTCGTGTTCGTGCCGCGCTCCTTGAACCCCGAGTACACCGTTGCGCCGGCGCCGACCTCGAGCACTGAATGAAAGCTGCTGCCACTCGAGACGTGAATGCCGAGATACGCCTGCGACACGTTCGCGTCCGCCTGCGTGGACCCGCCGCCTAGCTGGTTGGGCAGATAGTTGAGCGGCACGCGCGCCGTGGTGCCGCGCAGTGCCACCGACGTTCCGCCGGTGATCGTTCGCTCGAGCGACCCGCCGTACGACGTCGCATCGCTCAGGTCCCATCGCGTGCCGGTGGTGCCGTCGACCACGCTCCACCCCTGCTGCCAGCCGACGCCGCCGGACACCCAGAGCTGGGGATCCTTCATCGTGAAGCGTCCACCGCCGCGAATGATCTGCGCGCCGCTGATGTGCATCGGCAGCGCGGCCAACACGAGGAGGACAGCGAGGAACGGACGTCGCACGAATGCTCCTGATGGCTTGCCAGTGGCGAACGGCGAACGGTAAGTTAGCCGAGGCGCCTGGGAGACGATAGAAAGTGTACCCGGCGGACCGACTTGCGTTCTCTCGCCCCGCGCCGTGCCCTCCCGAGCCGCTGATCCGCGCGTCACCGAGCAACGCAACTCGCGCACGCAGCAGATCGACCTTGCCGATCCACTCGGCATCGTGGACCTCATGAACGCCGAGGACCAGGACGTGCCGCGCGCCGTCGCTACCCAGCGCGAGCAGATCGCGCGAGCGATCGAAACCGCCGAGACTGCTTTTCGCGCCGGTGGTCGCCTCTTCTACGTCGGTGCGGGGACGTCGGGACGACTCGGTGTGCTCGACGCATCCGAATGCCCGCCGACGTTCGGCACCGACCCCGACATGGTGCAGGGCATCATCGCGGGCGGTCTGCCCGCGTTGACCGCCGCGCAGGAAGGGGCCGAGGACAATCTCGATCAGGCACGCATCGATCTCACCGAGCGTGGCGTGCGCGCGGGCGACTTCGTCGTCGGCATCGCCGCATCGGGCACGACGCCGTACGTGCGCATCGCGCTCGAGCACGCGAAGTCGGTCGGCGCGCACACGGCGATCGTGGCGTGTTCCCCCCCACCGACAGCGACGCTGGCGGTGGCCGACATCGCCATCGTCGCCATCACGGGGCCCGAAGTCGTCACGGGCAGCACTCGGCTCAAGGCCGGCACGGCGACGAAGCTGATCCTCAACATGATCACGACCGGCGCGATGATCCGGCTCGGCAAGACGTTCGGCAATCTCATGGTCGATCTGCGCGCGACGAACGTGAAGCTCACCGACCGCAGCGAGCGGATCGTCGCCGAGGTGAGTGGCGTCGAGCGCACCGAGGCGCGCGAGCTGCTCGCGCGCGCCGACGGCAGCGTGAAGCTCGCGATCGTGATGCACGCGCTCGGCGTCTCGCGCGAGGACGCGGAGCGCGCGCTCGCGGAGCACGGTGGGGTCGTGCGACGCGTGGTGCCGATCGCGCCGCCGCGGATGTGATGACGGACGACGCGGTGAACGAGCGCGCGCCCGCGGGCGGCGTGTGCGTTGGGTTGATGTCGGGCACGTCGCTCGATGGGATCTCGGCTGCCGTCGCGCGCTTCACGCCGCGCGGCGCGCGCTACCACGCCGATCTTCTCGCGTTCCACTCGCACCCGTACACGGCAGCACAGCGTGAGCGCCTGCTCGCCGCGATGCGCGACGGCTCGGCGCGCGAGTACTGTCGGCTCGCCGTGGAGTTCGGCAGCTGGCTCGCCGACGCCGCGGTGCAGGTGCTCGCCGAGGCGGGCGTCGCGCGGAGCGACGTGCGCGCGATCGGCTCGCATGGCCAGACCCTCTGGCACGAGCCCGGCCATTCGACATGGCAGATCGACGCGCCCGCGATCATCGCCGAGCGAACGGGCATCGCCGTCGTGAGCGACTTCCGCGTGCGCGACATGGCGGCGGGAGGGCAGGGCGCGCCACTCGTGCCGATCGCCGACGCGCTGCTCTTCGCCGGGGACAGCTGGCGTGCGCTTCAGAACATCGGCGGGATCGGCAACGTGACCATCGTGCCGCCCGACGGCACGCTGGCGAGTGTGCGCGCCTTCGACACGGGGCCCGGCGTCGGCGTGCTCGACGCGGTGGTCCGCCGCGTCGCGCCGCAGAGGCGCTATGACGAAGACGGACGCATCGCGGCGAGCGGGGCGCCGATGGACGAGGTCGTGACCGAACTGCTCGGCGACCCGTACTTCGCCGCCGAGCCGCCGAAGAGCACGGGCCGCGAGCTGTTCGACGATGCGTACGTGACGCGGTTGATCGAGCGATGTCGGGCCATGAGAGCGAATGCGACCGACGCGGATCTCGTGGCGACGGCGACGCTGCTCACGGCGCGCAGCATCGCGGATGCCTATCGCCGGTTCATCCCGGAGCCGATCGACGAGGTGCTCGTCTCGGGCGGTGGGGCGAAGAACGCGCATCTGCTGGCGCTGCTCGAACGCGAGCTCGCGCCGCTCTCCGTCGTGCCGTTCGATCAACGGTTCTTCGATGGCGAGGCGAAAGAATCCGTCGCCTTCGCGCTCCTCGCCCTGCTGCATCTCGAGCATCGTCCGGGGAACGTCCCGACGGCGACGGGCGCTCGCGGATTCCGGATCCTCGGGTCGTTCACGCCGGTGTGACTCGGGCTCTTCGCTCCGGTGCGCCACGGATTCCCGGCGGGGATCTCCGCGTGCGGTCGGGCGCAATGTGTCCCTGCGCGGGCGAGACTCGAATTGGCTGAGGCCTTCGGCCTCGCAATTCTCGAACGCCCGCTCCGGGACACATCGCTCCCTCCCTTGCGATGATCGCGGGCGAGCATCGCTCGCCCGATCGGTCGGGCGCGCCCCCTCTACAGGGCCGACACTCGAAAGGTCTAGTGAATCGCTCAGCGGAGGCGGGCGCTCCTGGAGGAGGAGTCCGCGCGTAGCAAGAGACTCGCAGCACCACCGCGAGGCTCGCAGCGTGTAAGCGCGAGCGACGACGGAAGGAGTGCGCGCCTCCGCCAGGGAAGATGATCTCGACCTTCAAATGCCGGACGTGAGAGGCGCGCTCGCGCGAGACGGTTCAGCGAACGATCGCCGCGCTCCCGAGAAACGCCGCGAGTCGCTCGGCGGGGACGGCGTACACGATGCGGCCCTGGCTTTCGGCTTCGCCGCCGTAGACCACGCCCACGACGCTCCCGTGTACGTCGAACACGGGGCTGCCACTCGAGCCCTTGCCGGCGTACGAGTCGATCTGGAGCACGTCGCCGAGCCGCTTGCTCACGAAGCCCGCCGTCATCGTCGTGCGCGCGCGGATGTTGAGCCCCGTGCCTTCCATCGGCGTGTCCACCGCATGTGGATAGCCGATCGTCGCCACCGGTGAGCCCACGCGCGTGTCGCTCCCGGCGCGGCTCACGCCCGCCACCGTCGGGTATGGGCCTGTGCCATCCACCTGGATCAGCGCCAGGTCGTCGGTCTCGCTCGCACGCACGAAGTGCGCGGCGAGCCATTCCGTCGTGTTGGCGAACAGCACGCGGATGCGCCGTGGCGGAGCGCCCGACGCCGAGCGGACGACATGTTTGTTCGTCACCAGCTCGCCGCCCGATGAGATCGCGAATGCCGTCCCCGCGATGTACGTGCCGTCGATGTCGCTCGCGATCAGCGCGACGCTCGAGTCATTCATGTCGTGCACGCGCGGGAAGTCCATCTGCGTCATCGCCTGCCGCAGGCGCGTGTCGAGCGCGACCCGCTCGGACAACCGCGCCACCGAGTCCCTGCTCTCGCCCGACGTGCCCACCGCCATCTGCCGGCCGCGTGCCATCTCGCGCGCGCTGAGCGCGTCGCGCTCGGAGAGCTGGCGTGAGAAGAGCGAGTCACGCGCACGCATCGCCGTGACCGTGCGCTGGAGCGGCGCAGAGGCGCTCTCGCTGCGTGCGATCGTCGAGAGCAGCTCCCGCTCGCGCGTCGACGACTGCCGCCGGCTCAGCGCGAGCGCCACCGCGGCGATCACGATCACCGCACCGATGGCGATCGCCGCCATCCGCTTGAGCGAGGCGGTCTCCTCCATCACCGCCTCGGCGATCCGCACGTTCGTGTCGCGCCGTGGCTTCGCTGCCGACGGGCGCGTCATCGCCTCCATCTCCGTCGTTGTGCCTGCCGCCGAGGTCATCGAGCGGATATCGAGGTGCACCTCGACGCGCGGCCCGCCCGCACCGAGGTCCAGCACGTCGCCCGTGTGCACGCGATGCCCGGCGGGCACGCGCTCACCGTTCACGAACGTCCCGTTCGTGCTGGACAGATCGTGGATCGTCCAGTGGTGATCGCTCTCGCGGAGCTCGGCGTGGCGCGTCGAGACCTCGAGCTCCGTCTGCGGATCGAACCGAAGGTCGCTGAGTGGATGGCGCCCGATCGTGATCACCGACTTGTCGAACCGTTCTCGCTCGCCGGCCCGAGAGCCACTGAGGATACGGAGCTCGATCGTCACGGCGTGGGCGAGGCCGACGCCGGCAACGCGGCGGCCGGTGTCTGCTGCGGCGTGGGCGAATCGCTCGCCGGCGGCGGCGAAGCACGCTTGTTCTCCACCAGCTGCTCCGCGCTCCGGTACACCACCCAGGTCGCGATGGCGAGGAAGGCGACGAGGAACATCAGCGCCGCCATCGTGCCGCGGCTGCGGCGCTTCGCCGCGGTCTCATCCTTGACGTTCGGCGTGAGCGTGAACGCGTCCGGCGGCAGCTGGAGCGTCGGACGGCGGTGGGCCGACATCGAGCCGGTCGTCACCGTGCCGTGGCGCGGCAGCTCGACCGCCGGTGTCTGCCCCGAGTCCACCGACAGCGGGAAGACGCGATGGCCGACGTGCTCCTGCGCGCTCGGACGCCGCAGCGCGTCGCCTTCGAAGCGCGCGACGATGACCGTGATGTTGTCCGGTCCTCCGTTCTCGTTCGCGCGGTCGATCAGACGCTTGCACGCGGCGGTCAGATCGCGCTCCTCGGTGACCGTGCGGGCGATCTCGTCCGTCTTCACCTGGCCGCTCAGCCCGTCGCTGCACAGCACCAGCGTGTCGCCTTCGCGCAATTGCTGGTGTGTGAGGTCGATCTTGATCTGCGCCTCGGGACCGAGCGCCTGGAGGATGATGTTCCGTCGCTCGCTCTGCTCGGCCTCCTCTTCCGTCAACTCACCGGCCTCGATGAGCTTCTGCATCAGCGACTGATCCTTCGTGATCTGCTGCGCCTGTCCGTCGCGCACGAGGTAGGCGCGGCTGTCGCCCACCTGTGCGACGAAGACGTAGTCGCCGAGCACGCCGGCCACCGTGGCGGTGGTGCCCATGCCGCGGAACTCCGGATGCTCCACGGCGAACATGTGGATCTCCGCGTTCGCCATCGAGGTCGCGCGCTTGATCGCCGAGGCGAAGGAGTCTTCGGTGGGCGCAGCTGTCTTGGCGAGCTCGCCGCTGACTTCGCGCAGCACGGTCTCGACCGCCATCGCGCTGGCGATCTCGCCCGCGGCCGCGCCGCCCATGCCATCGGCGATCATGAACATCGTGCCCCGCTCGCCGACGACGTGCGTGCGCACCTCGGGCTGGAGCGTCGCGTTGCCGCGCGTGAGGTCGGCGACGACGAACGCGTCCTCGTTGTGCTCGCGCATTCGTCCGACGTCCGTGCGGCCGAACACGTGGACGACGACCGATTTCTGCGGCGCGGTCGGGGTTCCCGTCTGCATCGGTGCGGTCACGAGATCAGGACCCTTCACAGGATTGCATGCCTTCCGTGTATGGCTGCTTCAATTGCGCTCCGAGACTCTGAGGCCTGATGCGCCGCATCAGCGCGCATCCCTTCGCCGCCCCCACGGTGAACAACGACACTTTGGCCTCGACAAACTGAATCGCCGCGCTGTCTCTGGCGAGGGTCACCTGGCGCCGAAGGGCAGGGAGCCGCGCCGCCGCCTGTGCCGCCGATGCCGCATCGTTCACCGATTCCTGCAGCGCAACGAGCTCGGCCTCGTACGACCGCCCGCCGGCGGGGCCGGTCACCGGCGGGGTGCCGGACGCCGGACGAGTCCCGCTGCCTCCATTGTCGGCCACCGATCCCGCCCCCGCCATGGCGGACGCCGGGGGCCGAATCGTGGCGATGTCGGAGTTGGTGATCGTCGACATGCTCGACATCGAAGTATCGAGCGGCGCCGCCAACGGCGTGACCGCTTTCGTCTGAGAGGCCGGCGCGGGAGCGCTCGGCGCGGGAAGCACCGGCCGCGACGGGGTGCTCGTCGCGCCCGACGCGCCCCGCTCTCCACCGAAGAGAAACCATCCTCCCGCCAGCGCGACCGCGACAGCGGCCACCGAGATCCCGACCACCATCGGCATGCGCCGCGACGGCGTCGGCAGCACGCTCGCCGTCGCGCTCGGCGTCAGCCCCAACTCCGAGATGCGCGTGATGGGGATCGTCGTCGTCAGCCCGCCGAGCCTCACGGTCGGTGTGGACTTGGGCGCCGCCGCCTGTGGCGGTAGCTCCTTCGGCATCGCTTTTACCGCGGTTACCAGCGCGCGACCGAACTCGCTCGCCGACTTATACCGGTCGGCCACGTCGCGCTGAAGCGCGTGGTCCATCACCGCCTGCACCTCGGGCGTCCACGGCACGTCGGGCCGCATCACGCCGAGCCGTTGCGGTTGGTCGGTGAGGCGCATGATCATCGACTCCTGTACCGTCTTGCTCGGAAAGGGCAGCCCGCCGGTCAGCATGTGAAAGGCGACGAGGCCGAGCGAGTAGATGTCGCTGCGTCCGTCGAGCGGGTCTCCGGAGATCTGCTCGGGGCTCATGTATTCGGGCGTCCCCACGACGAGTCCGGTGCGCGTCACCTTCTGCGACTCCACGTTCACCTTCGCGATGCCGAAGTCCACGACCTTCACGAGGTCGGAGCCATCGCGATTCCGCGCGATCATCACGTTGTCGGGCTTGAGGTCGCGGTGCACGATCCCCATCTCGTGCGCGACGGAAAGCGCTTCCCCCGTCTGACGTGTGATCTCGGCCGCGCGGGCCGGTGCGAGCGGTCCGGTCTCCGACACCAGATCAGTCAGCGGCACACCCTCGACGTACTCCATCGCGAGGTAGATCAGCCCGTCGGCCGTCTCGCCGAAGTCGTAGATGCCGGCGACGTTCTGATGGTTGATCCGGCTCGCGTTCGACGCCTCGCGGTTGAACCGGCTGATCGCGTCGGCGTCCTGCACCATCGACGGGTTCATCACCTTCACGGCGCTCTTGCGCCCCATCTTCAGGTGCTCGGCCAGATACACCCGGCCCATCCCCCCCTCGCCGAGCTTGCGGATCACGTGGTAGCGGTCGGCGATGATCGAGCCGATCAGCTCGGCGCCGGTGTCCTGCGATCGCAGCGCGGTGCCATCACGCGGGCAGAAGCGCTCGTTGGCCGGATACTCGGCGCCGCACGTGGTGCAGAGCTTGAGGGCGCTCACGCTACACACTCTCGACGCGAAGGATCTGGTCGCCGACGAGCACGCGCTGGCCCTTCTTCAAGATGCGCTCTCCCCGCACCGCCAGGGCGACGCCGTTGCGACTGCCCGAGTCGTGCACGTAGAACTCCGCATCCTGGCTCCGGATCTCCGCATGACGTCCGCTCATTGTCGGATCGTACGGGAAAATCCAGTCCCCGGATTCGCGTCCGAGCTGGATCGCGCGCGCCGGTGAGAGATGAAATACGTCGCGCACGCTGCCGTCGGCGCGGAGCTGCT
This sequence comes from bacterium, assembly GCA_039933415.1. Taxonomy (GTDB): domain Bacteria; phylum Gemmatimonadota; class Gemmatimonadetes; order Gemmatimonadales; family Gemmatimonadaceae; genus AG11. Next base: position 14,944 of record JBDTOD010000070.1, read on the forward strand.
CGAGCACGGCGACGTCGGCCGACGGCAGGAGTGACCCCATGCGCCGCGTGGCGTCGGCCTCCGGCGGATGCGGGCCAGGATAGCCGAGCCGCCGGAAGCGCAGCAGCTGCGAGCCGACGAGAATGACGTCGCCGTCGGAGAGCGACGTCGGCGCATCGATGAAGCTCCACGTGCCGTTGCGCGAGCCGAGATCGCGCACCCAGAGCGCTCCGTCGCGCAGCTCGAGGCGCGCGTGCAGCGGCGACAGGAAGACGTCGTCCTCGAACCGGATGTCGGCCTCGCCGCGGCCAACGACGGCGTCGCCGCGATCGAGGATGAAGTTCGCCGACGCCGCCCCCTCGTCGTCGAGCACGGCGACACGGGGTCCCTGAGTGCGTGGCTTGACGTCCGTGGCGAGCGACCCGAAGACGCTCCCGACGCGCGTGCCGAGCGGCGTGCCGCAGCGGGCGCAGAACAGGTCGGTCCCGATCAGATAGGATGCACCGCACGACGGGCAGCTCCCCGCGGCGCTCTCGTTCCCGGTCGGGCTGCCGCAGTGGGCGCAGAAGGGCAGTGTCGGGTCGACCGGCTTGTGACACTTCGGGCAGGCCGATGTGGGCTCAGTCGGCACGCGCGTCCGCAGCCCCGAGGGGCTCGACATCGGAGGCACCCCGGCCAGTGCCCCGGAGAGCGGTGAGCCGCCGGTCGAGTAGGGCATCATCGTACGTGCGGCCGAGGCCGACATCGGCTTTCCGCAATCGATGCAGAAGCGGGACGCGGACTCGTTCTCTCGCCCGCAGAAGGTGCAGGCCGTAGGTGGGGTCACGCGACGGTGGGGGCGGCCATGGAGGCGAATATACAGGAGGCATCCGGAAAGAGAACGGGGTGCGGGGATGCGGGATGCGGGGGCAGTTGCGCACCTCGCATCGCGCATCCCTCATCCCGCGCTAGCTTACCGCATGCTCAGCCGCACCCGCGTCCCGCTCGTCGCACTCGCGCTCGCCGTCGCATGCGCGCGCACGCCGATCGTCACCGCGCCAGCGCCCGCGCCCGCCCCACCCCCCGTCCGGCCGACGACCGCCGCACTCCCCGCCGTCCCGTCCGTCGACGGCCCGTTATCCATTCGCGTCCAGTATCCGAGCGCGAACCAGGTCATCACGTCACGCGACTCGAACTTCATCTTCGGGCAGATCGGCAGCGGACGAGCCACGCTCAGCATCAACGGTCATCCGGCGCGCGTGTACCCGAACGGCGCCTTCCTCGCCTTCGTCCCGAATCCGCCCGCGGGCGCGCCGCGCTATGAGCTCGTCGCCGGTCGCGGCGCCGATACGTCGCGCCTCACGCTCGCCATCGCCTATCCGCCGCCGCGCGTCATGCCGACGCGACCGATCGCGACGCGCAGGCCCGACCTGTCTCCCAGGTCGCGCGCCGACAGCTTCGTCGCCGTCAACGCGCGCATCGACTCGCTGCGCACGCGTGTCGCGCGCAACGATCCGATCGGCTGGGTGCAGCTGGGTATTCCCAACGCCGCCGCCGACAGCGACCGCACGATGATCGGCCGGCCCATCCCGGGCGGCACATACAAGTGGTTCTTCCTGCCCGGCACCGTCTTCCCGCTCGTCGCCCGTGTGAACGGCGCCGCGCGCGTGCGGCTCGACGACGATCTCGACGTCTACGTCGACTCCACCGAGGCGCGCGCTATCCCCGAGAGCCTCGGCGTCGAGCGGCGCATCACGCAGAACATGAAAGTCCGCCCCAGCGCCGACGGCGTGGACCTCGTGATCCCGATGGGCCAGCGAGCGCCCTTCTATGTGGAAGAGGGTGATCGGTCGATCACCCTCACGCTCTACGGCGTGCGCGCCAACACGGATCTCGTCAACTATTCGTCCGCCGACTCGATGGTCCGCACGGTGGAATGGACGCAGCTGACGGAGGCGCGCGCGCGCGTCACGGTCGATCTTCGCGCGACGCCGTACGGCTATCTCGTCGTGTGGGAAGGGAACGCGCTCGTGCTCAAGATCAGAGGGCGACCGGCGATCGATGCCAGCAGTCCCTTGCGTGGGCTGGTCATCGCGGTGGATCCTGGCCATCCGCCGATCGGCGCCACGGGACCCACTGGATTGTGGGAGCCGCAGGCCACATTGCCGATCGGCCAGAAGCTCAAGGCCATCCTCGAGCAGCGCGGCGCGCGAGTGATCATGACGCGCACCACCGCCGACGCCGTCGCGCTCGAGGCGCGGCCGATCATGGCGCGACGCGCGAACGTCAACGCGTTCGTCTCCATCCATCTCAATGCGTATCCGGATGGAGTGAACCCGTTCGTCGCGCCCGGTTCGGGGACCTACTTCTTCCGCGCGCACAGCGCGCCGCTCGCCCGCTCCGTGCAGCGCGGACTCGTCGCGAACCTCGGGCTGCAGGACCTCGGCATCAACTACGACAACCTGGCCGTCGTGCGTGCGACGTGGTATCCGGCCGTGCTGTGCGAGGGCGCCTTCCTCATGCTGCCCGATCAGGAAGCGGCGCTGCGCACCCCGGAGTATCAGGAGCGCTACGCGCGCGGCGTGGCCGACGGGCTCGAAGGCTACTTCCGCGCGCTCGGCGCCCCGGGTCAGAGTCGTTGAAGCGCTTCGTCGCCCTGCTGCTCCTGATCGGAGCGGCGTGGTCCGCCGTCGACGCGCAGCCGGCGCCCTATCGGCGTTGGCGCACACTGGAGACGGTGCACTTCACCGTGCACGCGCCGGCCGGTCTCGAGCGCGAAGGCCGCGCCGCCGCGACGGCGGCCGAGCGTGCGTACGAACTGCTCTCCGGCGAGCTCGTGCCGCCGCGTACGCGCATCAGTCTCGTCGTCTCCGACGATGCCGACTACTCGAACGGCTACGCGAGCGTCGTGCCGAGCAACCGGATCGTCATCTTCGCCACGCCGCCGCTGCAGAACTCGTCGCTGCGACTGAATGAGGACTGGCTCGCGCTGCTCATCACGCACGAGCTCACCCACATCTTTCATCTCGACCGCACGCGTGGCGTGTGGGACGCCGCACAGCGCGTGTTCGGGCGCGCCCCCTTCCTCTTTCCCAACGCGTACGGCCCGTCGTGGCTCACCGAGGGTTTGGCCGTCTATGAGGAAAGCCGGCACACCGCCGGTGGACGGCTGCGCGATGCAGAGCACGCGATGCTCGCACGCGCCAGCGCGCTCGAAGGGCGCTTCCCGCGCATCGACGAGCTGAGTGTCGCGACATCGCGCTTTCCGCGCGGCGAGATCGCGTACGCGTACGGATCGTTGTTCGTCGACGAGCTCGCGCGCGCACACGGCGACTCCAGCGTGCGACGCTTCGTCGACGCGCAGAGCGCGTTTCCGATTCCCTATTGGCTCGACCCGTCGGCGGAGGAAGCGTTTGGCGTCTCGTTCACGCGCGCCTACGAGCGCTGGCGCGACTCGATGCAGGCGGCCGCCGAATCTCGGCGCGATCCCCTCCCCGGTTGGCGCGAGCTGACGGCGCATGGTTACTTCGCCACCGATCCGCGCTGGGTGAACGACAGCACGATCGTCTACGTCGGCGGCGACGGCACGGAGACGAACGCGGCGTGGCTGGTGACGACGAGTGGCGTGCGCACGCGCGTGAGCCGTCGGACGTCGAGCGAAGCGAATGTTCCGCTGCGCGACGGCGGCTTCCTCTACGCGCAGCTCGACTATACGGGACCGGCCGAGCTTCGGTCGGACCTCTATCGTGAGAAGGACGGATACGTCACGCGACTGACGCACGGGCAGCGACTGATCCAGCCGGACGTCGCACCGAACGGCGACATCATCGCGGTGCAGCTCCGACCCACGCGCGCGAGCCTCGTGGTGCTCGATCCGACCGCTCGGCGCTCGCGCGTACTGCGCGAAGCGGGCGATGACGAGACGTGGAGCGAGCCGCGTTGGTCGCCCGACGGCACGCGCATCGCGGCGGCCCATCGCGCGCACGGCGGCGCATACACCGTCGAGGTGGTCGACGTCGCGAGCGGTGGCTCGTTCGCAGTGGACCGCAGCGGAGACATTCTCGCCGCGCCGAGCTGGACGCGCGACGGGTTGCAGTTGCTGTATGTCAGCGAGGAAAGTGGCACGCCACAACTCGTGCTACTTAGGGCGCGGCCGCTAGCGGACTCCACGAGCGAGAGGCTCGAGTCAAACGCCCAGACCGGCTTCAGCTCGGCCGAGCTTTCACCAGACGGAAGGCTCATCGCAGCCGTCTCGCTCCGCGCCGATGGCTATCACATCGGCATTGCGCCTTTCGATTCGCTAGCCTTGGAAACTGCTGGGGATGTCACGCGGAGCACGCGGAGTTCGCGGAGAACAACAAACACGCGGAGTACTACAAGTGCCCTTGTGAACTCCTCCGCGCTCTCCGCGTCTCCGCGTGAAACCGCCGAGCAACGTGCCGTGCCATTCCGATCGTATTCCCCCTGGAGCTCGCTCACCCCACGCTACTGGTACCCCGTCATCGAAGCCGCTCCGGCGCGCGGCACGCTCCTCGGCGCGACCACCAGTGGCTCCGACGACGTCGGCCGACACGCCTACTCCGCCTTCCTCGCCATCCCGACGACCGGCTCCTATCCTGTCGCGTCGCTCTCGTATCGATACGCCGGATTCAGACAACCATTGATCGACGCGAGCGCATGGCAGGACTTCGTCGCGCAACGCTCGCTCCTCAACGGCGGTACCACGGAGACAGTCGGCACGCTGCTCAAGCGCACCCAGGACGCGTCGCTCGCTGCGACGTACCGGCGCCCTCGCTCGCGCTCGAGCGCGAGCGTCAGCGCCGGCGCGGGCGTCGAGCGCCGCAGCTTCTTCACCGATCCCGGCGAGTTCCTTCCGCAGCTCGATACCATCTACGACCGGCGTTACACCTTTCCGCGGCTCTTCCTCGGCGCCACCTGGTCGAACCTCCAGCGTCCGGCGCTCAGCATCTCGCCCGAGGACGGCGTGTCGCTCGCCGTCACCGCGCGGCAGCGGTGGCGCACCGATCTCGCGAAGAGCACGCGTTCCCTCAGCGTCGTCGGTGCCGGTACGGCGTTCAAGTCGCTCGATCTTCCTGGCTTCGCGCACCATGTGCTCGCGCTGCGCACCGCGATCGGCGTCGCGGACAAGCGCGCCGCGACCGCGCTCGAGGTCGGCGGCACGAGCGAGTCCACCATCGGCCTGCTGCCCGGCTACACCGTCGGCGAAGGACGACGCACCTTCGGCGTGCGCGGCTTTCCCGCCGCGAGCACGTACGGCACGCGCGCCCTCGCCGCGTCGCTCGAGTACCGCGCGCCCTTCATCCTCGCGTCGCGCGGGCTCGGATTGTTGCCGCTCTTCCTCGACCGCACCAGCCTGACGGCGTTCGGCGACTATGGCATCGCCGAGTGCGTGAGCGATCCGCTCTATGTGTCGACGTGCGCTCCGTCGCCGATCATCGGCCGTCCCATCGCCAGCGTCGGTGTCGAGCTCTCGCTCGGCGCCGGCGTGCTCTCGTGGGACTTGCTCCAGACCGTGCGGCTCGGCGTCGCCGTGCCCGTCGTCGGACGCGAGCGTACCGGCGCGAAGCTCGTCACGCCATACCTCGCCATCGGATTCTCGTTCTAGCCAGCTTGGGGTCAGCATCGTTGAACGGCGATGTTGCGTGCGCGCTTTTGGTGAGTTTCAAGCGGGTTTCAAGGGGTCAGCATCGTTGAACGGCGATGATGTGCGCGCTTCTTTCACACCTTCTGGAGAGGTAAGCTCGTTGAAAAACGATGACGCGATGGGCAAAGGTGAACGATGCTGACCCCGCGATCCCGTGAGACCTTGATCCCGATGACCACACCGACCATCCACCCGACCGCCTTCGTCCACGCCGGCGCCTACGTCATCGGCGACGTCGTGCTCGGCGCACACGTGAGCGTCTGGCCCACCGCCGTCCTGCGCGGCGACAGCGCGCAGATCGTCGTCGGCCCCGAGAGCAACGTGCAGGACGGCAGCGTGCTGCACGTCGACGCCGGCGTGCCGTGCTCGATCGGCGCGCGCGTCGCGATCGGACATCGCGCCATCGTGCCCGGCGCGACCGTGGGCGACGACTGTCTCATCGGGATGGGCGCGATCCTGCTCAATCGCGTCGTCGTCGGCAACGGGTCGATCGTCGCCGCGGGCGCGGTGTGTCCCGAGGGGATGGAGATCCCGGCGAACATGCTCGCGGTCGGCGTGCCGGCGCGCGTGCTGCGGCCGACGAGCGACGCCGAGCGTGAGCGGATCGCGCACACCGTGAGGGCGTATCTGGAGCTGCAGCAGGAGCACCGCGCGGGGAAGCACGGGGAGTCGGCGCGTGGCTGAGCGCAAGCACGGCGCGAAGGCGCCAGCGACCGAGTCGACCGTCACCGGCGAAAGCTGGGAGGGGCGCGACATCTCGGGCGTCGAGCACACGCGAGTGCTGTTCGTGAACCTCGATCTCACCGAGGTCGTCGACGACGGCGCCGTGTTCACCGAGTGCATCTTCCGCAACGCGAAGCTCAACTGCTCGTCGCACACGAGCGCGGCGTTCGTGAACTGCAGCTTCACCGGCTGCAGCTTCTTCGACTCGAGGTTCACCGAGTGCAAGATGGTCGGCAGCATGTTCGAGCGATGCAGCTTCGAGCTGATGGAGGTGAAGGGCGGCAACTGGTCGCACGTCGGCTTGCCGAGCGCGAAGCTCGACGACGCGACGTTCAGTGGGGTGCGGATGGTGGGCGCCGACCTCACGGGCGCGAGATGTGTCGGCGGGAAGTTGCGCGACGTCGAGCTCCAAGACGCGTGGCTGGGCCGCGCCGATCTCACGGACTGTGATCTGCGCGGGAGCGACCTCGGCGCGATCGAGCCGGACGAGGTCACGTTGCGCGGCGCGATCGTGACGGCGGAGCAGGCGATCGCGATCGCGCAGGCGATGGGGCTGGACGTGCGAGCCGAGTAGTACGGGCTCTGACCCCGGGCTCTGACCCCGGCT
>JBDTOD010000071.1:0-21785 GCA_039933415.1 bacterium
GGCGACGACATCGCGCGGCTGAGCTACAACACGGCGATCGCGGCGATGATGGAGTACATGAACACGCTCCGCGCCGGCGAGCGCACGCCGCACCTCGATGAAGTGCGACCGTTGATTCAGCTGGTGAGTCCCTTTGCGCCACACATCGCCGAGGAGCTCTGGTCGATCCTCGGCGAGACGAAGAGCATCTTCGACTCGGGCTGGCCGAGCTACGACGAAGCGCTCGTGGTGGAGGACACGGTGACGATGGCCGTACAGGTGAACGGCAAGACGCGCGGGACGATCTCGATCGCGAAGACGGCGACGCAGGACGCGGCGATGGCGGCGGCGATGGCCGAGGCGAACGTGGCGAAGTTCGTGACTGGGGAGGTTCAGCGCGTGGTGTTTGTTCCGGGGAGGATGTTGAATCTGCTCGTGTGAAGACTGCGGGGTCAGAGCCCGGGGTCAGAGCCCGGGGTTCTAGAACCTCACGCCAACGCTCAGCGGCAAAGCAAGAATTGGCTTTCCGTCCGCCAGCATCACGTGCAGCCGGATCTCGGCGAGTGCGGTGAAGTCGGCGAGTGGAAAGGCGATGCCGGTTCCGAGGTTGAAGCCAGGCCGCGTGCCCTCGTCCGTCGCGTGGTAGATCGCGATGCCGCCGGTGAGGAAGGTCTCGGCCGGGTTCTGATTCAGCTTGTAGACGATCGTCGGGCCGACGGAGAGGAGGCTGACGTCGCTGCCGACGGTCCGGCCGGACTTGAGCGAGAAGCGCTGGAACATTCCTTCGGCGCGCAGCGCGTAGGGCTGGTTCGGCACGGCGAACTCGACGAGCCCGCCGATCGCGTAGCCGGCGGCGTGGTCATCGCCGAGCCGTCCGGCGGGAATCGCGATCCCCGCGGAGACACCGTACTGCGGGTAGTACTGCGTGGGCACGCCCGGCGACGCGTCGGCGGTGGCGGGCGGGCCGGAGACCTGCGCGGCGGCGCGGTGCGTGAGAGCGACGCAGAGCGTCGCGCCCAGCGCGAGAGACGAGAGTGCAGTGCGAAGTCGCATGTCGCGAAAGTGAGGAATGGTTCGAATTCCGTGCGAGGCGACTAGAGAAGCCGCCCGACCCATTCACCAACGTAGTAGCCTGTCACCGCAACGCCGAGTCCGACGACGAACATGTCGAGCCCGGAGCGGAACACGCCGCGGCCGGTGAACACGGAGCGCGCCGCGCCGACGAGCCAGTGCGACAGCATCGAGGTCGCGAACGACACCACCACCGCGGTCGGGCCGGCGAAGAAGAAGAAGGGGAGCACGGGAATGAGGGCGCCGATCGCTGTCGCGAGTCCGGTGATCCACGCTTCGCGGAACGGCGAGGTCGCGGACTCGGAGATGCCGAGCTCCTCCTGCACCTGCTCGGCGAGCATGCGCTCTGGATCGGCCATCACCTGCGTCGCAATGCGGTGCGCCGACTCGCGGTCCATCCCCTTCGCCTCGTAGATCAGCGCGAGCTCGTCACGCTCGATCTCCGGCATGAGGGCGACCTCGTCGCGCTCCATCGCGATCTCGTGCGCGTACACCTCGCGCTCGCTCTGCGCGGCGAGGTAGCCGCTCGAGCTCATCGACAGTGCGTCGGCGATGAGACCGGCGACACCGGCGACGATGATCGCGTGGTACTGTCGTGCGGCCGTCGCGCCGAGCACGCCGGCGACGAGACCGAAGTTGGCGGTGAGGCCGTCGTTGAAGCCGTACACGACGTTGCGGAGAAATCCGCCCGCGCCGGTCTTGTGCCATGGCTCGCCGGTCCGGCCGGCGATCGCGTTGAGCGTCGTCGCGTGCTCGGCCGACTCCTTGGCGAGCACCAGCGCTTCGTCGCGACCCGCGACGCCGCGGCGCGTAGTGCGGTGCATGTCGAGATACGCCTTGACCTCGCGTCCTTCCTCCGCGAGCAGCATGGGCAGGAGGAAGTTCGGCCCGAAGCGGCGGCCGAGGAACGCGAGGAGCCGAGTGCGCGCGGTCGGGCGGTGCGGGCCCGGCAGGCGTCCGTGCTGCTCCAGCAGGCCGGCCCAGACGGTGACGTGCCGGTCTTCGACGTCGGCGAGCCGGCGGTAGATGTCCTGCTTGATTGCGTCGGGCTCGGCGTCGGCAAGCAGGCGGTACAGGTACGCCGCGTCGGCCTCGTCCTGCCAGTGATGCTCGAAGCTGTGGACGTCGGGGATGATGGGCGCGTCGGGCGGGGTCATGGTGGCCATGATGGAAATATGGCCGATCGGCTCGCGCGGTGCGCGGGTCTTCGCGGAAACCCTTTGTCGAGCACGCAGTGTCAGAGGGGGTGACGACTCACGCACTCGAGGAACCCATGAAACACACGCATCTGCTGGCGCTGTCCGCCGCCGCGTTCGCCGCCACCACGTCAGCCGCGGCGCAGGAGCGTAGCAGTGACGCCGTCCGCTCTCCCGGGCGCACGTTCGTGTTCGAAGGATCGGACGTGGAGCGCTCGCGCGCGGCGCTTGGCCTCGGCACGTCGGCCACCGGCACGCCGCGCGACACGCTCGGACTGCTGATCACGTCGATCACGCGCGGCAGCCCGGCGGAAAAGGCGGGGCTCGAGGAAGGCAACCGGATCTCGGCGATCAACGGGGTGAGTCTTCGCGCGAACGCGGCCGACCTCGAGGACTACGAGACGGGGCGTACGCTGTCGCGCCGTCTCGTGCGCGAGCTCGCGAAGGCGAAGCCAGGCGACGACGTCGAGCTGCGCGTGTATCGCGACGGCAGGGCGCAGGTGATGAAGGTGAAGACGGTGGATTCCGATTCGCTCTTCCGGCGTGGCGCGACTTTCCGGACGACGTCGCGCGCCGACCTCGACGACCGCCCTGCGCTCGGCCTCGGCATCGGCAGCTCCGGCAGCCGCCGCGACACGCTCGGCGTGCTCGTGATGAGTGTGCAGGATTCGACGCCCGCGGCGCGCGCCGGCATCGAGGAAGGGAACCGCATCGCGGCGATCAACAGCGTGAATCTTCGCGTAGCGCCCGAGGACGCGGGCGATCCGAGCGTTGGCAGCGCGAAGGCGCAGCGGCTGCGGCGCGAAGTGTCGCAGCTCAAGCCGGGCGACACCGTGACGCTGCGCGTCTACGCGAACGGGCAGTTCCGCGACGTGACGATGAAGGTCGGGCGCGCGGGCGATCTGCCGCGCTCCCGCATGTTCGGCGGCGGTCAGTGGTACTTCCCCGACATGCCGCCGATGCCAGCCATGGCGCCGCTGGCTCCGATGCCGGCCATGCCGCCCATGCCGCGCGTGCAGGGGATTCGCGACTACATGCCGATCCGTTTCGAGATCGAACCGGAGATGCGCGCAAGAACGGCGGTTGATCGGAACCGCGGTTGATCGCACCGCGGTAATGATCAACCGCCCCACCGATCAACCGATCAACCGTCCCTAGTTCGCCCCGCCCAACACCAGCGCATTCATCACCAGCTTGTCCATCGCGCGCCACCAGCCCCTGAACATCGGCTCGTTCGTGAACAGCACCACGTGGCCGCTGCCGGTCGGTTCGTCGACGATGAGCGAGGTACCGCGCAGCAGGCGCTCGGTGTTGTTGGGCCACGTGAAGCCGGCGCGCACCAGTGGGCCAGTGCTCGGAAAGACGGCGACGTTCGCTCCCTCCTTCGACGGCTTGAGAAAGAGATCGCCCTCGAGCAGCACGGTGAGGCGCGGCGCATCGTAGCCGGCGGTGAGCCAGTGGGTGCGATCGAGCAGGACGTCGACGTGGATGCCTGGAACCGCTTCGGGATTGTTCGGGCTGGCCGAGGTACTCTGGAACGGGATCAGCTCTTCGGCGAGACGATCCGGCGGCGGTGTCGCCGCGGCGGGCTTGGCGGCGGCCTTCGCGGCCGCTGTCGTCGCAGTGCTCGGCGTGGCCGCGGCGGGTGCATCGGGTTTTGGCTCCGCCTCGGCGACCTTGCGCGCGGTCGTCAGTCCGACGCTCTCTTCGGCTGCCCACTCGGTGGCGGCGCCCATCGTGACGAGCGTGCCGCCGGCGCGCACCCAGCCCTTGAGGTGATCCACGGTCTCCTTCGAGATGCGTGAATCGTAGCTGCCGGACGGAAGCAGGATGGCGGTGTAGCGTGAGAGGTCGCCGCCGAGCGTGCCCGTCCCGATGGGCGTGAAGCGCACACCGTAGCGCCGCTCGAGTGTGTACCAGATCGCGCCATAGGAGGTCTGCGACACGCCGTCATCGGCCACGACGGCGATGTTCGGTGCGGGGATCGGCAGCACCGACTCGGAACCGATGCCGAACTGCGCGGTCGACGTCTGCGCCGAGCTCACGCCGGCGACTTCCACGCCGCTCTCGCGCGCGAGCGCATCGATGCGTGCGGCGAGCGAGCTGTCGTTGCGCGCGACGAGGGCGACGTAGCTGCCGCGCGACCACTGACGACCCCCCGCTTCGAGCGGCTCCGACGCAACGGAGACGCGAAAGCCTTCGCGCAGCAGCTGGTAGGCGAGGCGCGACGCGCCGCTTCGCTCGGGACCGAACAGATAGCCCGATGTCGCATTGCGCCCGGATACCACTCCTCCCCGTACGTCGACCGCAAGCAGCTCGCCGCCGACCCGCCGACCTGGCGCAGACTCGTCGGTGGGAAGCGTGAGCAGGTCGCCGCTCACCGGACTGGTGTCGTCCGTCCAGTACGACTCCACGCCGAACGCGACGGGGAGCGACCAGGCGGTGATGTCGTAGAATTCGTAGCCTTCGCTCTCCGACTTTTTGCCGCGCCGATGGTTGCGCTGGAACTTCGCGATCTGCGCCTGCGCGAACACGGGATCCAGCTCAGACGATGGCTCGAGGATCGCGCGCGCGACTTTGCCTTGCGGCTGCGCGATGTCGATCACGTATGCGCCAGGCTCGAATCTTCGCGAACCGACGGCATCGTCGGCGTACGCATGCGCGCGCGAGACGTCGAAGGGGCCACTCGCGCGGCGCACCTCTATGCCGGAGCGCACGAGCGTCGTCGCCAGCTCGGCGGCGCGCGCGGGATCCTTGCCGGGCACGAGCACGACGCGACGCAGCGGGCCAGCGCGTCCGTCGCTGACAGCCTGTCGGCGGAAAGCGACGAAGTCGCGAACGCGCTCCGCCGCGCGCGACGCGGTGGTCTCGATCGTGGCGAGCGAGGACACGAAGTGCTTGGCGATGCCATCGCGGAAGGAGAGCAACGATCCGTCGGGACGACGCCAGAGCAGTCCTTTCCAGCCGCCGCCATCGGTCTCGAACGTCATCCCGATCGCGCCGTTGAGCGACGGCCAGGTGTCGTAGTAGCCCGGGTAGTAGAGGTCGAATACGTCGCGCGAGTAATACATCCACCCATACTTGTCGAACGCCTGCGCGTTGGCTTTGCCGAACGCGTCGAGCCACTTGCCCGCCTCGCCGACAATGTTGTTGTTCACCGGCCGCGCGGCGGGCGGGAAAAAGTAGGTCGCCACCTGGCCGTGCAGATCGACGGCGACCATCGGATGCCACTTGAGCATCATCCGCACGATGCCCTGCACCTCGCGCTGGGTGGTGGCGATGAGGTCGCGGTTCATGTCGAACCGGTAGTGGTTGTACCGGCCGAGGATGCTCCACGGCTCGCTGTGTTCGAGCGAGCGCGGCTCGGGCGATCCGACGCTCATCGAGTTGTACCAGACGGCGAAGCGCTCGTGGCCGTCGGGATTCGAGCTCGGATTGATGATGACGATCGCGTTCCTCAGCGCGGCGAGCGTCGCCGGCTCGTCGCTCGCCGCGAGCTGGTAGAGGAGTTGCATGCTCGTCTCGAAGCCGGGCGACTCGTTGCCGTGCACGGATCCCGAGATCCACACGACGGGCGGCGTGCGCGCGGCGATCGCATCGGCGTCGGTCGTCGAGATGCCGCGCGGGTCGGCCAGGCGATCGAGATCGCCGCGGATCGCGTCGAGCCGAGCGATGTTCTCCGGCGACGACACGAGGTAGAGCCGCATCGGCCGGCGCTCCGGCGTGGTAACGAACTCCTCGACACGCACGCGGTCCTTCGCCGCGTTGGCGATGGCGAGGAGCACGCGCTCCTGACTCGCGTACTGCGTATTGCTCTCTCCGATCGCGTAGCCGAGAATGGAGTCCGGCGTCGGCACGCTGGGCCGGTACGGGCCGCGGTCGTAGAACGAAAAGCGCGCGTCGTCGCGGGGCGCGTCCGCGGGTTGCGCGGGTGCGCGCTGCGCGAGTGCGAGTTGCGCGGGTGCGGCCAGCATCACCGCGAGCGCGGTGAGAGTGAATCGTCGCATCGGAGAGTATGGAATGTTGACGGCTCAGCGGTTCGCTGTGCCGGCGGATGTGCGGATCGTCCGTTCCAGCCGGATGTCCCCTGACGAGGCGCCGACCAGCAACTTCACCGGCTCGGCCTCGACGAACCACTTCTTCGCCGTCGCGTTCCAGTACGCGAGCGACGAGGCGGCGAGCGGGAAGCGCACCGTCTTCGTCTCGCCGGCTTGGAGCGTGATGCGCCGGAAACCGCGCAGATCCTTGATCGGTCGCTCGACCTTGGAGCCCGTGTGCTGCGCGTAGAGCTGCACCACCTCGTCGCCCGCGCGCGTGCCGCTGTTGGTCACGTCGACGCGCACGGTCACATGGCCGTTCGCCGCCACGCTCGGCGCGCTCGCGCGAAGGTTCTTGTACGTGAAGGTCGTGTAGCTCAGCCCGTGGCCGAACGGATAGAGCGGCGTGCCCTCGAAGAAGCGATAAGTGCGCCCCTCCATCGCGTAGTCGTCGAAGGGCGGGACGTCCTTCACGTCCTTGTAGAACGTTATCGGAAGACGGCCGGCCGGATTGTAGTCGCCGAACAGGACGTCGGCGATCGCGCTGCCGCCCGCTTGCCCAGGATACCAGGCCTCGACGATCGCCGGCACGTTCGCCTGCGCCCAGTTCACTGCGAGCGCGCTGCCGTTCATGAGCACCAGCGTGATCGGTTTGCCGACGGCGACAATCGCTTCGAGCAGGCGCTGCTGCACGGCGGGCAGCTCGATCGTGGTACGGTCTCCGCCGCGGAACCCCTCGATCTGCACCGGCATCTCCTCGCCCTCGAGCCGAGCGGTGAGGCCGAGGAACATCACGACGGCGTCGGCCTGCAGCGCGATCTTCACCGCCTCGTCCTGTAGCGTCGTGCTCGGCGACGACCAGACGAGCCGAAGTTGTGCGTCGCCGTACGACTCGCGTGCCTCGACGCGGATGCGGTAGGAGCGGCCGCCCTCGAGCTGCATGGTGCGGCTCTGCGCCATGCGCGGATCAGGGTACTCGTCGTCGCGCTGCGGGTAAGTGGAGCGCGCGATCACGCTGTCGTCGAAGAAGAGCCGGAGCTTCATCGTGCCCGCGGCGCCGATCCGGTATGGGCCCGTGGTGGGCGGACGGAACGTCGTCGACCACTTCACGCCGAAGTCGTCCGCCTTCATGTCGGCGCGCGGCGCGCCTTCGGCCCAGTCCACCTCGAGCGTTGGCTCGTTACGCGACATCACCGGCGTTCCATCCATCGTCCGGCTCGCGTAGTACTCGGCGCGCAGCCCTGGCGCGCCGTCGGGCGTGGAGAGCACCGCCGACGGCATCACCTCGAGCACGGGGAAGCTGTCGGCCAGCTCCGAGCCGCGGGCGTACAACACGCGCGTCGACCTGGACACAGCCTCGCGGATACCGCGGAGCGGCGTGACCGGATCGGAGGGAAGCCCGTTGTAGTTGCCGAGCAGCATCTCCTTCTGGTCGGCGTTGGGGCCGATGACGGCGATGGTACCGAGGTCTTTGCGGAGCGGAAGCGCGTTGCGCTCGTTCTTGAGCAGGACGATCGACTTGCGCGTGACTTCGCGCGCGAGCGTCTTGTGCGACGGCGCGTCGAGCTCGGAGAGCGGCGTCCGCGCCCACTTCACGTGCTCGGGCGCGTCGAACATCCCGAGCCGAAAGCGTGCGAGGAAGAGCCGCTTCACGGAGACATCGATCTCCTTCTCCGTGATGAGTCCCTGCTTGACCGCGTCGACCAGGTTCGGATAGACGCGGCCGCAGTCGAGATCAGTGCCCGACTTCACGGCGAGGGCGGCGGCGGCCGCCGCCGTTGGCGCGACTTTGTGACGGAGATAGATGTCGTCGATCGCGCCGCAGTCGGAGACGATGTAGCCCTTGAATCCCCACTCGCCGCGCAGGATGTCTTTCAGCAGGGGATCGCTGGCGCACGCCGCGTGGCCACCGATGCGGTTGTACGCGCACATCAGCGAATACGCGTGCCCTTCGCGGATCCCCATCTCGAACTGCGGCAGATACGTCTCGCGCAGATCGCGCTCGCTCACGATTGCGTCGAACGCGTGGCGCTCGGGCTCGGGCCCCGAGTGCACGGCGAAGTGCTTCACCGTCGCGACCGTCTTGAAATATTTCGGGTCGTTGCCCTGGAGACCTCTGATGAACTGGACGCCGAGCGTGCCGGTGAGGAAGGGATCCTCGCCGTAGGTCTCCTGGCCGCGGCCCCAGCGCGGGTCGCGGAAGATGTTGATGTTCGGCGACCAGAAGGTGAGCCCCTGGTAGCGGCCGTGGCTATCGCGTCTGATGTAGTCGTGGTACTTGGCGCGCGCCTCATCCGAGATGACGCTTGCCGCGCGGAAGATCGTGCTGTCGTCGAACGTCGCGGCGAGACCGATCGCTTGCGGGAACACTGTTGCGAGGCCGGAGCGCGCAACGCCGTGAAGCGCTTCGTTCCACCAGTTGTAGGCGGGGATGCCGAGCCGCTCGATCGGTGGCGCGACGTCCTTCATCTGTGAGACCTTCTCTTCGAGCGTCATGCGGCCGACCAGATCGGCGACGCGCGCGTCGAAGGGGAGGGATTCGTTCTTGTAGGCGGGTGTCTGGGCGGGCGATGTGTGTGGGGCGACGACGCTGGCGGCGAACAAGAGGAAGAGAAGCGGACGCGAACGGTTCACGAGCGTGCTCCAGGACAGAAGGTGGCGGGCGCCGCCCCGAACCTAGCTGTCATCCTGCGTCGGAGCCAGACGCGTGAGCGGCGCAGGGACGTTGCTGCGCCGTTCTGCTGGCCGCGCTGCGGCAGCATCGAGCGCGATGGCACTCGGGCACCGGAGTGAAAGCGCCGCAGTCGCGCGGCCGCATTCGTCGCGAACGCGAGGCTCATGGCGATGTACGGGGCGACCGCGTCGCGCTCTCGAACAGCATCGTCAGCCTCGCGTTGGTCGCCTCATCCTCAGGAAGATTCACGGGCATTGCACGGCATTCGTCGCGGACATCCGGTTCACCGGCCAGAGCCCCATCACGCCGCTGCACCATACGGTCATCGTGCCGGTCAACGGAATCACGAAGGCCACATCCGCGGCGCTGGTGTACGCGACGACGATCTCCGAGGAGGTGATCGCCGTCTGCGTGGAGGTGGACATGCGCGACAGCGAGCGGATGCGGACCGTGTGGGAGGAGTGGGACATCGGTGTCCCCCTCGAGATCGTTCCGTCGCCGTATCGCTCCGTGCTCAAGCCACTGGTCGAGTTCGTCGACAACTTGAGCATGGTGAGCCCGGGTCAGCTCGTGACCGTCATCGTTCCGGAGATCGTGCCGAAGCACTGGTGGGAGCTGCTGCACGACAAGACGGCGCTGTACATTCGCACGGCGTTTCTCTTCAAGCCGAACGTCGTGGTGATCGCGATCCCCTACCTCGTCGGCCATGCCTATCGACTGCGGGACCGACTCGACTACGAGGGAGCGCTTGATGACGAGGAGCCGGCGATCGCGGTTGCGTCCTGACGTGAGACTCGACGTGAGACTCGACGTGGAACGTGAACGCACCGCCCTGCTTCGCGCGCGGTGCAGCAGCTGATGTCCGGCCCTCGCGTCGAGTCACCGGCAGGCGACGTCGTCCTCGTGGTCGACGACGAGCCGCAGATCCGCCGAGTCGTGCGGAACGCGATGGCCGCGCTTCCCTACCGGGTGGTGGAAGCGTCGACGGGCGCCGCCGGCGTCGACATGGCCGCGGCGGAACGGCCCGCGCTGATCATCCTGGATCTCGGCCTTCCGGACCGCGATGGCGCCGACATCTGCCGCGATCTTCGAACCTTCACCACGGCACCGATCATCGTGCTGTCGGCGCGGAACTCGGACCGTGAGAAGGAAAAGCTGCTCGATGCGGGGGCCGACGACTATGTCACGAAGCCGTTCAGCACGCTCGAGCTCACCGCGCGCATTCGTGCGCAGTTGCGACGCGCGGCATCCCGTTCGTCGGGCGGACGCCAAGAGTCGGTGATCTCGCTGGGCCATCTGACCCTGGACCTCGTCGGACGCACCCTCAAGTCCTCCACGGGTGACGTTCACCTCACGCCGACGGAATGGAACCTTCTCCGCGTGTTCATCGCGCATGCCGGGCAGACGCTCACCCACTCGCAGCTCTTCCGAGCCGTCTGGGGCGCCGATGTGATCGGCGATGAGAAGCAGTATCTGCGCGTCTACGTCGGTCAGCTCCGCCGAAAGCTCGAGCTCGACCCGGTCCGCCCTCGGTTGATTCGGACGGAGTCCGCGGTCGGATATCGGTTCGAGTACGGCGACTAGGCGATGGCGATCGTGAGCGCCGGCCGCATTCGCCTCTGGCTGGTGTGGCTCGGCGTGCTCGTGCTCGTCGGCGCCGGACTGCTGAGCCAGCGTGATCGCCTCGACAAGGCGCACGTCACGCTGGCGTTTCTCCTCGTCGTGCTGTGGGGAAGTTCCGCGGGCGGTCGGGCATTGGGGCTGGCGCTTGCCGGGGCGGCCTTTCTGCTGTTCAACTGGTTCTTCCTCACGCCCTACAACACGCTGCTCGTCGCCGACCCACTCGACTGGATGGTGCTCGTCGCGTTTCTCATCACCGGAGTGACCGCGGCGCAACTGCTGGAGCGCGCGCGCAAGCAGACGGATCTCGCCGAGCGCCGCGCCGACGAGATCGACCGGATCGCCACACTGGGCGCGGAGAACCTGAATGCGCCTCGAGCGGAGGACGCGCTCGACGCGATCGCGATGGTCATCCGCGAGGCGATGGGGGCCGACGTGTGCGACATCTATCTTCGTGGCGATGCCAATGGCCTGAGGCTGGCGGGCAGTGCGCCGAAGCACGAGGAGGAAGTGCCGGACTCGGGCTTGCTGTCTCACACGGTGGAGCATGCCGAGCCGACCGCCGAACGAGGCGATGGGACGCTCTCGTTGATCCCCGCCGCCCTACGGAAGGCCACGGTGGAGCAGTCCGGCGCAACGCTCGCGGATCTGCGCGCGCTCGGCATCCCTCTTCAGGTGCAGGGCCGCGTCGTGGGCGCGCTCCGTCTCGCCTGCCACACGCCGTTCAGCCTGAGCGAGGACCAACGCCGTGTGCTCGGCGCGCTCGCGTACTATGCGGCGCTCGGCGCCGAGCGTGTCCGGCTGTCCGAGGCGGCGGAGCAGACCGAGGCCCTCCTTCGCGCGGACCGCTTGAAGGACTCACTGCTCGCCTCGGTCTCGCACGATCTCAGAACGCCGCTGACGGCCATCAAGGGAATCGCGCACGAAGTCTGGCATGGAGGCGACCCGCTCCGGGCGCATACGATCGAGCAGGAGGCCGACCGACTTACCGCGCTCGTCGACGACCTGCTCGAGCTGTCCCAGCTCAACGCGGGGATAGTACGCCTCAACATCGAGCTGAACACGGTCGACGACGTGATCGGTGCCGCACTCGACCGAGTCGAATCGGCGAACGGGCACGGGCGCATCGAGGTGGACATCGTGAGCGACGGCGAGATTCTCGTCGGTACGTTCGACTTCGCCCACACGGTGCGTGCGCTGACCAATCTGCTCGAGAACGCGCTGAAATACTCGCCCGATGGCGCGCGGGTCGCGCTGCGTGCACAGCGCATCGGCGGCAGCGTGCACTTCGTCGTCGAGGACCAGGGATATGGAATCGCCGCGAGCGATGCCGAGCGCATCTTCGAGCCGTTCTATCGTGCGCGGGTGATTCCCGATGGCATTCGCGGCACCGGGCTGGGGCTGTCGATCGCTCGTCAGCTCACCGAGGCGCAGCATGGCGCGCTCACCTACGAGCCGCGCGACGGTGGCGGCAGCCGCTTCACGCTCACCGTTCCCTCGGGCGCGCTGCGGCGACCAGCGTAGCGACGAACGCCCGTCGCGGAGCTCGACTCCGTCGCAGGAAGCCTTACAAAACATTTATACGGCGGCGCACCGCGCTCGATGCCTCGCTTATGGCTCTGGCGTTAGCCTGTGAGCGCATCCTCTACGCGTGTAGAGGAGACGCGCTTTCAGGACGTCTCGAGACATGCTCGAGACGCACGCAGGCATGTCGTCACCGCCTGAGCCCATGCAAAGGCATCCCAATGCTCGACGTCATTTACCTCATCGTGACGCTCGTCTTCTTCGCGCTCATGCTCGGCTACGTCGCGTTCTGCGAAACGCTCGGCCGTTCCGCAGAGCACGTGGCCGCGTCGCCGGAGCCGAAGCCGTGAGCGCCGAGTCGGTCATCACGCTCGTCGTCACCGCCGCGGTGCTCGCGTATCTGGTGTACACCCTTCTCCGGCCCGAGAAATTCTGACATGACCATCAATGGCTGGCTGCAGATCCTGCTGTTCAGCGCCGCCATCCTCGCTGTCGCCAAGCCGCTCGGTCTGTACCTGGCGGCCGTCTACGAGGGCCGCGTCCAGTGGCTGGCACCCATCGAGCGCGGCATCTACGGGATGTGCGGCGTCGATCCAAAAGAGGACCAGCATTGGACGCGATACACCGCGTCGATGCTGCTGTTCTCGCTGGTCACGATGCTGCTCACCTACGCTGCGCTCCGACTACAGCATCGCCTGCCGTTCAATCCGCAGCACCTTCCCGCCGTCACCGACCGGCAAGCGTTCGAGACGGCGGCGTCGTTCACGACGAACACCAACTGGCAGTCGTACGCCGGCGAGTCGACGATGTCGTACTTCTCGCAGATGACCCAGCTCGCGTTTCACAACTTCGTGTCGGCGGCCGTCGGCATGGCGATCGCGGTCGCCGTGGTGCGCGGATTGGCCCGCCGGTCGGCGGGAACGCTCGGCAACTTCTGGGCGGATCTCCTGCGCGGCACGCTGTACGTGCTGCTGCCGGCGTCGCTGGCCCTGTCGCTCGTGCTGGTGCAGCAGGGCGTCATCCAGAACTTCGCCTCGTACGTGGAGCTGACCACGCTCGAGGGCGCGAAGCAGATCCTCGCGATGGGTCCGGTGGCCAGCCAGGAAGTCATCAAGCAGCTCGGCACCAACGGCGGCGGCTTCTTCAACGCCAACTCGGCCCATCCGTTCGAGAACCCGACGCCATGGAGCAACTTCATCGCGACGTTCCTCATCTTCGCCATCCCGAGCGGGCTGGTATGGATGTTCGGGAAGATGGTCGGGAACCTCCGGCATGGCTGGGCAGTGTGGGCCGCGATGTTCGTGCTCTTCTTCTCCGGCGTGAGCGTCGCGTACTGGGCAGAAGCGCGCGGCAACCCGCTGCACGCCGCGCACGGTGTTGAGGTGGCGGCGAGCGCGACGCAGTCGGGCGGCAACATGGAAGGAAAGGAAGTGCGGTTCGGCATCGCCAGCTCCGCGCTGTTCGCCACCGTGACGACTGACGCATCGTGCGGCGCGGTGAACTCCATGCACGACTCCTTCACTCCGCTCGGCGGACTCGTACCGCTCGTCAACATCCAGCTCGGTGAGATCGTCTTCGGCGGCGTGGGGGCGGGACTCTACGGCATGCTCGTCATGGTGGTCCTCAGCGTGTTCATCGCCGGCCTGATGGTCGGGCGCACGCCCGAGTATCTGGGCAAGAAGATCCAGGCGCGCGAGGTCCAGATGGCGATGCTGTTCGCCTTGCTCTCGTCGCTGGTGATCCTCGTCATGACTGGCGTGTCGGTCGTGCTGCCGGACGGGCTCAAAGGGTTGAACAACGCGGGGCCGCACGGCTTCTCCGAGATTCTCTACGCGTTCAGCTCCGCGTTCGGCAACAACGGAAGCGCCTTCGCCGGCCTGACGGGCTCGACGTACTACTACAACACGATGCTCGCCGTCGCGATGCTGTTCGGCCGCTTCGCGCTGACAGTCCCCGTGCTCGCGCTGGCCGGGTTCATGGCGGACAAGAAGGTGGCTCCGGAAACCGCCGGCACGTTTCCCGTGACGGGGCCGCTCTTCGTCCTGCTGCTCATCGGCGTCATCCTCATCGTCGGCGCCCTCACCTTCTTCCCGGCACTCGCCCTGGGGCCGATCGTCGAGCACCTGTTCATGGGTGCAGGGAGCTTGTTCTAAGATGGCGACCCAGAAACGACCCCTGTTCGACCCACCGATCGTTCGCCGCGCGATCGGCGACGCGTTCACGAAGCTCGCGCCGCGCCACATGGTGCGGAACCCGGTGATGTTCGTCGTGCTGATCGGCAGCGTGCTCACGACGCTCGTGCTGCTACGCGACCTGACCGGCGGCAAGAGCGACACCGGGTTCACCCTTCAGATCGCGATCTGGCTCTGGTTCACCGTGCTGTTCGCCAACTTCGCCGAAGCGATGGCCGAGGGGCGCGGCAAGGCGCAGGCCGATACGCTGCGGAAGTCGCGCACCGAAACGACGGCGAAGCGTCTCGTCACGCCCGGTGACCGGACCAGCACCACCGTCGTCGCTGCGCCCGACCTCCGTCGCGGCGATCTGGTGCTCTGTCTCCCGGGCGACGTGATCCCGAGCGACGGCGAGGTCGTCGACGGCGTGGCGTCGGTGGACGAATCCGCCATCACGGGCGAGTCCGCGCCGGTCGTCCGCGAAAGCGGTGGCGACCGCTCCGCCGTGACCGGAGGAACGAAAGTATTGTCCGACTATCTCGTCATCCGCATCAGCGCCAACCCGGGCGAGACCTTCCTCGACCGGATGATTGCCCTTGTCGAAGGCGCGTCACGGCAGAAGACGCCGAACGAGATCGCGCTCACGATCCTGCTGTCGGGGCTCACGATCATCTTTCTGCTCGCCGTCGTCACGCTGCAGCCCTTTGCGATCTATGCTGGCGCACGAGTGCCGATCCCCGTGCTGATCGCGCTGCTCGTCTGCCTCATCCCGACGACGATCGGCGGCCTGCTCTCGGCCATCGGCATCGCCGGGATGGATCGGATGATTCAGCAGAACGTCATCGCCATGAGTGGCCGCGCCGTCGAGGCGGCAGGCGACGTGAATACGCTGCTGCTCGACAAGACCGGAACGATCACCCTGGGCAACCGCCAGGCTTCGGAGTTTCTCCCCGTCACCGACGTCACGCTGGACGATCTCGCCGATCGCGCGCAGCTCTCCTCGCTTCCTGACGAGACACCCGAAGGGCGGAGCATCGTGGTGCTCGCCAAGGAGAAGTTCGGCCTGCGCGCGCGCGACGCGTCGGGTCTCGAGTTCGTCCCGTTCAGCGCGACGACCCGCATGAGCGGCGTGAACAATGGCACCACGTCCATCCGGAAGGGCGCGGGCGATTCGATCGCGCGATGGGTGAAGGAGCAGGGCGGCGCCATTCCCTCCGACCTCGAGGCGATCGTCACGCGCGTCGCGAACGAGGGCGGCACGCCGCTCGTCGTTGCCGAGCGGCGTGGCGACTCGGCGCGCGTGCTCGGCGCGATCTATCTCAAGGACATCGTCAAGGGCGGGATGCGCGAGCGGTTCGACCGCCTGCGCGCCATGGGGATCCGCACCGTCATGATCACGGGCGACAACCCACTCACCGCGGCGTCGATCGCGCAGGAGGCGGGCGTGGATGACTTTCTCGCCGAGGCGACGCCGGAGGACAAGATGGCGCTGATCAAGCGCGAGCAGAGCGGCGGCAAGCTCGTGGCGATGACCGGCGATGGCACCAACGACGCGCCCGCGCTCGCGCAGGCCGACGTCGGCGTCGCGATGAACACCGGCACCCAGGCCGCGAAGGAGGCGGGGAACATGATCGACCTCGACTCCAACCCGACCAAGCTGATCGAGGTCGTCGAGATCGGAAAGCAGCTGCTCATGACTCGGGGTTCGCTCACCACCTTCTCCATCGCGAACGACGTCGCCAAGTATTTCGCGATCATCCCGGCAATGTTCGTCGTCACGTATCCGCCGCTCGTCGCGCTGAACGTCATGCGGCTGCACTCGTCGCAGTCGGCGATTCTCGCGAGTGTGATCTTCAACGCGTTGATCATCATTGCGCTCATCCCGCTGGCCTTGCGGGGCGTCCGCTACCGCCCCGCACCGGCAGCGACGATCCTGCGCCGCAATCTCGTCGTCTACGGCCTCGGCGGTCTGGTCGTGCCGTTCGTCGGCATCAAGGTGATCGACGTGCTGCTCGTGCTCACCCATCTCGTCTAGGACGCGATCATGCTTCGCAATCAACTTCGTCCCGCGCTCATCATGACGCTGGTGCTCTGCCTGCTCACCGGCTTCCTCTATCCCGGCATCGTGACCGTGGTCGCCCAGACGCTGTTTCATCGTCAGGCCAACGGCTCGCTCGTCACGGTGAACGGGAAGGTCGTCGGCAGTGCCCTCATCGGGCAGGCGTTCACGCAGCCCTACTACTTCCACTCGCGTCCCTCCGCCGCCGGCGCTGGCTACGACGGCACCGCATCGGGCGGCACGAACAAGGGGCCGACCGACCGCAAGCTCGCCGATACCCTCGTGGCGCAGGCGGTCGACGGCGTCGTCGCGAGCGACGGCGCCATCAGGGGGCACATTCCCGGCGACATGGTGACGTCGTCGGCGTCGGGGCTCGACCCACATATCTCGCCGGCCAATGCACGGCTTCAGGTGGGGCGGGTCGCGACGGCCCGAGGCGCATCGCCCGGCTCGATTGACGCGCTCGTCAGCGCGCACGTGGAAGGGCGGCAGTTCGGCTTCTTCGGCGAGCCCCGCGTCAACGTGCTGCTCCTCAACATCGCGCTCGACAGCGCCTTCACCCGGCCCGGTTCCGGAAAGAGTCGGTGACACGCCGCGAGCGAGGCACGCTCAAGCTGTACATCGGGTCGGCGGCCGGCACGGGGAAGACCTACCGCATGATCACCGAGGCGCACGAGCTCCGGCGCCGCGGCATCGACGTTGTCATCGCGTTCGTCGAGACGCACGGACGAGTGGAGACGGAGGCGCAGCTCGCTGACATCGAGATCGTGCCGCGACGGCAGATTGCCTATCGCGGAGTCACGCTCGAGGAGATGGATGTCGACGCCGTCATCGCGCGCCGGCCCCGCATTGCCGTGGTCGACGAGCTCGCGCACAGCAACGTACCAGGCGCGCTCCACCGCAAGCGCTGGGAAGACGTGATGCAGCTGCTGGATGAGGGGATCAACGTCATCTCCGCGGTGAACGTCCAGCACGTCGAGTCGTTGAACGATGTGGTGGCATCGACGCTCGGCGTCACGGTGCGAGAGACCGTCCCCGACTGGGTGGTGGCGTCGTCGGACCAGGTCGTCAACCTCGACATCTCGAGCGACGATCTTCGCCAGCGTCTTCGGGACGGAAAGATCTACGCGCCCGACAAGGTCGAGGCGGCGCTGCGCAACTTCTTCACCGACGAGAACCTCACCACCCTGCGTGAGCTCGCGCTGCGCGAGGTGGCGGGAGCGGTCGATCGGTCGCGCGAGGAGTTCGCGCGCCGAGAGACGGGCGAGAGCCCGGCCGTGGCGCCGCGTACCGCGGAGCGCGTGATGGTCGCGATGTCCAGCAATCCGCCGTATACCGCCGCGCTGCTGCGCAAGGCGAGCCGGATCGCGGGACGCCTCAACTCGGATTGGTTCTGCGTCTACGTGCAGACGCCGGAGGAACGCGCGGACCGCATCGACAGCACGGTGCAGCGCACGCTGGTCGGGAACATTCAACTCGCGCAGTCGATGGGCGCCGAAGTGGTGAAGCTGGAAGGCGCCGACGTCGCCGATGCGCTCTGCCGCTTCGCCGAGAAGCGCGGCGTCAGCTTGCTCATCGTCGGACAGAGCAAGCGCTCTCGAGTCGAGCACCTGCTCAAGGGGTCGATCGTGGACCGGCTCGTCCACAATACGCAGGGCCTCGACGTGCTCGTGGTCTCATTCGAAGTGAAGCCGAGCACCGGCGGCGCGTCATGAAGATCGGCGCGCGCCTGTACCTCACCATGCTCCCAAGCATCGTCGGCTTTCTGCTCGTGGGGGCGTTGATGTACTGGGGGCAGTACGAGCACACGGCGCCCCTGGTCGTCCTGATCGGGGGAGCGATCGCCGTCGGCATTACGTTGGTGATCACGTGGTCGAACGCGCGGTACGTCGCGCGACGCATCGAGCGGCTCGCGGGCTCCTCGTCCAGCACGGCCGCGGGAGCTCCGGCCGACGAGCTCGACGCCATCGAGCACGTGCTCGGACGCCTGAGCAATGCCGTCGAAGTGGCCGAGAGCTCACGAGCGGACGGCGCGCTGAGCTCCGAGCGGCGTGTGCACGACTATGCCACCATGCTGATCGCGATCACGGACGCGATGGCCCTGCGCCTCGAAGACGTGAGACTTCCTCTCCACATCCTGCTGGAGAACCGTTTCGGCGAGTTGAACGAGAATCAGGAAGAGATGCTCGGCGCCGCGCGGGCCGCGGCAGACGCCGTGGATGCGGACATGATCCAGTTGCGCCATCTCGCCGAGCTGGATCTGGGCGAGAAGTCGCTTCGCGAGGATCAGCTCAAGCCATCGGAGCTGATGCGCGCCATCCGCCCGATGCTTGCCGCGACGGCCGACGGCGTTCCCGCCTCGCTCGAGGTTCGGATCGATCCACTCTTGCCGTCGGTGACCGGTGATCGAGTTCGGCTTCAGGATGCGCTGGTGACCATCTGCCGCGCGTCGATCCAGGGTGCGTCGGCTGGTGCGCACGTCGACGCGGCGGTGACGAAGAGCGACGAGGCGGTCGTCATCACGCTGGGTGGTGGGGGTCGCCTGCCCGTCTCCGTGCAGGTGGCTGCCGCGATTCGCGCAGTGCAGGTGCACGGTGGGCGAGTCGACCACGTCGGGAACGAGCTCGTCGTGCGGCTGCCGATTGCGAAGCGAGCGTCGTCGAGTCGGTCCCAGTCTGGCGGCTGACGACGCGCTCGGCCGGCACACCATGAATGTGGAGCGCACATCCACGAGGCTCATTCACGTGTAGTTGTTCAGTTGCACGAGCGTGAGGCACTAGAGCAGCAGGCTCGAGAACTCAGGCGCGAGTATGGTGCTGGCGGCAGTAACGTTGTCGTGATTTAGGTAGCTGTCGGCGATGGCGCGACAGTCGGAGACGGTGCAGCCGGAAAACTTCCACACGCTCCGGAGGATCCCGAGGAGCCGATCGCTGCCGTAGGGAGCCTCGCATCGATGCGGTTGTACGCGCACATGAGCGTGTACGGCTTCGTTTCCTTGATCGTCGTCTCGAAGTGCGGCAGGTAGCTCTCGCGTAGATCGCGCTCGCTCACCACCGCGTCGAAGGTGTGGCGCTTGGGCTCGGGTCCCGAGTGCACGGCGAAGTGCTTCACGGTGCGATCGTCTTGTAGTACTTCGGGTCGTCGCCTTGCAGGCCGCGAATGAACTGGACCCGATGCGATCCGTGATCAAGGGATCCACCGGTTGCGTGGTCCGACGCCGAGCCGTCCATCCCTTGCCCCCCGACTATCAGGATGCACATGGCACTGGCCGGCGCTCCCGACCCACTCTTTCTTGCCTTTCAACTGGCACTCGCTGGGAGATACTCCATCCTCCGCGAGCTGGGACGCGGCGGCATGGGCGTCGTCTACCTCGCTCGCGAGGTCCACCTCGACAGGCTGGTGGCAATCAAGCTCCTGCCACCCGAGAAGGCTGATCGCCCGGAATTGCGCGAACGCTTCCTTGGCGAGGCACGACTCGCGGCGAAGCTGTCCCATCCCCACATCATTCCCATCCATGCCGTCGAGCAGGTCGACGGCTTCGTCTTCTTCGTCATGTCGTTCGTCGAAGGGAAGACCCTGGCTGAGCGCGTGCAGAGCCGAGGGCCGCTCTCCGCAAGCGACGCCGTGCGCGTGCTGCGCGAAGTGGCGTGGGCCCTCGGATACGCGCACTCCGTCGGCGTCGTGCACCGCGACGTGAAGCCGGACAACATTCTCATTGAGTCGTCGACGGGGCGCGCGCTCGTCGCCGACTTCGGCATCGCTGCGGTCATGGGCGACGCCACCGGCGACGGCGTCAGTGGCACGCCCGAGTTCATGAGTCCCGAGCAGGCGCTCGGCGCAACCATCGACGCGCGCTCGGATCTGTACGGACTCGGCGCGACGGCGTTCTATGCGTTCTCGGGTCGTCCGCCGTTCGTAGGTCGGAGCGCGACGGAGGTGCTGGCCCGCCAGGTGAGTGAGTTGCCGCCTTCGCTCGCTTCACTCGGCCTCGCCGTACCACGCAGGCTCGCGTCGCTCGTCGATCAGTGTCTCGCCAAGAATCCAGCCGACAGACCGACGAGCGCCGACGCGTTGGCCGAGCAGCTCGGCAGGACGGTCGATCAGCAGCGAACTCTTCCTGTTGCGCTGCGCGCCTTCGTGCGGCGCAATGGTCGCATGGACGGCGGAGGGACGCTGCTCTACAGCACCGCGCTGCTGATCACGTCGATCGGTCTATCGGCCGCGTTCGGGATCCGCGAGGCCGTCGGCGCGCTCGCGATAGGTCTCGCCGTCGCGCCATTCGGGTTCGCCGTGGCCGCAGCACGCCGAATGTTGCGCCTGGGATTCGCGCACGCCGACCTCGGGCCCGCATTCAGATCGGAGCTGGAGAACGCGCGAGAGGAACGCGCGGTGGAGCGTGGCGGCAGCAGACATCTCGAGTCGGCTAGTGCTTGGGTGGCCCGTGTCTCCGCCTCGTTCGGCGCCATCGCGATCCCGGGGATCGTGATTGGCCTCGCGATTCCGGGTGGCAGACCGCTCGCCACCGCCGTCGTGCCGATAACGATGGCGGCGGTCGTCGCTGCGGTCCTCTCTGGGACTGCGTATCTGGCGTTCCTGCAGTCACGGCGTGACGTGGACACCGAGTTCTGGTCGAGGTTGTGGATGGGCCGACTCGGCACGCTCGCGTTTAGAGTGGCGCGCAAGCTTCGCGGCAGTCAAGCGGTTGGCGCGGCCATGACCCATCGCGCGACCGAGCTCTCGCTCGGCATGGCCGCCGAGCAGCTCTTCGAGAGCCTGTCCAAGGACGCACGACAGGCCCTCGGCGACGTGCCGGCGCTGTTGAACCGGCTCCAGCACGCCGCGCAGATGCTGAGGAGCCGCTACGAGGAGCTCAACACAGCGATCGAATCATCTCGTCCGAGCGTGACGTCGGACGACGTCGACGCGTTGCGTGAGGAACGAAAGATCGTTCACGACAAGCTCACCGGCGCGGTGGGCGCTCTCGAGACGATCCGGCTCAATCTGCTGCGCCTGCACGCCGGGTCGGCCGCCCTCGAAGGACTGACCACGCACATCGGGATCGCCGAGGAGGTGTCGGCCGAGATCGAGCGCATGGTTGCCGCGCGTGAGGACATCGAGGCGAGCCTCCGCTTCCCACGACCCCTCGAAGCCACTCCGGTGTAACGCAGATGAGTCAAATTAAGATCGATGTGCGGGAGCTCGGCGCGAGCGGAGCATCGGGTGTGTTCGGCGCAAAGCTGGATGCGCGAGCTGCTCTCGCCGCACGAGATCAGGAGAGTTCCGTCGCGACGAACGCTGCGCCGTCACGCTCGTGGTTCGCACGCGGCCTTCGGGTGGTGCGCAATGCGGCGATCGCCGTCGCTGTGATGGCGCTGGTTCCCGTCGGGCTGGTGGTGTTGCGGGGAGACGACCTCTCGCGAGTGGTGTTCCGCAACGTCACGAGCACGGCGACGC
>JBDTOD010000072.1:0-21438 GCA_039933415.1 bacterium
ATCGCGCCTTCCACGACGTGAACTGGAAGGCGCCGGCGACCAGCACGACCACGCCAGTGATGATCGGAACGAGACGTGGCAGCGCCGGCAGGCGCATCTCGATCGCCGCGAGCGTGATGCCGAGTGCGAAGACCGCGAGGCCCATCGCGGTCCACGCGACGAAGTATGCCACGCCAACGAGCGTCGTGAGCCAACCGAGCCGCGTCCCGCCACTCCTGCCGACTGCCTCTCGGTACCGCCACAACACCGGCACCAATGATGGCAGCATCATCGCCACCATCATCACCGTCCACATGCCGACGAACGAGGTCGCGATGCCGGGCCACGTCTGACCAGGCATCCGCAACCACACCATCGACATCGTCCAACCACCAGGCATCGGCATCTCACCCATCGCCGACATGGAGCGGCACCCGACGATCGTCAGCGCGACGCTCGCGACGAACAGCATCGCCGAGACGCCAACCAACCTCCACCGGAACGCGCGCTCGAGAGACATTCGCCGTGCGCCCGATCAGCCGTTGGCGTAGATGTCGTGATGGCGCCACCACACCCCCGTCTCGTTACGCCCGAGCGGCGCCCGGTCGAGCCACTGGTACATCCCCCAGAGACTGTCCACGCCGCGCGCATACGAGGAATAGCTGTGGTACACGACGCCGTCCTCCAGCACGAACGCGCTCACGCCCGGTCTCTCTCTCGTGTACGTGGACCTGTCGGTTCCACTCTGGGATGCGATCAGGTCGACGGGCGTGGGTCCGCCCAGCGAGCGCACTTCCCAGCTCGACTCACGCCGGTAGTTGTACTCGATGCTGCCGTCGCGTTGCTGCTCCTCGGTGAACTGGACGTTGAAGTCGGTGTTGAACTCGCTGCCGAACGACGACGCCCACGGAAACGTCCACCCCATCCGCTGCTTGAACGCCTGCAGCTTCACGAGCGGCGCGCGCGACACCGCGCCAAACGCGACGTCGTGATTCTCCAGATGCACGGCGATCCCGTTGAACCCGTCGGCGATGCTGGAGCACGACGGACATCCCGCCTTGTAGTCCGGCCCGAACATGAAGTGATAGAGCAGCAGCTGCGATCGTCCGCGGAAGAGATCCGCCAACGACGCGCTCCCCGCATCCGTGTCGAACCGATAGTCCTTCTCGATCCGCACCCACGGCAGCTCCTGCCGCCGCTGCGCCAGCTCGTCGCTGCGGCGCGTGTGCTCCTTCTCCGCCTGAAGCAGCTCGAGCCGCGCCGCGAGCCATTCCTCGCGCGTGCCGGTCAGGTGCTTCGTCATCGCTTGCGTCGTCATCGGTGCCATCTCCTTTCTCACGTGTGTAGGACTTGGGTCTCGTCGATCACGAGATAGACTTAGCGCCGATGGCCCGAGCGATGAGAGTGACAAGTGTGACGGGATTTCGATGGACTCGCTGATCACCGCCGCCGCCCGCGCGCTCGCTGCGGGCGACCCGCTCGGCGCGCTCAAGCGCGTGGCCCTGCGCGACGACGCGCCCGCGCTCGCGCTCCGCGGCATCGCGATGGCGCAGCTCGGCGACCTCGCGCGCGCGAAAGTGCTCCTGCGAAGTGCCGCGCGTGCCTTCGGACCGAAAGAGGCGGTGTCGCGCGCTCGATGCGTGGTGGCCGAGGCGGAGATCGCGCTCGCGTCGCGCGATCTGGGCTGGCCGACGAAGGCGCTCGAGGCGGCGCGGAAGACGCTCGAGGAGCACGGCGACCGCGTCAACGTCGCACATGCGCGATATCTCGAGATTCGACGCCTGCTCCTCATCGGCCGCGTCCATGAGGCGGAACGTGAGCTTGCCACGCTGGACTCGTCGGTACTCCCGCCAGCGTCGAGGACGGCGCACGAGCTGTTGGTCGCGGGGATCGCGGTGCGACGTCTGCATACGAAGGCGGCGCGCGCCGCGCTCGCGCGAGCGGAGCGTGCGGTGCGGGAGGCGGGCATCCCCGCGCTCACGGCGGAGGTCGCGAGCGCGCATCGCGTTCTGGATACTCCCGCGGCGCGATGGCTCGCGTCAGGCGAGGAGCGGCCACTTCTGCTCGGTGAGGTCGAGGCGCTGCTCGCATCGGACGCGTTCGTCGTGGATGCGTGCCGGCATGTCGTGCATCATGGGGACGCGGAGGTGTCGCTCGCGACGCGTCCGGTGCTGTTCGCGCTCGCGCGCGAGCTGGCGGAAGTGTGGCCTGGCGACGCGGGACGCGACGCGCTGATCGGGCGCGCGTTCGGATCGAAGTTCACCGACCAGTCGCACCGCGCGCGGCTGCGCGTCGAGATCGGGCGACTGCGCCGGATGCTTCGCACGATGGCCGACGTGCGCGCGACGAAGCGCGGGTTCACGCTGGTGCCGCTCGACGCACGCAAGGTCGTCGTGCTCGCGCGCCCCGTCGACGAGGAGCACGGCGCGGTGCTCGCCTTCCTCGACGACGGCGAGTCCTGGTCGACGTCGGCGCTCGCACTCGCGCTCGGGATGAGCCAGCGCACGGTGCAGCGCGCGCTCGAATCGCTCGCGTCGTCGGGCAAGGTGCAGGCGCTCGGTCGCGGACGTGCGCGTCGCTGGACCGCGCCGCCCGTGATGGGATTCACGACGACGTTGTTACTCCCCCCGCCGCTCCCGATCGGGTAGGATCAGGCATGCATCCTTCACCGGCAGAGATTGTCCGCGAGTACGGGCCGTTTCCGGGCGTCGACGACGTGGGTGGCGTCACGTACGACGGTCGGCACGTCTGGTTCGCCGCGGGCGACACGCTTCAGGCGTTCGACCCCGCGAGCGGCGACATGGTGCGGGCGATCGACGTTGCCGCGCATGCGGGGACGGCGTTCGATGGCGAACACTTCTATCAGATCGCCGAGAAGGTCATCTCGAAGATCGATGCGAAGACGGGGAAGGTGCTCGCGACGATCCCCGCGCCCGGCAACGGCGGCGACTCGGGGCTCGCGTGGGCCGAAGGGACGCTGTGGGTGGGGCAGCATCGCGATCGGAAGATCTTTCAGATCGATCCGGCGACTGGTAGAATCCTTCGCACGATCGAGAGCAACCGCTTCGTCACCGGTGTGACGTGGGTGGATGGAGAGCTCTGGCACGGAACCTGGGAAGGCGAGGAGAGCGACGTGCGACGCATCGATGCCACCACCGGAGAAGTGCTGGAGATTCTGGAGCTGCCGGCCGGTGTCGGCGTGTCGGGGCTCGAGTCAGACGGCGGCGATCGGTTCTACTGCGGCGGCGGAGGAAAGAGCGCGAAGGTGAGAGCCGTTCGTCGTCCGAAGCGAGGCTCGGCCCGCGCATGACGACGCGCTCCGGTGGTGAAGCCAACATTCCGAACCCGGCACTCGCGCCGATCGCGCGTCTGATCGGCACGTGGACGAGCGTCGGCACCCATCCGATGGTCAAGGACACGGTGTTTCACGGCCGGATGACGTGCGAGTGGCTCGAGGGAGGCGCGTTCCTGATCATGCGCTCGGAGATCGACGAGCCAGAGATTCCCACCGGCCTCGCGATCATCGGAAGCGACGACGCGCTCGGCACATTGTCCATGCAGTACTTCGACGAGCGGCGTGTGTCTCGACGATACGAGGTCTCCGTGGATGGCAACGTCGTGCGCTGGTGGAGAGACTCGCCGGACTTCTCGCAGCGTTGGACGTGCACGATCGCCGACGATGGCCGCACGATGACCGGCAAGGGCGTGATGTCGAAGGACGGCGGGGAGTGGGAAGGAGATCTCGAGCTGACGTACACGCGAGTGAAGTAGCGAGCGCTCGCGGCGGACTACACCGACTCGTCACCGTCCCCTGGGAGCAGCGGCCTTTCCGGCGTCGCGTCGAGCGGATGGTCGACGTCGATCGCCGACGCGGCGCGTCCGCGGGTCGGTGACGTCCGACCGCTACCTGCCGAGAAGCGCTTGGCCCCCTCGATGGCGACGCCGACGAGCACGCCGATGGACACGTAGTACGTGTAGTCGCCGATCGGAGAACCGGGCATGTTCGTCACCCGATATCCGGTGCCGATGATGACGACGATCGCCGCGGCGACGCCCGCCACGATCACGACGACGCCTTGGTGACGCTTCAGGTCCATGAGAGCGGGAAGTGGAAGTAACACGCGCACGATTGCAGAAGAGTAACGGTCGCCACTTGCCATAGACTCGGCATTTGCGCATATTGACTGAGCCATTTGCCGGAGCCACTGTGAGCGCAGCCAGCATTGCCGCAGCGTTGGGCGGACCCGCGATCCTGAACACGGCAGCGAGCTCGGAGTTCGAGCTGGCCGCCGCGGCCATGGCGGGCTTCTCGGCCGCGGCGGCGAGCAGGATCGTCGCGAACGGTTTTCTATCGCCGGATGAGCTGTATCAGCTCGTCATCCCTCGCCGCACGTTCGATCGCCGGCTCGAACAGGGCCAGCCTCTCACGGTGACCGAGTCCGATCGCCTGCTGCGAGTCACACGCGTGATCGTGCGGGCAATCGAGGCGCTCGGCAGCTCGGACAAGGCGGCGACATGGCTGCGAACGGCCAACCGCGCGCTACGCGGCACGACTCCTCTCACGCTGCTCGAGACCGACATGGGCGCGCGCATGGTCGAGCGCGCGTTGGGCCGGATCGAGCACGGCGTGTACAGCTAGGAGTCCAGCGCGAATTGATCGTCTGGCGACTCGCACGCGCCGCGCATCGCGCCCTCGACGGAGAGGGCGCGCGACTCAACGGCGGCCGATGGAACAGCGAGGGGAGAGCGGTGGTGTACACGTCAACCACGCTCTCGCTCGCGGCGATTGAATACCTGGTCCACGTCGAGCCTCTGCTCGCGCCGAGCGACCTCTTCGCGATCGAGATCGACCTTCCCGACGGAGCAGGTGTCGGCGCTCAGGTCGAGCCCAGCCAGTTTCCACCGGGAGACTGGCGCGAGTATCCCGCGCCGGAGTGGCAGGCGGAGCTCGGAGATCTCTGGGTGGCGGACGGCACTTTTCTATGGCTTGGCGTCCCGTCGGCCGTCGTTCCAGAGGAATACAACGTGCTCGTCAATCCGATCCACGTGAAGATGGCGGACGTGCGCGTGGTGTCGACACGTCCGTTCTCATTTGACAAACGCCTCATGTAGATGTTACGGCCGCCGCGGCTGCGCCGTCGGCGGCACCATCCCGTTCAGCCGCATGTAGTTCGCGATCTGGCTGTAGTGATCCGCCATGTCGGCCACGTGACCGAGCGCCATCTGTGCGCGCGGCGCTTTCCGCGACTGGCCGCCGAACGTCATCGTGATCTCCTCCCCGAGCTTCGCGTCATCGAGCTGCGCGAGCGCGCTCTCACAGAAGGCGAACGACGCCTTGTCATCGGGACGACGAGCGCGAGCACCGCTGCTGCGTGCGACATCTTCATGACGCTCTCCAGAAGGATGGAATCGACGCGGGGATACTCGCCCGCGCGGCCCGCTTTCGCAACGGCGCCGTAGCGCCGAGTCGGCGCGGGCTCGAGTCGCATGGACGACGCGGAAAGTCGGTTGCCGGCGGATCATGGCTGCACCAGAATTCCAATCGCGGACCGGCGTTCCGATAGCGCGAAACTGCTTGGGTGGGGCCGCGACGATCGCGAGCGACCAACAGACCAATCACGGAGAAGTACCGTGCAGGACAACAGCGCGGAGACGATCGACGACTACATCGCCGCCTTCCCGCCGAAGGTCCGCACGCGCTTGAAGGCGATGCGCGCGACCATCCGGAAGCACGCGCCGCAGGCCGTCGAGAAGATCAGCTACCGGATCCCGACGTTCTACTTCAGTTCCGCGTCGAGCAGAACATCTGGAAGAAAGGTCGGCCGACCAAACCCACAAACTGAGATCTGGCGAGGGGGGTGCGCTCATGATCCCAGCTGTGCCCCAGTATAGAACGCGAGCGCCACCACGCGCCGCTCTTCGTCCCCGACGTCCCGCAGGCCGTCGAGTACTACAATCGAGAAGCTCGGCTTCACGATGGGCGTCATGTGGGACGACCCGGCGACGTCGAAGGAGCCGGCGCTGCTGATAGAGCGCGTGGACGTGCCCGTCCGCCTGGAGAAGCGACTCGCCGCGCTGCTCACACCGACCTCGCGGCGCGCAAGAGCATGAGCGTGCGCAGCACACTCGAGGAGACGGTGTTGCACACGGTCGAACCGATCGGCGAAGGCGCGGCGAGTCCGCACACGACGGCCGACCTTCGTTGCATCGATGAGCTGAAGAAGAGGCACGGCATCGACTGCGACTGCCACGCGAGCTATCGGTTCAGCGAGAGGACCTGAGACCGGGTTCGGGGGCGCTGGAGTTCGCACGGAGACGCGGAGAGAGGCTGACTACCATCGCCGAGATCCTGCAAAGCGACGACTCCCTCCTGGAGCTCTCTCCGCGTCCTCTGCGTCTCCGCGTGAACATGCTCTTGCAAACCGCAGTTCTCACGCGGAGGCGCGGGGAGCGCGGAGAACTACAATGAAAACGGCACCTTGAACCTGTTCGTGAGATCACCAGGTTTCTTTTGGAGCTCCGTATTCCCCCCGCGCCTCTGCGTGAAACCACAGCGACAGAGCCCAGCAGCAGAGCAGGCGACGGGCATGCTCCGTGCGCCAGCGAGGAGCGCCCACCACCAACCATGACATCAGTGACGACCAGTGACAACGAAGCTCCACAAGCGCGTCGTGCTTCGGCCCGCGCGTTGTGGGAATGGCGCCCGGCCGATCGATGGCTTCCACTCTGCGATCGCGTCGCGCGTCGACAGGTCTGACGTCGTCACTGGAGGGCCACTATCGCCGATGTGGAAGTGCGCGGCAGATTCTGTCTCCGCTCGTTGGCGTTCGACGTCTCGCTTCCGGACCACGATGACCCGCCGTCTCTCGTTGACCGCGCTCGCCGCCCTCTCGATGGCGATGGCGCCGCCGGCCTCGGCGCAGCGTCCCCTCACGATGGCCGGACGCTCCGTCGTCTACGCGCCGAGTGGCATGGTCGCGACGAGCCAGCCGCTCGCGTCGACGACGGGGCTCGACGTGTTGCGTCGCGGCGGCAACGCGATCGACGCGGCCGTCGCCGCCGCGGCGGTGCTCAGCGTGACTGAGCCCCACATGACGGGAATCGGCGGCGACATGTTCGCCATCGTCTGGCTCGCGAAGGAGCGGAAGCTCGTGGCGCTCAATGCGAGTGGGCGCGCCGGATCGCTGATGACGCGAGACGCGCTCGTGACGCGCGGCTTTCAACCCGGCGTGCAGCGGGGCGTGCTCTCGGTCACGGTGCCGGGCGCGCTCGCGGGCTGGGAGATGCTCGTGCGCACCTACGGCAAGCATTCACTCGCGGATGCGCTGCGCCCAGCCATCGCGTATGCGCGCGACGGATTCCCCGTCACGCCGATCATCGCGTCACAATGGGCGGACGAGACCGCGTTGCTCGAGAAAGACTCCTCCGCCGCCGCCACCTTTCTGCCCGGCGGACACGCACCGAATGCGGGAGAGTGGTTCAGAAACCCGGACTACGCGCGGACGCTTCAGACGATCTCTTCCAGTGGCATCGGCGCCTTCTACGGCGGCGACATCGGACGACGGATCGTCGCGCGTCTCTCGGCGCTGCACGGCTTCGTCACGCTCGACGATCTGCGCAAGAACGCTCCGAACTGGGTGACGCCGATCTCCGTGCCGTTTCGCGGGTATCGGGTGTGGGAGCTGCCGCCGAACAATCAGGGGATCGCCGTGCTCGAGATGCTGCGGATCCTCGAGCCGTACGACCTGAAGTCGATGGGGCACAACTCGGCCGCGTATCTCCACCATCTCATCGAAGCGAAGAAGCTCGCCTACGCCGACCTCGAGCGATTCGTCGGCGACGCCGATCATCTCGACATGCCGGCCGAGCGAATGCTCACCGATGCGTTCATCGCCGAGCGACGCAGTCATCTCGATCCGGCGAAGGCGCAGGCGCGCGTCGACCCCGGTCCGCTCCGCACCGCGAGCGAGACGGTCTATCTCACGACCGCCGATGCCGAGGGGAACATGGTGTCGTTCATCAATTCGAACTACGACGCGTTCGGGTCGGGGATCGTCGTACCCGGCACCGGGTTCGCGCTGCACAATCGCGGCGCGAGCTTCTCGATCACGCCGGGTCTGCCGAACACCGTCGCGCCTGGGAAGCGTCCCTTTCACACCCTCATCCCTGGCTTCGTGACGCGCACCGACGGCGGCCGCGACGTGCCGTACATGAG
The DNA here is from genome assembly GCA_039933415.1 of bacterium. Classification (GTDB taxonomy): domain Bacteria; phylum Gemmatimonadota; class Gemmatimonadetes; order Gemmatimonadales; family Gemmatimonadaceae; genus AG11. The sequence goes on from JBDTOD010000072.1 coordinate 8,195, forward strand.
CTTTGGCGTGATGGGCGGAGGCATTCAGGCGCAGGGCCAGGTGCAGTTCCTGCTCAACCATCTGCTGTTCGGGATGGACCTGCAGCAGGCCGCCGATGCGGCGCGCTTCCGTCACCTCGATGGACAGCGTGTCGCGATCGAGGCGCCGGTGGCCGACAGCGTGCGCGCCGCGCTCACTGCGATGGGCCACGTGCTGGTCGAGCCAGGCACGGTGTCGATGGGCGGGCTGCAGGCAATCGTCCATCTGCCGAAGGGATGGGCAGCAGGAAGCGACCCGCGAAAGGACGGCATGGCCGTGGGATATTGATCCCCGGCATCCCCGCGTGAAACACCAGGCCGGCTCACACGAAGCGTGGAGGCGTTCTCGACCACGCCTCCGCCGTGATTGACGCCCCACTCGGCCGCTCGTAGAATCGGCAGTATCGATCTCGGACGGCGAACTCGCCCGCGCGCACCGCATAGGCGCATGAGGATGAGCAGTGCCCCCCCGCAATCGCGGAGCACCCCTCACGTCGGGATGAGCGAGATGGCCGCACGGAAGAAGGAGGCCTGCCCATGCGCCAGTTGATCCTGCGCATCACGGCGAAGAGCGGCGGCGAGGCGGGCTACCGGTGCGAGCTGCTCGCGGGCGATGGCGAAGACGCGTGGACTACCGGCCCGCTCGCCACCGATGAGCTGGCGAGTCCGCTCCAGCTCCCGGCCGCGCCAGCCGGACAGACCTGGCCAGGGCTCACCGAGCTGCGAGAGCTGCTCGGCGGCGCCGCGCCGAAGAATCAGTTCGTCGTTCCCGACGCGGGACACGCCGTCGCGTCGCTGCTCGAGGGCGGCAACCTCGCCGCCGCGTGGGCGAGCGAGCTGAAGACCGCGTGGAAGGCCAAGGGGAAGGCGACGCCGGCGTCGCTGCGCCTCGTCTTCTCGATCGAGCCGCCCGAGCTGCAGAGTCTCCCGTGGGAGCTGCTGCGTCCCGCCGCCGGCGCGGCCGTGGCGATGCGCGAGTGGATGCCCGTGTCTCGCCGCTACGGATCGGAGCAGCCCGCGCAGGCGATCGAGAAGATCGTCGAGCCACTCCGCTTGCTCATCGTGGTCGGCTGCGCGAAAAACGATGCCGACGTGCGCTGGCAGGAAGAGCTGCACCAGATTCTCGTCGTCGCTGCGCCGCAGATGCATGAGGTGGACTTCGAGCTCTTCATCACGCACCGCTATCGCAAGATCGAGCTCGTTCAGCGTCTCCGCGAGACGCTCGACAACTTCCAGCCGCACGTGCTCCACTTCATCGGACACGGCAGGGCGAAGACGCCGCAGTCGCAAGCGTCGCTGAGCCTATGGGACGAGACGAGCGACGACGTCAATCAACACGGCGTGAAGGCGTGGGGTGTCACCGATATCGTGACCGCGATCGGCAAATCGCAGCCGCGAGTGGTCGTGCTCAACGCCTGCCGGTCGGCCGCGTTCGGATCGAGCGCGGGGGTGTACGGCTTCGCCGCGGCGCTCATGGACGCGGGCGTCGCGGCGGTGATCGGCATGCAGGGCGACATCCCCGGCAAATCCGCGGCGAGCTTCGCCGCGGGCCTCTACGCGTCGCTCCTCTCCGGGAACGCGATCGACGTGGCGGTCACCGATGGGCGGAAGGCGATCGCCGGCGTCTCCACGGATGGCGATCGCGATTGGGCAATGCCGGCGCTGGTCACGGCGGTGCCGATCGACGAAGTGCTGCCGATCGCCACGCGGGCCAGGCCGCAGCCTACGCTTTCCGTCAACTCCTTCGCCGACCGCCGCGAGCACCGCCGCACGCTGCGACATCGAGCCGAGAGCGCCGCCGCCAATGCCGAAGCGCTTGGTGTGCTCATCGTGCGCGGCGAGGAGAGCATGGGGAAGACGGCGCTCGTGAAGACCGCCCTGGAGGGCTGCGCGCTGCGCGGTCGGCGCGTGCGGTACGTGTCGTTCGACGGTCAGGACTCGATGGACATCATCCAGGTGCTGCGGCACATCCGTGGCCCGCACCCGAAGGCCGAGTCGAGCGCGCTCGTCGAGCGGTCGCTCTATCGGGAGTTCGGGCGGTTCAACGACGCCCTCGTCGCACTGCTCAGCGGGCGCAAACCCGCCGAGAAGCCGGGGACCGGTGAAGACGATCCGTCGCTCGTGTACAGCGAGGGAGGGACCGCGCACGAGCAGACGATCGAGCTCGCGCTCGATGCATTCCGTGTCTGCCTGGTCGCGGCCACGGCGAAGGAGCCCCTCGTCATCGCGCTCGACCAGCTCGGCAAGCCGAACGAGGGCAAGGGGATCTCGCGCGAATGCTTCACGGCGCCGACGAAGTCGCTGATCACCGATCTCCTCGTTCCCATCCGCGATCGCAAGGCGGCGCTCGTCGGTGACGTGCGCTGCATCGTCTGCGCGACGCCCACACAGGAGAAGCAGTTCGCGCTCGACACCCTCGGTCCCGCGCTCGGCTCGTGCGACGTCGCGCCCTTCCCGAGCGAGGACTTCGACCTCATCGCGCGCGAGTACCTGATGCAGAAGTTCGCCGTGCGGAACTTCACGGCGGCCGAGATGGTCGAGTTCGTCGATGGCTGGAGCAGGATCATGTTGAGGCAGTCGCAGTTTCCGCCCCGCACGCTCGACGTGTTCGGACTCCAGATGGAGGAAGTGGCGAAAGCGGTGGCACGGCCGTGAGCACGTCCGCCGACGCGAGCCAGGGGCTGAGCCCCGCGGTGCTCGCCTTCCACAAGCTGCTCGAGGGTGTGTCGAGCACTGAAGAGCTGTTGGCGAAGCTGTGCTCCGACGCGCAACGACTCCTGCTCGAGCGCGCCTCGGTTCCGCGGAGCTTCGACCGCACGCTCGTCGACACGGTCTTTCGGCGCGACATCGAGCGCAGCGACGCGACCTGGGAGTGGCTGATCGCCCAGCTCGACGTCGAGTCGATCGACGGCTTGCCGGGCGAGCACCGCGTGCGCGACGCGGTGAGGAAGCAGCACCGCGACCAGCTCCTCGCCACGCTCCAGACGGAACCGGAGCGCTGGGAGCGGCACGTCGAGGAGAGCCGGCGTATCGCCGAGGTGCTCGACGAGAAGGATCCGCGTCAGGCGAGCGAACGTCTCTATCACCTCGCGATCGCCAACCCGCCCGACGCCGAGCGTCTGTTCGTGCAGGCATACGACGAAGCCGACGCGCGGTTCGACTTCGCGCGCTGCGAGCATCTCCTGGCCACCGTGGACACGCAGCTCGGCCTCATCGAGGAGATGCGCACCGACGCGAAGGCGAGCATCGCCATGCGAGAGAATGCGCTCTCGCTCCAGCGCACGCTCGACGACCGCGAGCGGCTGTTCAGCGCGCGCCGCCGCTTCGCCGACGAGCTGCGCAAGTCGGTGCACATCCTCGAGCGCCAATTCATGCGCGACGAGGTGACGGCGCTCGCGACCACCGACGACCAGTGGATCGTGAACCTCGAGTCCGAGGGAGGACGTGGGAAGACGGCGTTTCTCAACTGGCTGATCGCGAGGCATCTCGTGCCGTCACGCATTCCGGTCGCGAAGGTCGACTTCGACACGCCGCGCTGGTCGCAGGGCCATCACCAGCCGTGGGAGTTCCTGCTGCACATCGCGCAGGAGCTCGACGTGCAACTTCGCGGCGCGCCGCTCCGCACGCTCATCGGCGAGATCGAATCCGGCATGGAGACGTCAGGCCAGCGAGCGGCCGCCGCCGTGCAGCGACGCCGCCACCGCGACGAGTCCCGCAACATCCGCCTCGAGGAGGATCTCGCCGAGGACGTTCCGGAACGACTCGGCCGAGCGCTCGCGGAGGCCACGTCGGGACCAGTCGTCATCGCGCTGGACACGCTCGAGGAGCTCTCGCTGCGAGGTCTGGCGTCGCTCGTCGACGTCATTAGCGTGATCGATCAGGTGCGCACGCGCTGCCCGAAGCTGAAGCTCTACCTCGCGGGGCGCTTCAACCTCGAGCGGCGCCACGTCGACGTGTGGGGCGCGTTCGGAGTGTGTGTCCGCCGAGTGCGGATCCTCAATTTCGATACGGAAGAAGCGCGCGAGTTCCTGATGCGCGTTCGAGGGATCGGGCCGCTCGAGCTGGCCCTCGAGCTGGCCGAGAAGACGCGCCGGCTCCCCTTCCAGCTCGCGCTCGCGGCCGACCTGGTGCAGTCGAACGGGCTGACGCTGGCCGAGGTGCGCAAGATGGAGCACCTCGATCTGTACTATCTCGTGCGGAAGATTCTCAAGCGCATCGAGAGCGCGGACGTGCGCTGGTTCCTGCGATACGGCGTGGTGCCGAAGGCACTCACTCGCGAGTTCGTCGAGGAGGTCATGCTCCCCGAGCTCCGGCTCGCGATGGCGGGGTCGAAGGTGCATGACGATCCCGACACCGACCCGGAGGAGCTGCTGGCCGATGGTCAGCAGTTCCCCACCTCGCTCGCGTCACCCGACGCGCCGCTCGACGTCGACGCGATCTGGGCGGCGCTCCAGAGCTACGCGAGCGAATGCTCCTTCGTCGCCGCCGACGGCGGACCTCGTGACGCCCTCGTGTTCCACGCCGACGTGCGCCTGCCGATGCGCCGCGTGTTGCAGCAGCGCGCGGCGCAGCACCGGGACAGCGTGTTCGTGCGTCTGCACGAACGCGCGTGGACGCAGGCGATGGACGACGCGACGCGCTCGCGCACGACCGACGCCGCCGCATGGGCCGAAGCGATGACGCGGGCGCTGTACCACGGCTATCAGCTCTCTACCGCCCGCGGTGAGAAGTCGTGGCGACAGGTGGTGCGCGCGCTCGATACGACGATGGACGACATGGCCGCGGAGCGCGTCGCCTCCGAGCTCTCGCTCCCGGAGTACGTGGACGACGATGGTCGCCCGTTGCTGCGAGGGGACGGCACGCCGATGGTGCCAGGAGAGACGCTCGTGCGTGCGCGCTTCGAGTGTGCTCGGCGTCGATGCCGAATCGCCCAGTCGGCCGAGGGCCAGCAGAGCGGAAGTGATGAATGGTGGGACCGGACGCGCGAAGCGCTCGACTCGCTCGATCGCCTGATCCAGGCGTACGGGATGGAGGGCGTGCCGAGAGTCGAGCTCACGCTGCTGCGCGCGGACGTCCATGAGTCCTGGCCGTCCCGCCGGTCGGGAGTCGAGCTCAGGGACGCGGGGCAGACGATTCATCGGCAGCTCCGCGCGGAGCTCCGCCGCGCGAAGACGGCACGCGATCGGTTCCGCCTCGAGGTGGCGATCGCGCGGCTGGGCGCGCGCACCAAGCCCGTGCTCGCGATCGACGCGTTGCGGGCGACGCTACGCCGGCACGCCGGCAACAGGAGCGTGAAACGACACGAACGCGTTCCGGTGCTTCACGAGCTCGCGAGTCTGAGTCAGCAGTGGATGCGCCTGGAAGAGGGGCTGGAGGCGGCGACTGAAGCCTACGACCTCATGAAAGCCGACGCGTCGGCCTTCTCGCGCGGCAACGCGCTCCGTTGGCGCGCGGCATTGAAGTGGACGGCACGCGATGCGGCGGGAGCGGTCGAGGATTGCCGCCGCGCGGCGGCTTTGCTGCGCCAGGGCAAGCGAGAGCCTGGGTACGCCACGGCGCACGCCGTCCTGCTGCAGATGGAGGGAGAGATTCACCTCTATCTTCGCGACTATTCCGCATTGCGGCGCGTTCAGGCCGACATCGAGAAGCTCATACCGTTCATTCGCTCGAGCGACGCCAGCGACGCCGGCGAAGCGAACGCGGCGAGCCTGTCGGCGTATTTGGGGCTGTTGAAATTTCTTCGCGACGTGTCGCAGCTGCAGTTCGCGAGCATCAATCAGAGCCTCGACGCCGCACGCGTGGGCTACGAGACGCTGGGCGACTCCGAGCGGCTGATGTTCATCCTGTACACGGAGCTGCGTTTCAGATTCCAGGACGAGGGGGACGGCAAGAGCGCGGAAGCCCTCGCGCTGCGTGTCGGGCGAACGCGGGCCGACGACATCGACGTGTCCACCGTGCGCGCCCGGGTGCTGGCAGCGGAGGTGCTGGCGGCGGGCGACCGAGTCGACGAGAGCGAGGAGCATCTGCGCGAGCTCGTGGCACGCGCGACGGAGATGGATCCCCGTATGCGCGTACATCTGTACGTGCGCGCGCTGGCCCTGCAGTCGCCCGCTCGAGTGCCCATCAACGCGTCCAATCAATCGCCTGCTCGCCCCCCCACCTTCAAACGGAAACAGCTCGTGTCGGGGCTGTGCGACGCACTGCGTGAGATCAGTCCGGAGGGCCTGCGACTGCGCATTCTCGCTGATCAGCTACAGTGGGGAGAGGAGCTGGCCCTCACGCCGGCGGAGTGCACCCAAGTGACGCTCTCCCTCGCTCGCGCCAACGCGTTCGAGCGACGCACGATCACGTCAGCTTCTCCGTCTTCGCTTCGTGCGCTCAACGACGTGGCGCGCGTCGCGCTGACACTCGGCCGATTCGAGGTGTGCACGGAGATTCTCGCGAGGATCGGCCCGATCGCTCGAACGCGCGCCTTTCTTCCCTTGCTGCCGATGGTACAGGCGCTCGAGCTGGATGCATCGCGGCAAGGATACCTCCCAGCGACGCTCGCGTCGGCGGAACAGGCGACAAAGTGGAGCGTTGGAATCGGCAGTGAACCAGCCACCGGCGTCGCCTGGGTGCAGGAAGCAGCGCTTCACCAGCTCCGCGGCGACGACGCGACCGCCGCCGAGCTCGCCCGGCTCGCCGAGAAGCTGTTGGGGCGACCGGACACGCCCCCCACCATCTGGAAGGCGCAGGCCCAGGAGCTGCTCGCGCTGTGCAGCCCTCGCGAGGCGGAGCGAGAGCGTGCGCGACGGGCGGCGATCGAGTACCACGCCCTGCGCGGTGATCAGGCGGAGGTGGCTCGCCTCGACGCGTGGGGCGGTGCGAATGCGGCGACCGTCGAGGATGAGGACGTCGAGGCGCCGGTCACCGTGCTCGTGACGCGCGCACTCCTGATGAAGGGAGCGGCGTCGCTCAAGATCGTGTCCAACCGCCCGCATGGTCCATCGGTGCAGGCGCCGCCGGGGAAGGATGAGCTCTGGCTCGGCATGGCTCGAGACGTGTCGCAGCGCTCGACGCTCGGGTATCCACGCGAGTCGCTCCAGGGATTCAGCACGAGCTGGCCGAAGTCGTGCGCGGCGCTCGGTCACGAGCTCGACGCCGCCCTGCGTCGCGCGTACGACGGGGCCGCCGAACGCGAGGCGACGGATCTCGAGCTTCAATTCGGAGAATCGGTATCGCTGCTCGCGGCGCTCCCGTGGGAGATGGCCCTTCATCCGGACAGTCCTTCAGCGCCCCGTTTCATCGCGTCATCCGGGACGGTGCGTCTCGTGTCGCGCTGTCCAACCCTTCGGACGATCGAGCGAAAGGTCGCGCACATCCGATGGGTGCAACGCCTGCTGTCGGTGCTCGGCAAGAAGGTGCAGCAGGATGGACTGGATGGCCCCGTCACGCGACGCGCATTGCACGAGATCACGGCGGTCGACCGGCTCTTCGATCCGGAGGCGTCTCGCAATCTCATCGCGAGCGTTGGTCGCCATCGTGGGATCACGAATCCGCGACTGTTCACGGTCAAGGGCGACAGCTCGCTCACGTTGCGCCGCGGAATACGCTCCCGCGCAGCGATCGATCCATCACACAGTCACACGGCGAGCGACCTCGCCGGCTTCGACGTCACGACGGCCGACCCGTTCGGCGGCACCGACGTGACCGAGGTGCTGCGCAGGGGCGACTACGAGGTGGTGCTGCTCACGGGCAGCGTCCGCACCGACACGCGACGCGGCGGCGTGGTGTTCGACTTCGTGCAGCTCGACGACTCCACGGGCAACAAGGTGACGAGTCTCGATGCCTCGTATCTCTCGAAACTCATCTGGAATTCCAGCCGACCATTGCGTCCCACCGTCGTCATCGAAGCGCAGATCGGCGGCGGCGAGAGCGAGCGCATGCGCGCGCTCTTCCTGCGCAATCTGTTCTGCGCCGAGCTCGCGTCGCACGAGAGCGCGGCCGCGGTGGTCGGGATGGGGTTGGAGAGCGAATACTCGTCGGCAAGAACCTCGGCGCAATTGCTCCAGGCGTTGCGACGAGGCGAGTCGATCGGCGACGCCGTCTCTGGCGTTCAATCGTCCGAGCCGGACGCGCTGCCCACGGACCTCGCGAGCTGGGACGAGAAGACACTTCAATTGAGCATCCCGACGCACGGCATCGCGATGTGGGCCAACATGCCCCGGCACGTCTTCATCCCGACTCCCTGAGCCGGCGCGCGCGATGCACCCCCTGCAGATCCGCAAACGCGCTGAGCTCGAGCTCAAGCTGAACGGGCTCGCCGACGAGTTCACCGAATGGAAGCAGCGCACGGCGGCGAAGGCCCCGTTGGAGAAGCACAACTCCCAGGTGGCGCGACTCACGCGACAGCTGGAACGTGCTCGCGCCAAGCTCGTGGAGCAGATCAGCGACACGAGCTTCGACATCCTCGACGAGGCGAGGACGACCGAGGCCGACGTCCTCGCGGTGTACCGCATCTGGGATTTCTTCCGTTCGAAGCTGTCACAGCGCGACAGCGATGGCCTGCGCAAGTTTCTCATCGCGGCCGACGACCTCGCGTGGGCGTGCTACGCGCCGATGTGCAACGCGAAGGTGTCCGCGTTTCCCGCATGGCGGCCGCGCGTGAAGGAGCCGCCGCTGTCCTTCCTCAACGGCGGGGCGAGCCCGTTCGCCCAGGTCCGCAACGTCGCGTTCCAGATCGAGGATACGCTGGACGACGGACTCGACCTGGAGAAGTTCGGCCAGCTCGTGCAGAAGCTGCCCATCCCGGTCGTCGGCATCCCGTGGCACGAGCTCTCTCACCTCCCGGAGATCCTCGTCGTGGGACACGAGATCGGCCACGCAGTGGAGTTCGACCTCGCTCTGACGAAGGATCTGCAGCAGGCGCTCACCGACATCGGGCTCGACGCGAACCGCCTGCTCGCCTGGCAGGCGTGGCGCTCAGAAGTGTTTGCCGACGTGTTCGGCGCGATCGCGTGCGGGCCGGCGTTCGTCGGCACCCTGCTCGACTTTCTCGCCGAACCGAAGTTGTCGGTCATCAGCGAGTCGCGGTCGGCACCAGACTGGGGCGACTATCCAACCGTCGCCCTCCGCGTGCGGATCGTCATCGAGGCCATTCGTCTCGCGGGGCACACCGCCGAGGCGGACGGCCGGGCGGCGGAATGGACGACGCTGTACGGCGAGAAGCACGCGATGCAGGCGTTCGACGGCGATGTCGCGCACGTCGTCGAGGCGTTCGCCATGACGACGCTCGAAGGGCTCGGCGGGGCGACGATCCACTCGCTCGTCGGCTTCGACACCGGCATGCACGAGCGCGCGGTGCTCGCGGCTGACGAGCTCCTCGCGCCTGGCAATCCGGGGACCAAGGATGCGCGCGAGGTGCTCGCCGGTGTGCGACTGGCGTTCGAGCGCGCGCCGGCCGCGCTCGCTCCGGTGGAACGCGGCGGCAAGGGCGTGGTGCTGCGCGCGCTGACCTTTCTCGAAAGCGCTCGTGGCGCGGGTGTTCGCAGCAGTCTGGTCGTCGAGGAAGAGGCCGAGAAACAGCAGACGCAATACGACGCGGACGCCGGCGACGAGTGGCTAAAAGTGCTGCAGAAGCGGGAGTAGTGGTGTCGCGATGCAGTTTGTGGCACGTTATCTCATGGCGTGCTGGTTCGACCACGCCCTGACCCTCGCATGGAGTACGCACGATGAGCGACGATTTCCAAAAGGGAACGCTGAACGACTCGTCGAACGTCTCGAACCACAGCGAATTCTATCGTGGGCAGGAGTACCAGCGCGCCGCGAATGAGCCGAGGACCTATGGGAGCCCGCACGGAACGGGCGGCGTCGTCAGCTTCCCGGGTGGCGGGATCACGATCACCGGCGAGCACTGGATCCTTCAGGGCATCGCGAGCATCCCGTTCATCATCGTCGGTACCGCGCTCTATCCGGTCACCGCCGTCGTCACCGTGGTCGCTGGGCTGCTGTGCAACCGGCTCGTGCCGCTGTTCGGCGCCGGCGCGACGTGGCAGCGTTTCCTCGCCTACATCCCGATGCTCGTCGTTTTCTGGATCTCGATGCGATGGGACCAGCGATTCGGCCAGCGCAATGCGGCGTATCGTCGCGTGCGGCACACCGCCCGACTCGCCGTGTTCGCCCTGCTCGGCTACTGGCTTGCCGGAAAAGCGTTCGGTGGATCGTCCGTGACACTGCCGCGCATCGGCGGGCTGGTCGCCGGTGTCGCGCTCGGACACTGGTTCCTGATGCGTGGCGAGGGGTGGCGCGAGTTCTGGCATCGCACGCTGACGAACTTCAGGCTCCGCCCCACGCACTGAGCGCCCCCGTCGTTGTCGTCCAAACTCTTCACGCCATTCCGCGTCGGTACCCGCGAGCTGCGCAACCGCATCGTCATTGCGCCGATGTGCCAGTACTCGGCGGTGGACGGCTGCATGACCGATTGGCACGTGATCCACCTCGGTCATCTCGCGCTGTCGGGCGCGGCGCTGCTCACGATCGAGGCGACCGCCGTCGTCCCCGAGGGTCGAATCAGCTACGCCGACGTCGGCCTGTACTCGGACGCGACGGAGGCCGCGATGGCGCGCACGCTCGAGAGCGTGCGACGCTGGTCCGACATGCCGATCGCCATCCAGCTCGCGCACGCCGGCCGGAAGGCGTCGACCGAGGTCCCGTGGAAAGGGGGCGCGCAGCTGCCACCGTCCGACGAGCACGGCTGGCAGACCGAGGCGCCAACGGCGATCGCATTCTTCGAGGGAACGCACGCGCCCGTCGCGCTCGACCGCGCTGGCCTCGTGCGCGTGCGCGATGCGTTCGCCGAGTCGGCACGCCGCGCCGACCGGCTCGGCCTGGACGCGGTGCAGCTCCACGGCGCGCATGGCTATCTGTTGCACCAGTTCCTGTCACCGCTCTCGAACCATCGCGACGACGAGTACGGCGGCTCGCTCGAGAACCGGATGCGCTTTCCACTCGAGGTGTTCGACGCAGTGCGCCATGCGTTCGACGCGGACCGCCCGGTGACGATGCGCGTCTCGGGGACCGACTGGGCCGAAGGTGGTTGGGACATCGAGCAGACGATCACCTTCGCCCAGGCGCTCGAAGCACGCGGGTGCTCGGCGATTCACGTCTCCAGCGGCGGACTCACACCGGTGCAGAAGATTCCGGTAGGGCCGAGCTACCAGGTGCCGATGGCGCGCGCGGTGAAGCACGCGACGACGATGCCGGTGATCGCGGTCGGGTTGATCACCGAGTTCGAGCAGGCCGAGGCCATCATCGGCACCGGGGATGCCGACTTCGTCGCGATCGCCAGAGCGATCCTCTACGATCCAAGATGGCCGTGGCATGCGGCGGCGCATCTCGGGGCACGCGTGAAAGCGCCGAATCAGTATCTGCGGTCGCAACCGAGACAGCATCGCGAGCTGTTCGACACGGGAGAGTAGTCGCAACGTTCATCGGAGGTTCGTCTCATGCCCCTCCACGGTCACGTCTATACCGCCCCCGACGGCCTTCGCGGCTTCGACACCGCCAAGGCGCTCAAGCCCGGCGTCGCCGCCGCGTTCTTCGAGCACGGCTATCGCTACGTGGTGCGTTACGTTCGCCGCGACAAGGCCCATCCGTTCGATCTCAACGCGAGCGAAGCCGAGAGCATCCTCGAGGTCGGGCTCGGACTCATGGTCGTGCAGTACGTGGAGTCCGAAGACTCATGGAAGCCGACGAAGAGCAAGGGCGTCGCGCATGGCGAGACGGCGGGCGCCGAGGCCGAGCGCATCGGGGTGCCGTCGGGCGTGACGCTCTGGTGCGACCTCGAAGGCGTCGCCGTCGGCACCTCGGCGACCGACGTGATCGAGTACTGCAACCAGTGGCATCAGGCCGTCGCGTCGGCGGGCTACGTGCCTGGGCTGTACGTCGGCTGGCACGCTGGGTTGAACGCGACGCAGCTCTATCGCTCGGTGCGCTTCACGCACTACTGGGGCGCGTACAACCTGAACGCCGATCAGGCACCAGTCGTGCGCGGACTGCAGATGAAGCAGTCGGAGCGACGCCCGATCGACGCCGTGCCCGGTGCCAAGTTCGAGTTCCAGACGGACAGGGTGCGCACCGATGCGCTCGGCGGACGTCCGACGCTCCTCGCGCCGGAGCATTGGTTCGAGCTGCTGTAGGTCTCGTCGACAGCCGGCGAGTCGAAAGACACTAGACTTCATTCATGAGCGACTTTCTTCTCCGCCCCTGGCCCTGGTACATCGCCGGCCCGCTGCTCGGCCTCTTCGCGCCGCTGCTCCTCTGGCTCGGCAACCGGGTGTTCGGCGTGTCGGCGAACCTGCGCCACCTCTGCGCCGCGGTCCTGCCTCGAAAGAGCCCCTACACCAGCTACGATTGGCGCGCAGCCGGCGGCTGGAACCTTGCCTTCGCGGCCGGCATCATGATCGGCGGTGTGCTCGCCGGGATCGTCTTCCGCAATCCCGAGCCGGTCGCCATCGCGGCGAGCACCCGCGCGACGCTCGCGTCGCTCGGCATCCACGACTTCACCGGCCTCGTGCCGCGCGAGCTGTTCTCGCTCGCGAGCCTTGCCACGCTGCGCGGATTTTCACTCGTCGTGGGCGGCGGATTCCTCGTCGGCTTCGGCACGGCGTACGCCGGCGGCTGCACGTCTGGCCACGGCATCTCCGGCGTCGCCAACCTCGAGATTCCGTCGTTCATCGCGCTCACCGGATTCTTCGCCGGTGGTCTGCTCGGCACCTTCGTGCTCGTGCCGCTCGTGCTGGGCGGATTTCGATGACGACGACGCGAGCGGAGCCGAGCGAGCCGAGGCTGTCGTATCCATCCACGCCGAGCGGCGCCGATGCCGGCCGGCCGTACGCGCCGGGCCTCTGGGTGTACCTGCTCGTCGGCGTGGCGTTCGGCATCGTCATCACGAAGTCCGAGGTCATCTCGTGGTTTCGCATTCAGGAGATGTTCCGATTTCAGGGCTTCCACATGTTCGGCGTGTTCGCCACCGCGCTGCCGACGGCGATCGTCACGGTGCAGGCGATGAAGCGCCGAACGGCGCGCACACTGGCTGGCGACCCGATCGTCATTCCGCCCAAGGAGCTCGGCTCCGGGGTGCGGTACGGAGTGGGTGGCACGATCTTCGGGCTAGGCTGGGCGCTCACCGGCGCGTGCCCGGGACCGCTGTTCGCGTTGCTCGGATCGGGCGTCGGCGTGATGAG
>JBDTOD010000073.1:0-21231 GCA_039933415.1 bacterium
TCGCCTCGAGCAGCGCGGCCTGGGTCTTGGGCGGCGTGCGGTTGATCTCGTCGGCGAGCAGCACGTTGGCGAACACCGGGCCCGCCATGAAGCTGAGCCGACGGTGGCCTGTCTCCGGATCGTCCTGGATGACGTCCGTGCCGGTGACGTCGGACGGCATGAGGTCCGGCGTGAATTGAATGCGCGAGAACTTGAGCGCGAGCGCGCGCGAGAGTGTCGAGATGAGGAGCGTCTTGGCCAGTCCGGGCACGCCGATGAGCAGGCAGTTACCGCCGGCGAACAGCGCGATCAGCGCCTGCTCGACGATCGCGTCGTTGCCGACGATCACTTTGCGCAGCTCGGTGGCGATGCGGCCCCCCGCCTCGGCGAGGCGGTCGGCGAGCTCGGCGTCGTCGAGCTGGCTCAGATCGGCGGAAGAAGCGGTAGCGGTCAAGCGGTCTCCTCGTGTTCAGCGGGTAAGTGCATACACCAGATAGTTGACGCCCAGCTTGTACGCTTCGTTGGACGCCGCAACGGGAAACATCCCCTCGTCGGACCACTCCCAATATTCCGACACGTCGTTGTTGTAGTTGATCACCGCCAGCAGTCGCCGCGAGCGGTCGTTGTTCTCGTAGACGCCCCAGAACTCCGAGGGGAGGCCGTAGTACGGGTGCGTGTACTCCAGCGACGTGACGTGATAGAAGGCGTCGAAGATCCGATCCTCTGGGGTGAGCTTCATCGGATGCAGCTCGGGAAACACGCGCTTCATCTGTTGCTCGAAGTTCACCCAGTCATTGCGCGCGAAATCATCGAACACCACGAAGCCGCCCTTGAGCAGATAGTTGCGCAGCCCGACCACCTCGGCATCGGTCGGCTGCCAGTATCCGGCTTCGCACAGATACGCGAAGGGGAACTTCATCAGCTCCGGATCGTCGAGCGTCAGTATGTTGCTCACGAGCGTCCTGGACTGGATCGTCGTGATCTCGCCGACGATCGTCGGAAAGTGATGATCGCTCCGCGGATAGTCGTGATCCCATTTGACGTCCTGACGGAATCCGTTGAACGTCGGCGGCGTGTAGCGGATGCGCGCGAAGGTGAAACGTCCATCGTACGGCGCGTTCGGCTCGTAGCTCTGCACGCGCATGCCGCGGCCCTGCGCCCAGCCGAGCAGGGGAACGCTGAGCGAGACGAGCGCGACGATCGCCATGGCGCGCGCGACGGTGGCGGCGTGAGCTCTCACGGTGTGGTGCTCGGCGCGGCGGACTTCCTGAGCTCGAGCAGAAACGCCTGGCCCCTCTCGAACGATGGCGCCTGCTCCAGCACGGCGAGCAGCTCGCGCCGCGCCGCGGCGGCATCACCGGAGGCGGCAAGGGCGCGCGCGAGCTGGTAGCGCGCCTCGATCGGATCGGGCGGGCTGAGCGCGACGACGGCGCGCCGCTCGCGAAGCGCCGTCTTGCTGTCGCCCGCGCGCGTCGCCAGCTCGGCGAGTCGGATGTGCAGCGAGACGTCGTACGGCGAGATCCAGATCAGCCGCTCGATCGGCACGCGAGCGCCGGTGGAATCACCGAGCTTCTCGCGCAGGTCGGCCTCGATCATGTTCGCGTCCCAGGCGGTTTCGCTGCGCGTCGTGACACGCTGGATCTGCTTCAGCGCCTCACGCAGGTCGCCGCGGTCGATCGCCAGGCCCGCCAGGTACTCGGCGGGCGCCGACGGACCGGCGTAGTCGGGAAACATCGCCTCCGCGCGCTCGAGGACCGCGCGCGCCGAGTCGGGCTGCTTGCCCGCGACGTAACGTGCACCGGCCCGCATCGCGGTCACGAAGTCGCCACTCAGATCCTTCCCGCTGTCGGCCGGCGCGATCGCCTTGAGCGGCACGGAGAACCGCGCGCGCAGCCATCCGTCGAACCGCGCGTCGAGCTGGTCGGGAGTGAGCTTGAGCACGCGCGCGAACACGGCGGGCGTCGTGAGCCCATCCTTGTACGCGAGCAGCATGTCCACCAGCGCCTTCTGCCCGAACTGCTGCTCGATCATCTCGCAGACGAGCGAGGCCTCGTAGTAGCTGAGGATCACCTCACCGCCGAAGCGTGGGCGCACGAAGCCGTCGTTGAGCCGGCTCACGGGGCGCAACCGACCTGCCGAATACGTCGCGAGAAATTCCGCCGTCGCGCCGGCGCCCCAGCCAGACCGGGCGCGCCGTTCCTCGAGCACGGACAGCCCCTCCGACAGCCAGCGAGGTGCGCGGTGCTCCGACATTCCCAGCGTGAACGCGTGCGTGAGCTCGTGCCACGCGGTCGAGCCCCAGTTGAACTCACCGCGCTTGCGCGACGAGGGCGAGTCGAGCGCGAGCAGGTTGCCGAAGCTCACGCCGAGGGCGCCGAGGCCGGTGAGGCCCATCGTGCGCACCGAGAAGTCGGCGTGCCGGCGATACAGCTCCACGCGAACCTTGCCCTCCGGCTTGTAGCGATAGCGTGCCGAGAGCGAGTCGTACGCTTCGTCGAGCAGCGGAACGAGATACGTCACCAGCAGCTGCGACTCCTCCGGCGGCGCCACGATCTGGAAACGCGGCGTCTCGGTCGTCGTGAATGTCTTGAGCTGATCGAGCAGGTCGAGCGTGTTCTTGTGCCAGAGGTTGAACGGGTCGATCGCGAACGCGCGCTCCAGCCGCGCGCGCCCGGACTCCATCTGCCCGCCACGCAGCTCGTTGGTGCCGAGCAGGCCGAGCGCGCGCACCGACATCGAGTCGAGCGCGAGCGCCTGCGTCGCCATCCGCACGCCGTCGGAGTACCGGCGATGCGCGACCGCGGCTTCCGCCAGTTCTATGTAGAAGTCCGCCGGTCGCGGGTTGATCCGCGTCGCGGCGTCGCGCGCCACGGCGAATTGTGCCGAGTCGCCGCGCAGCCACGCGACCGCGCCAAGCAGCGACCACGCAGGCACCGACGCCGAGTCCACCGCGAGCGCGGCGCGCACGACGGCGGCGGCAGAGTCATACGACTCCGCTTCCAGATGCGTGCGCGCCAGCAGCAGCAGCGCCGGTACGAGCGACGGATTCGCCGCGACAGCGCGGCGGAGCAGGGGCGTGGAGGGCCCCTCGCCCGAGAAGCTCGCCACGCGACTCAGGCCGAGCAGCGCGCGGGCGTTGTCCGGTGCGCGCTTGAGCACGTCCTCGAAGGAGGATTTCGCGTCCGGCGCGTTGTACTTGTCGAGGAAGAGCTCTCCGGCACGCAGTCGCGCGTCGAGATTCGCCGGGTCGGCCGCGTACGCCGCGTCGAACGCGGCGAGGGCGCTGCGGACGGCGGTCGCATTGCCACGCGCGAGCAGGAGATACGCTCGGCCCGCGGCGATCCGGTCGTCCGCCGTCCACCCGTTGGTGCCGCGCTCGTACGCCGCCGTGATAGTCTGCGCGCGTCGCGCCGCGTCGGCGTGGTCGCCGCGACGCTCCGCGAGCTCCGCCAGTGCCACGGTCGCCACGCGCCAGCCAGGCGCCTGGCGAGACGCGACGTCTTGCAGCACGGAGTCGGCCTGCGTGAGCCTGCCGCGCATGACGAGGATCTCGCCGAGCGTCGCCGCCATCGCGGGCCCGCCCGCGCGTGCGATGGTGATCGCCTCGTCCAGCTTTCCGGCGTCAGCGAGCGCGCGCGGATCCGGACGCTGCGCGCCAGCGCGGTCGCAGCCCAGCAGGAGCGTGGCGAACACCAACAGGCCAGCGCGCCTCATGGCGTGGCTCCGAGCGCGCGGATCTCCTGCGTCTTCTCCGCAATGAGTACGAGCAGCCGCTCGAGCTCCGCCTCGTACGCGGCGGGCGTCATCGACTCCTTCCGACCGCGTAGGGCCACCACCTTGTCTTCGAGCGCCTGCCGCGCCACGACGAGCGGACCGGCGCGCGGATCGGTCGTGCCGCGCTGCGCGCCGAAGCTCACCGACCGCGCCAGTGTGCTATCGCTGATCGACGCGTGCTCCGTGAGCAGCTTGTTGTCCGTCTCGTACGCGCGCGCGACTTCCTTCTTCGCATACGCGAACGCCTCGAGCACGGAGACGCGGCCATCCTTGTCAGCGTCAGCCTCGTCGCTCGTCATCCCGCGCACGAACGGCGCGGCGAAGCGCGACTCGTTCCGCTCGAGCGCGGTGCGCGTCGCCGTTACCACGACGCGCCGCGGAGCGGCGAGTGCCTTGACGAAGTCGCCGCTCCCGCTCGACGCGTTGATGAACACCACCGTCTGCCGTGCGAAGCCTGCGAGCCAGCCGGCGAAGTCCGCCGCCGTCGCGTCGGGGCCGGGCAGGCTCACGCGCGAGTCGAGCCCTTCGCCCGATCCGTGGCCGACGAGGAAGACGACGAGGATGTCGCCCGGTGCCACGCGGCGCGACAGCGCGAGGAACGACTTCGCCAGCTCGTCCTTCGTGGAGCGCGCCGACGCGGGGAGCCGCTTGCTCTGCGTGTCCTCGGCCAACACGATGAGGCTCGAGTCCGCAACGCGCCACCGCGCACGCGCACTGTCCACGAGCGTCGAGGCCGCCGACTCGAACGCGAGCCGATAGGCCGGCTCGCCCGACAGCCCCGTCACGGCGAGCACGTGCACGCGCTGCGCCGCGGACGCGCTCGGCCCGAGCAGAGCGACCAGCGTCGCGAGGGCGAGCGGCAGCGACCGCGGCATACGTGGTGACATTACGCGAGTCCTCGGCGACGACGATAGAACCATTCCGCCCCGAGCAGCGTCACGAGCAGCAGGAAGACGATGGGCATGTCCCACAGATCGTGTGCATCCTTTTGAGTGACGCCGCTTTCAGTGTAGTTGACGTCGTCGGCCAGCCGCGCGGACTCGGAGAGCGGGTAGTAGTGCCCGCCCGTCTCGTTGGACACCTGTCGGAGCAGTGCGGTCCGCAGCTCCGCCTGCTCGACGTCGGCGCCCTGATCATCCGCGAGGAGCGCGCCATCGACCGACCGGAGCGAATCGCTGCCGGTCCGCGCCGACGCCGAGATGGCGTACGCTCCGCGAACACTGGGCACGTATCGGCCGGTGTAGGTGCCGTCGCCACGCGGTGAGCGCTCCAGCGGCACGTCGACGAGCGCACCGGTCGGCGTCGTCACCTGCGCAACCACCGTCGCCTGCGCGATCGGCGTGAACGTGGAGTCCACCACGCGAGCGCGCAGCTCGACCGGCTCACCCGGCGTCACGCGCGCGGGCACGGCGGCGATCTCCACCTGATCGGGCACGCCTTCGACCATCCATCGAAGCATCTGCCGCCAGAGCGTGGCGTGCGTCGCGTCCTCGATCGGGATGCTGGAGTGCATTCGCCACAACCAACTGTCCTGCACGCCGAACACGATCCCCATGCCTCGGCCGTAGCGCTGAAAAGCGAGCACCGGAACGTCCGAGCCATCTCGCGCGCCGGGCACTCGTCCGCTCAGCAGCGTCGTGGCACCTGCGCGCAGCGTGCCGAGATGATTGACCGACGTGAGTGGCGGCAGCGAGTCCCACCGCGCCGCGTTGGCGCCGTCGCCGTCGCGTAGCCGCAGCGCCGCATGGATGCGGCCCGCCGCGGTGGGTCGCAGCGAGAGCTCAGTCGGCGCCGCGCCCGTATCCGCGCGCGGCTGATTGAGCGTCACGGGAAGCACCTCGGCCACCGGAGTGCCGGTGTAGCCGCCCTCCGCCAGCGACGAACGGCCGCCCAGCGCGAGCAGGCTGCCGCCGCGCTGCCCGACGAAGTCCGAGAGCATGCGGAGCTGGTCGCCGGTGAAGAACCCCGACTCGATGCTCCCCAGCACGATCGCGCGGAACTTGAACAGCTCCTCGCGCCGAGTCGGGAATCCGTTCACGAGCTCGAGGCTGTCGCGCACTCCGAGCCGGAGGAACTTGTGCTCGGCGCTCCGCATCAACCCCACCACCTGGAGCGCGCTGTCGGCCGAGACGGCGCGTCGCAGGAAGGCGAACTCGGGGCGCGGCTCTCCCTCGACGTAGAGCACGCGCGCCGGCCCTCTGCGCACGTCGAGGATCGTATTGAACACATTGTTTTCCGCCACCTGCTCGCCGCTCACCGGTCGTGCACGCACCGCGAGCCGATACGTCCCCGCGGGGAGCGGCGGAATGCGCAGCTGTGCACGGACGACATCCACCTTGCTCGGGATCGTGAGCTCCTGGGTCGCGACGATCCGGCCATCGGCCTCCGCGGTGAGCGTCGTCTTCTCTCCGGCAACGCCACGGACGCTGATGGCGGCGTCGATCAACACCGTCGAGCCGGTCAACACGCTGGGTGGCGCGGTGACGCTGGCCACCGCGACGTCGCGGCTGAACCGCTCCTGGCCCACGCCGACCGTGTAGACGGGAACCCGGCGCGCCTTGAGCGCGAGCAGCGACGACTCGATGTCGCCTCCGCCGTTGTCGGCGCCGTCGCTCACGACGATCACGCCCGCCACCGGCATTCCGGCAAGATCGGTGCGCACGCCGTCGAGCGCCGCGGCGAGGTCGGTGCGTCCGCCCGAAGCGGTGAGCGGCGTACCCGGCGGCGCGGGCGCGGCGTCGGCGGCGAAGCGGAACATGCGAACCGCATAGCGCGTCGACAGCCGGCGCACGAGCGCGCTCGTGTCGGCGAAGGCCCGCTGCATCGCCTGCGTGCGCGTGGCGCCGTCGACGTCGCCGAGCCGCATGCTGCGCGAGTCGTCGAGCAGGAAGGCGAGCACGTTGCGTTGCGGCACCGCGCTCGAGAGCACCTCGGTCGGCCGGAGGAGGCAGGCGAGCAGGATGAGCAGCGCAACCGCGCGGATGGCGCCGAGCACCAGCCGGTCGACGCGCGAGATCCCGCGAAGGCGGCGATACGCGACGACGATGAGCACGAGCGCCCCGAGTGCGGCGAGCGCGATCAGCCAGACGGGCACGACGGGGGCGAGAACCAGATCGCCTCGCCCGAAGAACCGCGGTGGATACTTGAAGAGAAACGTGAAGGCGGACTCGAGCGAAGCTCCCACTCACTCTCCGAGCGAAGGACGACCTGGGGTTTCGGGGCAGGCTCAGCCCCTTCGGTGTACGCGGAGGGACGACAAATGGTTCGACACTTTCCGGCGCATGTTCGTCTCGCCGATCGCGTCTCCGAGTTGAGGATGCACCCCGTCACAGCTACATGGTAGGACGCCCGGCCGTTGGTGCGGCGTAGCGGGGCGCTTTCGGCTCCAACGAGCATTGGCGCACGCGATTGCCCCTCGGTGCAACCTGGGTCAACTTTGCACTTCACGCTTTTCACTGATCTCGTGCGTTCTCTCCGCTGGCTCACTCCGCTCGTCATCCTGTCACTGCTCGGCTCGGCGGCGATGCCGAGCAACCGCGCTGACGTCGTCACCGTCACGCTTCATCCCGAGCGCCGCTTTCAAACCATCCACAGCTTCGCCGCCTCGGATGCGTGGAGCGTCCAGTTTCTCGGCAAGTTCTGGCCGGCGGAGCAGCGTGAGCGAGCGGCCGATCTGCTCTTCAGCTCGAAGGTGCGCGCGGATGGCTCGCCGGAAGGAATCGGCCTCTCCGCCTATCGGTTCGAGATCGGAGCGGGCAGCGCGGCACCCGGCGATTCCAGTCGAATCAACGATCGCTGGCGGCGCGCGTCGGGCTTCATGCGCCCCGACGGCACCTACGACTGGTCGCAGCAACAGGGTCAGCGCGCCTTCATGCGCGCGGCAAAGCAGCGCGGCGTCGGCACCTTCATCGGTTTCGTCAACAGCCCGCCGGTGGCACTCACGCGGAACGGACGCGCGAGCTCGTCCGGAGGGGACTCCGCCAACATCGCCCCTGCCCGCTACGCGGACTTCGCGCGCTTCCTCGGCAGCGTGGTCGTCGAGCTGGACAAACGCGACGGCATTCGCCTCGACTACCTGAGCCCGTTCAACGAGCCGCAGTGGGACTGGACCAGTGGCCAGGAGGGATCGCCCTGGCGCGTGGACGAGATGGCCAGGATGACGCGCACCCTGAGTGCCGCGCTGATTGAGGCGAAGCTCCCGACGAAGATCTCGATCGGTGAATCGGGACGAATGAACTACGTGTACGAAGCGGGCGACAAGCCGACCCGCGGGCGGCAGGTGCAGGCGTGGTTCGACAAGTCGTCGCCCGACTACGTGGGTGCGCTGCCCAACCTCGCGCACGCGATCGCGACCCACAGCTATCACACCACCAATCCGCGCGACACGCTGCGCGCGGTGCGCACGCGTCTCCGCGATGAGATCGCCCGCGTCGATCCGACGCTCGAGCTCTGGCAATCCGAGTACTGCGTGCTCGAGACCACGCCGCTCATCCGCGGTCGCGGACGCGACTCGACGATCGACGCCGCACTCTACATCGCCGGGATCATCCACGCCGACCTCGTCGTCGCCAATGCGAGCGCGTGGCACTGGTGGATCGCCGTCACGCCATACGACTACAAGGATGGCCTGCTCTACATGGATCGCGATACGACGAGTGGCACGATCCGCGACACGAAGATGCTCTGGGCGCTCGGTCACTGGTCGCGGTTCGTGCGCCCGGGCATGCGGCGTGTCGAGGCGGACGTCGCCGGGGCCGCCGTGGACAGTGTCGACGCCGAGCTGTTCGCCTCGGCGTTCGTGGATCCGGTGTCGGGCCGCACCGTGACCGTCCTCGTCAATCGCGCCTCGATCGAGCGCGAGATCAGCCTGGTCGGCGCTCCCGCACGCGCGAGTCGCGTGTATCGCACGACGAACGAGCCCGGCGTGAGCATGAAGCTCGTCGGACCGCTGCGTCCCGGTCAGCCGCTCGTGATGCCGGCCCGGAGCCTCGCGACGGTCGTGTCGGACTGATGAGGACTCCGAGCACGGCCGCCGGTTCTTCTTCTGCTCGGCGTGAGCGCCCCGACGCCTTAGACTATCGCCCATGACCGACACGATCCGACTCGCGATGCCAGGCGACGCCGCGCGCATCGCTCACATCTATGCGCCGGCGGTGACCGACAGCGCGATCTCCTTCGAGCTCGAGCCGCCCGACGCCGCCGAAGTGCGGCGACGCATCGGCTACGTCTCGGTGCACACGCCATGGATCGTCTGCGAGCGCGACGGTATCGTGCTCGGCTACGCCTACGCCGGCCAGTTCCGCGTGCGACCCGCATACCTCTGGACTGTCGAGGTCTCGGCGTACGTCGCACCCGAGGCGCAGGGTGGTGGCGTCGCGCGGGCGATGTACACCTCGCTCTTCGCCGCGTTGACGGTGCAGGGATACAGGAATCTCATCGCGGGGATCGCCCTGCCGAATCCGGCGAGCATCCGGTTGCACGAGGCGATGGGCTTCGTTGCCGCCGGCGTCTACCACAAGGTGGGGTACAAGCTCGGCGCGTGGCGCGACGTCGCCTGGTTCGAGCGGCCGCTGGGGACCTTCGATGAGAGCCCGGCGCCCCCGCGTCCGCTCACGGAGGTGCGCGATTCACCCCCGTTCCTCGCGGCCCTCGCGTGCGGAGTGCCGCTGATCCGCCTCGTCGGCCTCGACGACGACGCGACCGGCTGGCGCTCGTGAGGATCGTGAAGGGCAAGTTCGCCGGCCGCGATCTCACGTCGCCCAACGATTTTCGAGTGCGACCGACGGCGGAGCACGTGCGCGAAGCGGTGCTCGACATGCTGGCCGCCGATCTCGCCGGTGCGCGCGTGCTCGACCTCTTCGCCGGCACGGGCGCCGTTGGGCTCGAGGCCATCTCGCGCGGCGCGAAGAGCGCGGACTTCGTGGAGACGCGCGGCTCGAGCCTGCACGCGCTGCGGGCGAACGTCGCGCTGCTCCGGCTGCGCGACAAGACGCGTGTCTTCAAGCGCGACGCGTTGCCATTCGCCGCCGCGCTCGGACCGGACAGCTACGATATCGTGTTCGCCGATCCACCCTA
This sequence comes from bacterium, assembly GCA_039933415.1. Classification (GTDB taxonomy): domain Bacteria; phylum Gemmatimonadota; class Gemmatimonadetes; order Gemmatimonadales; family Gemmatimonadaceae; genus AG11. Next base: position 9,829 of record JBDTOD010000073.1, read on the forward strand.
CGAGTCGCGCATGCTCGATCGGGTGCTCGAGAGCTGGCAGGACCGGCGCTTCTCGCGCGTTCTTGCGCTCGAGCACGCATCCAGCCACGACCTGCCGCGCGCCTCGGCGCGGCGTGTGCTCGAGGAGACGTCCGTGAGCATCTACCGGCTCCCGATTGCGCCCGGACCGTCCGTCCCGTAATTCGACGGTCCGCCCGTGTCGTTCACTCTCTCACCTTGGGTCCAACACGATGAAGCTCACACCCGTCACGTCGAAGGACGACATCCGCCTCGGCGACGCGCATGCCAAGTGGCCGGAACACGACAAGACGGAGGAGGAGCTCGAGAGAGCGGCGACGAAAGAGATGACGCGGATCGACGAGGCGCAGCGCGTGCTGTATGCGGACGGACATCACGCGCTGCTCATCGTGCTTCAGGGGCGCGACGCGGCGGGCAAGGACGGCACCATCCGCAAGGTGTTCTCCGCCGTGAACCCGCAGGGCTGCATGGTGGCCAGCTTCAAGGTTCCGACGGAGATCGAGCGGCGGCATGATTTCCTCTGGCGCATTCACCAGGTCGTCCCGCCCACGGGGATGATCGGCATCTTCAACCGGTCGCACTACGAGGACATCCTCGTGCCGCGCGTGCATCAGCTCGTGCCGAAGAAGGTTTGGTCCGCCCGCTACGATCAGATCAACGACTTCGAGCACATGCTGGCGGACAATGGCGTCCTCATCCTCAAGTTCATGCTGCACGTCTCGCGCGAGGAGCAGAAGAAGCGGCTCACCGATCGGCTCACCGACGAATCCAAGAACTGGAAGTTCAATGCCGGTGATCTCGGCGAGCGGAAGCTCTGGGACGACTACACCAAGGCGTATCGCGGCATCCTCGCGCGCACGAGCACGGATTGGGCGCCGTGGTACATCGTCCCTGCCGACGACAAGGACCTGCGCGACCTGCTCGTTGCCCGCACCATCGCCGATGCGCTCGACGGCCTCGATCTGCGCTACCCGAAAGCGGATCCCGCGATCGTCGGGTTGACGATCGAGTGAGCGGGCCGGGCCCGGCTGGCGTGTTGGACACCAGTCCAGCCGAGGGATAAGGTAGGGCATGAGACGAACCCGACTTGTCACCCTCGCGCTGCTGTGGACTGCCAGCGGCGCGATCGCCTGCGCCGGGGCCGCCCCGGCGCGAATCGAGAACGACGCGGTCGTCGCGCCCTCGCCGCCGGCCGGCCTCGACGTCGCGCGATTCGAGGCGGAGATCGCGCGATTCGAGGCGAGCGATCGCGCCGCACCCCCCGCGCCCGGCGGCATCGTCTTCGTCGGCAGCTCGTCGATCAGGCGGTGGGAGACGCTGGCCGCCGATTTCCCGGGCCTTCCTGTGATCAACCGCGGCTTCGGCGGCTCGACGCTGTTCGAGGTCAATCACTACGCGTCGCGAATCGTGCTGCCGTATCGTCCGCGGCTCATCGTCCTCTACGCCGGAGACAATGAGATCACGATGGGCCGCACCGCAACGCAGGTGGCCGACGACTACCGCGTGTTCGTCCGACTGGTCCACGCCGCCCTTCCGGCGACGCGCATCGCCTTCGTCTCGGTGAAGCCGAGCCCGTCCCGGTGGTCGTTTCAGGAGACCATGCGCGAGACGAACCGGCTCGTGCGCGCGCTCACCGTGTCCGATCCACGCCAGACGTTCGTCGACGTGTTCAACCCGATGCTCGATCTGGCCGGACGTCCGAAGGCGGAGCTGTTCGTCTCCGACAGTCTGCACATGACGCCGCAGGGATACGCGATCTGGCGCCGGCTGCTCGCGCCGGTCGTTCGGTAACCTCGTGCGGCAAGCGAGCGCGGGCAGCGGAGTTGAGCGAGTGGGAGTGCGCGATTGCGCGTACGCCGTCGCCCTGTTGCTCCTGTCGGCCACCGCCGCCAATGCGCAGGTACGCGAGCGGCCGATCGCGTTCGATACCGCTGGGCGGATCATGTCGATCACGCCGCCGCTCGCCGCGCGGCTGCGACTCGCGCCGCCCGCGTGGCCAGCGTCGGGCGACTATCTCGACGCGCGGCTCTACGCACTCGATGACGCCGCCGGCAATGCCGTGCTCGTCGTGCGCCGCCCGCGCGAGGTGCTCGAGCGCTACACGCTCACCGGCGATCAACGGTCGGACCTCGCACGCGCCATCGCGCGCGGATCCGCGCTCGCGCCCGACGTCGGTCGCGAGCCCGCCTCTACGGTCTCCGAGCCGGTGAAGGGCGCGTACGTGCTCAATCAGAGCCTGCTCGGCGGGCTCCTGTTCGGCCCCCTCACGGCGGCAGTCACGGGCGACGCGGCCGCGGGGACGGCGGCGTATCTGCTCGTCACCGGTGGCACTTTCTTCCTCGCCGCGGAACGCGTCAAGTCGCACGCGGTGTCGCGCGCCCAGAACCACCTCGCGTGGCATCTCGCGCGGCAGGGCGCTGGCGCAGGCTACCTGATCGCCTACGCCGCGGGAGGTGAATCGGCGGACGACAAGGGCTTCGCCGCGGCGATGCTCGTCGGCGGCGTGGTCGGCGACGTGGTCGGCGACCGGCTCGGTCGACCACTCACCGACGCCGAGGCGCACGGATTGTCGCACGGCGCCGTCGTCACCTCGTCGCTCGCCGCGGGTCTCCTCGGCACGGCCGGTCTCTCGGATCGAGAGGGATCGAAGCGCACCGCCGCGATCGCCATACTCGGCGCGCAGGCGCTCGGCTACCCGATGGGCCTGCGCTATGTGCGCGGCACTCCGTATCGCGTCACCGCCGGCGACGTGGGCACGCTCGTCGTGGGCGAGGCCCTCGGACTCGGCGCCGCCGCCACGTTCGTCGCGCGCGACGGCACGTCGAGCGAAGCGGTGTCCGCGGCGCTCACCGCGGGCTTCGCGCTGGGTGCACTCGTCGCCGATCGCGCTGCTGTGCGGCGCTACAACTATACCGACGCTGAGTCGCGACTGCTCCAGCTCGGAACGGTGGCGGGCGCGGTCGTCGGTATCGCCATTCCGGTGCTCGCCCAAACCGAAAGCTCGCCCTTCTACTTCGGCGCCGCGACGGCGGGAGGCGTGCTGGGTGCGATCGTCACGCACGGGTTGCTCGCGCCCGCGCGCGCGACGCGCGAGCGTGCGACACCGCTGCGCACTGGCGCCGTCGAGCGACCGCCGCGATTGGACGTGCGCTTCACTCCGCAGAACCTCGTGTTCGTGCAGCGCCGAGCGCGCGGCATGTATCCCTTGCTCGACGTGACCTTCTAGTGCGAGCGAGCGATGGCACGAGACGCCATCGCGAAGGATTGCCCCCCTCCGGAGACGCGCGCATATTCACCGCGCGCGAGTCACGCCGATCTGCCGCGTCTCGCTCGTCCACATCTCACGATCGCAGGAGATCGGAATGCGTGCTGTATTCGCTCTTGGCGCGGCGCTCGTCCTCTGCGGCGCTCTGTCCGCGACTTCGCATGCGCAGGTCGGCGCACCGCCGGCGGCCCCCGCGCTCTCGAACGTGGTGCAGATCCTTCCCGCCACGCGGCTTGGCGTGCTCTCCGACTCTCTGCCGGCCGGCGCGATCCACACGGTGCAGCTCGGTCGCTTTCCCGGACTCGCCAACGCGCTCAACCGGCGCGACAGCTCGGGGGTCCACGAGCGGCACGCGGACTTCACCGACATCTTCGTCGTGCAGAAGGGGAGAGCGCGACTTGTGTCCGGCGGCACCGCCGATGGCGAGCGCCTCACGGCGCCTGGCGAGTGGCGCGGCGGCACGATTCGCGGCGGCACGCAGTCGGATCTGCATCCCGGCGACGTCGTCGTCATCCCCGCCGGCATCCCGCATCAGCTGCTGCTCAACCCGGGCGAGCACTTCGTCTACCTCTCCTTCAAGGTTGCGCGCAAAGGCGCGCAATAGCTCGGCGTTCACGACGCGGACGTGACCGAGCCGACGCTCGCCGAGCGCATCGCAGCGCCGCCGGCGCACTATCTGGGCTTCGAGCACGTCCTGCTCGCGATGCCCGACGGCGAGGAGCGCCGCGCTCGGGCGTTCTACGTGGACGTCCTCGGCTTCACCGAGGTCGTTCGGCCGGAATCGCTTGGCGGACGCGGCGGCGGCTGGTTCCGCGCCGGCACCGTGATGATCCATCTCGGTGTCGAGCGTGACTTCCATCCGGCGCGGATGGCGCATCCAGCCATCCTCGTCGATTCGCTCCCGACGTTCATCGCGCGATGCGAGGCACTCGGCTGCCCGATCGAGCCAGCGGTCGAGCTGCCCGGCTTCGACCGCGTTCACGTCTACGACCCGTTCGGCAATCGGCTCGAGTTCATGCAGCGCGAGAGGGAGGGCGCGGTTGACCCACGCCGCAGGCCCCGCTACTGACCGGGGGAGGGCGGTGCGGCTATGTTCTCTGTACCGCGCGTCGGTCCGGCGAGATGCTCTTGCCGCATGACCACGCACGGGACCATCGACCAGGAACGGCGACGTAATGGCCAAGAAGCCCAACTACGACTTCGAGCGACGCAGAAAGGAGCAGGACCGCAAGAAGAAGAAGGACGCGAAGCGTGAAGAGCGTCTGCAGCGCAAGCGCGACGGTCTTCCCGATTTGGAGGAAGGCGCCGAGGGTGCCGAGGAAGGCGCAACGGCCGAACCGCAGGCAGACGGCACATAACGCCGCCGCGCTCCGCGCCGCGAGCTCGTGATCCGTCAGCCCGAGATCTTTCTCCCGTTCCCACGTGCCTCGCTACGCCGCACTGCTTCGCGCGATCAATGTCGGCGGCCGCACGGTGAAGATGGATGAGCTGCGTGCACTGTTCGAGACGGTGCCCCTCCGTCGCGTGGAGAGCGTGATCGCCAGCGGCAACATTCTGTTCGAGAGCGCGTCGGCCGACCTCGCCAAGCTCGAATCGCGCATCGAAGCGAAGCTGGAGAAGCGCCTCGGCTACGAGGTCGGCACCTTTATCCGTACGGGCCCCGAGCTCGCCGAAGTCGCCGCGCTCGAACCGTTCACGCTCTCGGGAAACGACAGGACGCACGTGGTCTTCACGCGAGAACCACTCGCGGCGGAGGCGCAGCGACGAGTCCTGGCGTTGAGCAATGCGTACGACGAGTTCTTCGTGAAGGATCGCGAGATCTACTGGTGCACGCGCGGCCTGTTCAGCGGTTCGCTGGTCAAGCCCGCGGCGTTCACGCGCGCAGTCGGAGCGCCGGGCACGGCACGCAATGTCACCACGGTGCGAAAGCTGGCCGAGAGGCTCGGCGCTGTACCGCGCTGAGCGCTCACCTGGTCGCCGGTCCCCACTCCACGAGCAGCAGCGATACCGCCTGGCGCGGCAGAGAGAAGTGCAGTGTCGCGCTGCCATTCGTCGTCGCGAGCCGGCTCGGCGGATCCAGTGGTGTCAGCTTCGACGAGTCGATCAGCCGCTGATACTGCGCCTCGTTCGGGGCGATCGGACCTCCCATCCGCTTCCACTCGGCGTACGCGTTGCCGTGCGCGTCGTCGATGCGGTAGTGCGTGAGCTGCGCGCCGCTCGCCGCGGCGGGCAGACCACTGATCGCGAGTGACACGGCCGCCTCGGGGCCGGCGACATCGTCGTCGTGATAGTGCCAGACCAGGACAGCGAGGCGCGTGCCCTCGAGGCTCGACATCGCAGCCACGTCCGGCTGCTCGCGCACGCCCGCCGAGACGATGCGCGCCAGCGGGATCTCGGCGGTGCTCGTCGTCGCCACGCGTGAGCCGCCCATGCGGGTGAACATCCGGAAGACGTTGAGCACTGGCAGATCGATGCCGTTGCTCGCCAACGCGCGAAAGCCGGCGAAGTACGGCTGATCCTCGAACTCGAACGCCCACGTCAACGCTCCGTCCAGATTCACGCCGTGCTTGTCGGCGAGGAGCTGTTTCCGCGCGAAGCTCGCCGCGGTGTAGCTCGAGTACATCGTCCCGTTGCGATAGCCGAGCGAGGCGCCCTGGCAGGCGGCGCACCCTTCCGGATCCGACTCGCCGATCACGATCGGCTTGCCGCGCAGCTCGGGCACGGCGGCGATCATCGAGAATCCCTTGTCGATCGTCGCGAGCTGATTCGCGATGCCCATCCGCACGTGGCCGTCCACGTACACTGGTGAGCCTTTGGCGTGGAAGGAGAGGAAATCGGTTGGGGTGCCCATGCCCTTCGTGGCGTAGTTCTTCTCTCTCGCGACGTGCGCGAGGAAGCCGTCCATGAACGCGCCGCCCGATCCGGCGACATCGGGGCCGCCGACGCGCGCGGTTGGCAGCGCACGCCGAACCGCCGCCACGGCGTAGTCGTGCAGCTTGTAGAACTCGGCCGGCGACGCGCGCCAGTACGCCGCACCGTTCGCCTCGTTCCATACCTCCCAGTACCAGTGCTCCACCTCGGCGCGCCCGTAGCGCTCGACACAGTGCTTGACCCACTGATACGTGAGCTCGCCCCACTTCGCGTAGTCCTTTGGAGGGAACGCCCAGCCGGCGCTGATCAGGTCGTACTTCATGCCCGGCCGCCACTCGTGCTGGTAGGGCTCTGGGTTCGTGGAGAGCGCCTTCGGCATGAAGCCGATCTGCGCGTACGGACGCACACCGCGTGCGAGGTACGTGTCGAAGATGCGGTCCACGACGGTCCAGTCGTAGATCGGGCGGCCCTTCGCGTCTTCCGTGTACACGTTCGTGCTGCCCCACTTGAGCGCCGGAGTGCCATCCCCCGTGTTGAGCAGATTGTGCGTGCGGAAGTAGACGTCCTTCGGCCGGAGCGCACCGAGCGCTCCGATGAGCTTCCGCCCATCCTTCATCGTGGCGTAGTTCGGCTCGTCCGCGCCGAAGAAGCGCCAGATGGGACGCATTGCCCCAATGCGCCGGCTCGCGTCTACCCGGATGTCGACGGGAAATGGCGCCGCGGCGTTCGCGGCGCCCTGCGCGCGAGCGGTCGTGGCCGACGCCAGCATCGAAAGCGCGAGAGCCAGCCGCGCGGTGAACCGTGACATGCGTATCGTGGAATCGAGGGAAAGACCGGTCGCTCAGTGGCGCGGCGCCTCAGTGTATCTCGGCGCGTGATGCATCGCCATCGGGATCGTGCGTGACCTGGGGAGCGACAGAACGCCGATGCGAGTGCCATCGCGGCCTCCTGACGACGCTGCTCACCGATGCTGGAGCGACTGTCGACACTCACTGAGCGTGCCGCGACGGCTGTGAGGACCCATCGGCTGGCGTTGCTCAGCGCTCCCTGGAGCGTCGATTGGTTACGCCTCTACCCCTCTCATGCCGCCACGTCGTCTCGATTCACACGCGCCGCTTCACGCTGCACCCGTACGGGGGCGCCGACGCTCCCGACTCCTGCGACTGTCGCTCTGCTGCGTCGCGCTGGGCGTCGCTCCGGCGGCGAGCGCGCAGAAGCTGCAGTTCCGTCAGATCACACCCGACAACGGCCTTTCGAGCTCGCTGGTCCAGTCCATCGTGCAGGACAGCCAGGGGTTCATGTGGCTCGGCACGCGCAAGGGCCTGAATAGGTACGACGGGTACAACTTCACCGTGTATCGCCACAAGTCAGGCGACTCGACGAGCATCCTCGACAACAACACGGCGTTTGTATTTGAGGACAGCAAGAAGACGCTCTGGGTGGGTGGTCCGCTCGGTCTGAATCGCTATGACCGGGACCACGATGCGTTCGTCACCTATGCCGTCGTGCCGGGAGACAGTCTCGAGATCACGGCGATCCTCGAAGCGCAGGGCGTGCTGTGGCTCGCCACCGTGCGAGGCGTGTACAAGTTCGATCGCGCGACCGGCAAGTCGACGCCCTTCCGCCCCGACCTGTTCGGCAAACTTGCGGTTGCCGCGCTGTTCGAGGACAGCGCCAGGCATCTGTGGATCGGAACGAGAGGCAGCGGCGCCCGTGAGTTGAATCCGAGCACCGGTGAGGTGAAGACCTGGGCCATCGATCCCGACAACTCCGAGTCGGCGATCACCCTGCGCGGCCAGGACGTACGTACCTTCATCGAGGCCGACGGTGCGGTCTACATGGGGATGATGGACGGCGGCTTGGCCAAGCTGAACCGCACCACGGGAGGGATCACACTCTATCAGCATGATCCGTCCGATCCGCACAGCATCTCCATCGACGCCGTGCACGCGCTCCTGACCGACGGCACGCGCGGTCTCTGGGTGGGCACCGAGAACGGAGGCCTCGACTACTTCGAGTTCGCCACGCGTCACTTCAGCCACAACAGGTTCGACCCGAACAATCCGTCGGGACTCAACAGCAACTCCATCTGGGCGCTGCATCGCGATCCAACCGGCAGCCTCTGGGTGGGCACATTTGCCGGGGGCGTCAACATCTCCCGTCCGAACGGCAACGCGATCCAGAAGTTCAAGACGATCGCCGGCGACGCGACGAGCCTGAGCTATAACTCGGTGATGGGCTTTCACGAGGACAGCCGCGGCGCGATCTGGGTGGCGACCGACGGCGGTGGGCTCAACCGGTTCGACCGCGCGACCGGCAAGTTCGCGCACTACAACGCGCAGACGGCCGGCCTCCTCTCCGACGCGGTGCTCGCGATCACCGAGGACAAGTCCGGGAAGATCTGGGTGTGCACCTGGGCCGGCGGCATCAGCCGGCTCGATCCGCAGACCGGTCGCTTCACCACGTACACCCCCAAGAACAGCGGCCTTGCCGACGCGAACGTCTTCGGGATCTACACCGACCGGTCCGGGATCATCTGGATCGGGACCAATGCGAAGGGACTACAGCGCCTCGATCCGGCGACCGGTGTGTTCACCACGCACCTGCTCTCCAAGGGAACCGAGAGTCAGATCCGCATCATCACCGAGACCAGCGACGGCATGCTGCTCCTCGGCACGCCTGGCGGCGGGATGGTGGAGTTCGATCCGCGCACGACGCGGAAGCGTACCTACCTCGCCGGCAAGGATGGTATCAGCAGCAACGTCGTGCAGGCGATCCTCGAGTCGGAGCCCGGCATCGTGTGGATCGGTACGTCGACCGGCCTCGATCGCCTCGACCGGCGCACGAACAAGATCGACCACTTCACCGAGGCGGACGGCCTGCCCGGTTCGGCCGTGAACGGTCTGGCCCTCGACGCCGCGCGTCACCTCTGGATCAGCGGCGACCACGGGATCGCCCGATGGGATCCCGCGTCGAAGAAGGGAAAGGCCTACACCGTCGCCGATGGATTGCAGGGGAGCGAGTTCAACGTCGGCGCATACTATCGCACGCGTGACGGCGCGCTCCTTTTCGGCGGCAGCCAGGGGTTCAATCTGCTCGAGCCGTCGAACATCACGGAGAACGCGCACGTGCCGGCTGTGGCGATCACCGGGTTCCAGCTGTACAACAAGCCGGTCGCGATCGGCGCGAAAGGCTCGCCCCTCGAGACGAGCATCACGACGACGAAGAAGCTGGTGCTGCACCATGACCAGAGTGTCTTCACGATCGAGTTCGCCGCGCTCGACTTCACGGCGCCCGAGAAGAATCAATACGCGTACAAGCTCGAAGGGCTCGACAAGGATTGGAACGAGGTCGGCACCAAGCGTTCGGCTTCCTACACGAATCTCGCGGCGGGTAGCTACACCTTTCGCGTGAAGGGCACGAACAACGATGGCGTGTGGAACCAGGAAGGCGCTTCGCTCGACATCAAGATCGTGCCGCCGTTCTGGGCGTCGTGGTGGTTCCGCGCTATCCTGCTTCTCATCACCGTAGCCGGCGCGCGCTACGTATTGCGCTCCGCGCGCGAGCGTCGCGAGAGCCTCGAGCGCATGAATGCCACGCTCGCCGAAGCCGCCGATCGCGACCGGAAGGCGCAGCAGTATCTCGAGCGCAACGTCATCGAGGTGCTCGGCGCGATGGAGCGCTTCTCCGAAGGTGATCTGACCGTCGCGCTCACGGTGGAGCGGGACGACAGCATCGGGCGTCTGCGCTCCGGCTTCAACACCGCGGTCATCAACATCCGCACGATCGTCAGGCAGGTCCGCGACGTGCTCGACTCGACCGTGCAGATGAGCAATCAGATTCACACGCAGACGATGGAGCTCTCGCGTGGCGCCGAAGAGCAGATCAGCCAGACGCTCCTCGTGGCTGGCGCGGCGCAGCAGATGGCGCAAACCGTCTCTGGCTCGGCGCACAACATCGCCGAGGCCTCCGAGATGGCGCAGCGCTCGGGCAGCGAGGCGCACGAGGGCGGCCGCATCGTGCGCGACACGTTCGCCGGCATGGATGAGATGGTGTCCACCGTCAGTACCTCGGCGCGTACCGTCGAAGCGCTCGGCCGCAGTAGCGAGCAGATCGGCGCCATCACGCGCGTCATCGAGCAGATCGCGGATCAGACCGAGCTGCTGTCGCTCAACGCGGCCATCGAGGCCGCGCGCGCCGGTCGCCACGGCCGCACCTTCGCCGTCGTCGCGCAGGAGGTCCAGCGCCTCGCGGAGCGCACGGCGCAGGCGACGAACGAGATCGCCAAGGTGATCGAGAACAACCAGCGAGAGGTCGAGGTCGCCGTGACGGCGATGGCGCGCGTCGGTGGACAGGTGGAGCGGGGCCGCCACCTCGTCGACAAGGCGGGCGGCGCTCTCGACGCGATCATCGAGAACGCCGAGCGCATGCTCGGCAGCATCCAGCAGGTGCGCGCTTCGAGCGAAGAACAGTCGGCCACGACGAAGCACATCACGGAGAACATCGAGACCATCTCGCGCGTCACCCATGCCGCCGTCACGGGCAATCAGACGATCGCACACTCGGTGCAGGAGCTGACCGCGTTGATCGAGGATCTGCAGATGCGTGTCTCGACGTTCCATCTCGAGGAGGACGCCTCGGAGATGGAGGGCGCGCCCGCGGTCGAGCCGAAGCGCGGCGTCCCCGAGCTGCTCATGGCGCAGCGCGAGCTGGTCACGAGCAAAAGCTGATCGCCGCGCCGGGGTCCGGATTCCAGCGGCTTTCAACGGCGGAACGCGGATCCTGGCGGATGGCGCGGGAACGGCCGGATCGAGCCGCCCGGGACGTTGCCTCCTCCAAAAGGCATCATCGTAAGGCGGCCCTGATTCTTTCTTTGGGGGTGCGGCGGAGAGCTGTCCCCCCGAAACCCAAAGCAGTTGCGGGCCTCCGCACCCTCGGCTTCCCTCCGCGTCTCCGCGTGAAGGCAGTTGCAGGAAATCCGGCCGTTCCCGCGCCATCCGGCAGTGCATCCGCGTTCCGTCGTTTGCCCCCCGCAAGAACGACCCCGACGAGCCCGACGCGCACCCGTCCCGACGCGTAGATTCTCTCAGCGTCACGCCCCGCCAATCGACAGCCCCCCCCCACTCGGGAGCTCCGCGTCGCATGAAGGTCTCGCTCAAGGTCAACGGAAAGCCGACGACGGTGGACGCCCCCTCCGACATGCCGCTGCTCTGGGTGCTGCGCGACGTGCTCGATCTCAAGGGCACCAA
>JBDTOD010000074.1:0-21206 GCA_039933415.1 bacterium
TGAGGGATGCGGGTTGAGGGATGCGGGTTGAGGAGTGAGGCTCGACATCCGGCCCGGGACGCTAGTGCGTCCCGAGGCCGTTTTTTTTTGCCCGCACCCCGCACCCCGCACCCCGCACCCCGCACCCCGCATCCCGCATCGGCACGCCCTCTGCACTTCGTCCATGTCCATGCAGTGGACTCACACCGTGGAGAGGGACATGGAGCGCAACGCGAACGACACCTTCGGCAATCAGAACTCCAGCGACGCATCGTCGAGCGCAGGCTTCGGCAGCACGAGTGGCCAGGGCGCACAGAGCGCGACGTCCGGCACCGCCGGGTTCGGCGGAAGCACGAGTGAGAATTCCGACGCCAGCTTTTCGGCCGACGCGGCCAAGGAGTTGAACGGACTCGCCGATCGCGCGAAGAGCGCGGTGGGTACGGCGCAGGACAAGCTCGCCGACGTCGGCTCGACCGTGCGTGACAGGGCGGGCAGCATAAAGACGTCGCTCGCCGATGCGCTCGAGTCGGGCGCCGAGCGGCTGCGTCACCAGGGCACGAGCAGCGCGCCCGTCGCCGATGCCGCGGGCGTGGGCGCGGCGATGGTGGCAACCGAGGCGAACAAGCTCGCCGACGTCTCGAACCAGGTCGCGGGCGGGCTGCAGGCGTCGGCCGACTGGCTGCGCGATGCGGATCTCGACGGACTGAAGTCGGGTCTCGAGCGCCAGGTCAAGGAGCACCCGGGCCGCACGCTCGCCGTCGCGGTGGGCCTCGGCTATCTGCTCGGTAAGGCGATCCGGAAGTAGAGAGAGACGACCATGGCGGTCGATCACGCGAACGACGGCCGTCGAGGGCTGGGCGCACTCCTCCGCGATCTCGCGGAGGGGAGCGCCGACCTCGTGCGCGGTGAGGCGCGTCTCGCTCGTCTCGAGCTCGGCAGCGCGGTAAGCACCGCCGCGCGCGGCACCGCGTTCACGGCGATGGGAGGCGTGCTGCTCCTGCTCGGTACGCTCGCGGCATTCACCGGGGTCATCTTGCTCATCGGTGATCAGTGGCTGCCACGCGACCTCTACTGGCTCGGCGCGCTGCTCGTCGCACTCGTCGCCGGCGGAGTCGCCGCCTGGCTGGCACAGCGAGGGCGCTCGGCGCTCTCACCGTCCGCGCTCGCGCCCAGGGAAACGGTCGCGACGCTCAAGGAGGACAAGGAATGGCTGAAACAACGGCTGACGTCAGGCGCGACATCGAGCTGACGCGGAACCGGATCTCGGACACGCTCGAGGAGCTCGAACACAAGCTCAACGTGGCGCAGGTCGTGAGGGACAATCCGTGGCCGGCGCTCGCGATTGCCGTAGGGGCGGGTGTGGTGCTCAGCGGATCGCGCGCCGACATCAAGGCGGCCGCCGCGACGGTCACGGCGACGAAGGGTGCGAGCGGCCGGATCGGCAGCGTGCTGGACGAGCTCGTGTCGCAGGTCGTTCAGAGCTTCCAGGGCGTCATCGAGCAGCGCATCGAAGGGCTCGCGAACGAAGTGAAGCGCGCGATCGGCGCGCCCATTGCACCGCGCACGAACGGTCCGACGGCGAATTCCTCACACGGGTTCCAGGGAGGAAGCGGCGACGGAATCGGGAGCGCATCGCGGGCTGACTGACGCGGCTGGACGGTGAACGGTTTTACGGCGGGCCTCGGAACGCAGAAGCGTCCCGAGGCCGTTTCGCACCTCGCACCCCGCACCTCGCACCCCGCATCCCGCATCCCGCATCCCGCACGCTCACCGCGCGTACTTCACCCACCTCACCAGCTCCGCCAGCGACGGCTTTTTCCCGTACATCAGCAGTCCCACGCGATAGATCCGCGCCGAGAGCCAGATCGCCGCAACGCAGGCGAGCATCACGCCGACGATCGAGCCGGTCACCTCCCACCACGGCACCGGCACGAGCGTCATCCGGAGCGGCATGAGGATCGGTGCGGAGAAGGGGATCAGTGACATCGTGCGCGCGAGTGTGCCGCCCGGATTCGCCATGATCGGGGGCATGAAGATCGCCGACGACACGAGCAGCAGCATCACCGGCGTCGCCGCCTGTTGAATGTCTTCCTGACTGTTCACCATCGCGCCCACCGCGGCGAACAGTGAGGCGTACAGCACGAAGCCGAGGACGAAGAAGCAGAACAGGGCGAATGCGGCCCCGAGCGAGATCGACGGGATGCCGGCGACCATGCTCGAAGCATCGGCACCCTGCGCCGCGGCGCGCGCGGCGAGCATCTGTTCCGGAGTTCCCAGACTCTGCTGGATGATGGGAAGCACGTAGTACATCGTCGCGAGCGAGAGCACGATCCAGGCGACGACCTGCGTGATCGCGACGAGCCCGACGCCGAGGACCTTCCCCGCGAGCAGCACGTCCGTCTTCACGCTCGAGACGACGACCTCGGCCACGCGTGTCGTCTTCTCCTCGGTCACGCCGCGCATGATTGTCTGACCATATATCACGATCATCATGTAGAGCAGCATCGCGACGGCGTAGCCGAACAGCATCGCGCCCGTGCCGCTCCCTTTCTCGCGGCCCTTGTCACCGATCTTCTGCGTGCGCATCTCGAGCCGCAGCTTGGAGAAAGCCGCCACCTGCTGGGGGTCGATGCCGGCTCGTTCCATGCGCGCCGACAACACCTGCTGCCGCACGACGTTCCGGATGACTTCGACGTCGCGCATCGACGTTGCGTTGCGACCCGAGTAGGTCGCCATGCGCCCGGCGACCGTGGATGAATCGAGCACGAGAAAGCCGACGATGGCGGAGTGCTGAACGAGCAGCGCGGCTCGATCCTGCGCGAGCGGCAGCTCCGAGTCGGAGGTCTTCTCGACCATCGGCGCAGGCGACGTCGGGTAGCCCTCGCGCAACGCGTCCGCCACTCGAGCGCCCATCCGTGAACCAGTCGCGTCGAGCACGAGAATGTGCGCCACGTTCTCCGACGAAGCGCTCCGTCCGCCCATGAGCTGCGGCGCGACGAAGATGAGCAGGAAGAACAGAGGACCGAGCAGCGTACCGAGCAGGAACCACTTCGATCGCACGCGCTCGAGATACTCTCGCTGGAACACCACGCCGAGCTTACCCATGGCCGCTCATCCCCTCCTCGACGCCGCGGGCGCCGACGGTCTCCAGAAAGATCTGATGCAGCGAGGGCAGCACCAGCTCGAAGCGCTGGATCTCCGCGCCGGTCTCGATCACTCGATGTAGCAATAGCTGCGGGTCCGCGCCGGCGGCGACCTCGATCTCGAAGTGCCGGTTCTGGTCGTCCACGCGCGACACGAGCGAGCGGTCAGCGAGCACCGGAAGCACGGTGTCCCGCCATTCTCCCGCGACCGCGAGCGCAACGGTCCGGCCCGAGTGCCTCGTCCGAACCGCCTCGACGGCGCCGTCGAGCACCTTCTTCCCACGCGCGATGATGCACACCGAGTCGCACAGCCGTTCGGCGTTGTCCATCATGTGCGTGCTGAAGATCACCGTCTTGCCGCGCGACTTGAGCTCGACGATCGAATCCTTGAGCGACTGCGCGTTGATCGGGTCGAGCCCCGAGAAGGGCTCGTCGAGGATGACGAGGTCAGGATCGTGCACGAGCGTGCCGATGAACTGCACCTTCTGCTGCATCCCGCGCGATAGCTCGTCGATCTTCGATAGCCCCCAGTCCTTCTCGGCCGTCTTGAGCTCGAGCCGCTCCAGCCACTCGCCGATCCGCTGGTCGGCGACCTTCGCCGGCACCCCCTTGAGCTGCGCGAGAAACCGCAGCACGCGCCGCACCTGCATCTTCTTGTACAGGCCGCGCTCCTCGGGGAGGTACCCGATCCGGTCGGTCATCCCGCTGGTGCGATGCGGCTCTCCGAGCAGGGTGATCGTGCCGCTGTCGGGCACGATGATGTCGAGCACCATGCGGATCGTCGTCGTCTTCCCCGCGCCGTTGGGACCCAGCAGCCCGTAGACACTGCCACGCGGAACGGCGAGCGAGAGGTCGTTCACCGCCACGTGCTCGGCGTACTGCTTGCTGACGTTGCGAATGTCGAGTGCGAGATCGGACATGGAGCGTGTGCGGGGAGAGAAGCGCGGCCGTCGCACGCGGGAGACGATCCATGTGGCGCGGCGCTCTTGCTGATAGTGATGTAGTGCGACGAGATTCGCCATGTGCGCCTCTCTACGCTCATGCGCCCGATGACGTTGCTGCTGCTCGCCGCCTGCGGCTCGTCCGCGGAACGGCGAGCCTCGACCGTCCCCGACACGGTGGTCGTCTACTCGGCCGCGAGCCTCGCCGTGCCGCTTCGCGCCACGCTCGACAGCTTTGCGCGCGCCTCGGGCGCCGTGATCCAGCAGGAGAACGGTGCGTCGCTCGAGCTGGCCCGACGCGTCACGGAGCTCCACCGCGTCCCGGATCTGATCGTCCTCGCCGATCACGAGGTGTTTCCGCAGCTTCTCGTGCCGGCCGCCACATCGTGGTACGCGAAGTTCGCGCGCAACCGCATGGTCATCGCGTACACCGACAAGTCCCGCTACGCCGCCGAGCTGAACGCCGACAGTTGGCGAGCGATCCTGCTTCGATCGGACGTGCTCGTCGGGCGCACGGATCCGGTGCTCGCGCCAGCAGGCTATCGCACGCTCCTCCTGTATCGGCTCGCCGAGTCGTTCTATCACGAGCCCGGACTGGCGTCGCGGCTCGAGGCGCGTACACCGCCCCGACTGATGCGCGGCAATGCGAGCGAACTTGCCGCGCTTCTCTCCGCGGGTGAGCTGGATTACATCGTGGAGTACGAGTCGCTCGCACGAGCCGTCGGATTACGGCACCTCGCGCTCGCGCCGGAGATCGATCTCGGCGACGCCGCCCGCGCTGCCGAGTACGCGCGTGCGTCCGTGCGCATCGCGCACGGACGCGACACCGTGACGCGAACGGGAGCGCCCATCTTGTACGGCGCGAGCGTGCCACGCGCCGCGCCGCATCGCGACGCAGGCGTGCGCGCGCTCGCCTTTCTGCTCGGAGCGGATGGGCGCGCGATGCTGCGCGCTCGTGCCGTGGACGCGATCGAATCGCCGGAGCTGGTCGGCGATTCGATTCCGCCGCTGCTGACGCGGCATCCGAGCCCGTGACCGCGAGGGCCATCGAGCGCCGGACCGCGCATCACGGCGCGACGATCGGCGTCGTCGCCGGCGCGGTGCTCCTGCTCGCGCTGTTGGCGCTACCCATCGTCGCGCTGCTGCGTCGCGCCGGCATCGCAGGGATCGTGCAGCTTGGCGCCGATCCCGAGCTGCGCTCGGCGCTCTGGCTCACCGCGGTCACCGCCACGGGCACGACGTTGATCGCGGTGGTGCTCGGCACTCCGCTCGCCTACCTGCTCGCGCGGCGTCGCGTCCCAGCCGCCGCGCTGATCAGTGCCATCCTGGACTTGCCGCTGCTCATCCCGCATCCGGTCGCGGGGATGGCGCTGCTGCTCGCGTTCGGTCGCGCCACGCCAGCCGGCTCGGCGCTCGGCCAGCTCGGGCTGTCGATCGTCGGATCGCGCACCGGGATCATGCTCGCAATGCTGTTCGTCGCCGCGCCGCTCTACGTGAGCGCGGCGCGTGAGGCGATCGCGCGCGTCGACGAGCGGTACGAGTCGGTCGCGCGCACACTCGGCGACTCGGCGCTGCGCGCGGCGTGGCGCGTCACGCGTCCACTCGCCGGCCGCGGGCTCCTTGCCGCCGCCGTCGTGATGTGGGCTCGCGCCGTGAGCGAGTTCGGCGCGATCGTCATCCTCGTCTACAACCCGAAGGTCGCGAGCGTGTTGAGCTACGACCGCTTCACGGGCACCGGTCTCGATGCGGCGCTGCCGGTGGCCGCGGTGCTCGTCGTGCTCGCGCTGGTGCCACTGCTCGTGTTGCGCTCGCTGCGCGCGGATGCGGCGCTCGGGGAGCCGGCACGTTGATCGAGGTCGGTGCGCTCGGCGCGCGCGCGGGCCGATTCGCGCTCCACGACGTGTCGTTCGCGCTGCCGAAGGGTGCATGGGGAATCGTGCTGGGTCCCGCGGGCGCCGGCAAGACGACGCTGCTCGAGACGATTGCGGGCGTGCGGCATGCCACGGCGGGGCGCGTCTCGCTCCGTGGCGCCGACGTTACGCGTCTGCCGCCCGAACGGCGCGGCGTCGGGATCGTCTACCAGCACGCGTTCCTCTTCCCGCATCTCGATGTCGCCGAGAACGTGCGCTATGGTGCGAGCGATGCGCGGTACGCCAGTGAGCTCGCGCGCCGGCTCGGCGTCGAGCCCATGATGACGCGCGCGGTGGGAGCGCTGAGCGGCGGTGAGCGTCAACTCGTCGCGCTCGCGCGAGCGCTCGCCCCGCGGCCGGACATTCTCCTGCTCGACGAGCCGCTCGCCGCGCTCGATCCGCGCGCCCGCGGCCGGATCCGCCGCGAGCTGCGGGCGATTCAACGCGAGCTCGCGATCACCGTGCTCCAGGTGACGCACGACTTTGCCGAGGCTGGTACACTCGGCGACCTCGCCATCCTGCTGGACGGAGGGCGCGTGGTGCAGGCGGCCGAGCCGGCGCAGCTGTTCGCACGGCCGGTGTCCGCGGCGGCGGCGGAGTTTCTCGGCGCGGAGAACGTGTACGCAGGCACGGCCACGCCGCTCGCACCCGGCGCCGCTACCGAGGAACGGGCGATGCGATTCCAGAGTGGAGCGCTCGTGCTCGTCGGGATGGGCGACCGCGATGGCGCCGCGCACGCCGTCGTTCGCGGCGAGGATGTCACGCTCGCGCGCGAGCGCCCTGGGCCGAGCTCGGCGCGCAACGTGCTCGAAGGGCGCATCGTGGAGATCGTCACGCACGGGGCGCTGTCGCAGGTGACGGTCGTCGTGGATGGACAGGCGCTCATCGCGACCGTTACGGCAGGGTCCGTCTCGGATCTCGGGCTGTTGCCGGGCGCCGTGGTGGTCGCGAGTATCAAGGCGTCGGCGGTGCATCTCTGCTGAGTGCGGGGCGGGCGATGCCGCCGCCTCAGTGGCCCTGTTGCTCCGCTCGCGCCAGATGCGTCTGTGAGTCGAGGGGAGGCGCCTTGCCTTTTCTTCGCTCCGCCTCCGTCCCGTCGCAATGACTCCACGACCGATCGCGGTGATCGCCGGTGCTGGTCCGGCCGGTCTCACCGCCGCCTATGAGTTGCTGGCCCGTTCGGACATCCATCCCGTGGTGTTCGAGCGGACGCACGCCACCGGCGGCATCGCCCAGACGTACAACTACAAGGGCAATCGGATCGATATCGGGGGACATCGCTTCTTCTCCAAGGATCAGCGCGTGATGGCGTGGTGGTTTTCGATCCTGCCACGTCAGGGTGCCGCCGCCGCGGACACCGAGGAGCAGAACCACGACATCGACTACGTCGCGGATTCCGTCGTGCGACGCTTCGCCCCCGAGCTCATCGACGATCATTCGCCCAGTGGAGCGGCGAGTGGTGGCACGGCGGTGGCGGTGGGAGTGCCGACGCGCGAGGAATGCCGCGTCGCTCCCGATCCGGAGATCGACGACGAGGTGATGCTGCATCGGCCTCGGCTCTCCCGCATCTACTACAAGCGCCACTTCTTCCCGTATCCCATCGGCATCACGCTCACCGTGGCGCGCCGACTCGGTCTGGTGAACACGGCGCTGATCGGACTGAGCTACATCAAGTCGCGCCTCTTCCCCCTGAAGGACGAGACCTTTCTCGACGCGTTCTTCATCAACCGGTTCGGACGCCGGCTCTACGAGACATTCTTTCGCGACTACACCGAGAAAGTGTGGGGCGTGAAGTGCGATCACATCCGCGCCGACTGGGGCGCTCAGCGCGTGAAGGGCCTCTCGCTCAAGAACGCCGTCGTCCACGCGGTGAAGGATCTGCTCTCGAGCGACTTCAAGAAGGCGCAGCAGGAGCGCGAGACGAGCCTGATCACACGATTCTTCTATCCCAAGTTCGGGCCTGGCCAGATGTGGGAGACGGTCGCGCGCGAGGTGACGAAGGCTGGCGGCGAGATCCGCTACGGCCATCAGATCAGCGGCGTGTTCACCGAGAACGATCGGGTCGTCGAGGTCGAGGTGGAAGACGTGGCGACCGGAGAGAAGACGCGCATGGCGTGCAATTACTTCTTCTCGACGATGCCGGTGAAGGAGCTGGTGAAGCAGACCGTGCCGCCGCCTCCCGAGCCGGTGCGCGAGGTGGCGGGCGGACTCGTGTACCGCGACTTCCTCACCGTCGGCATGCTGCTCGACAAGCTCCACGTGCAGGTGAAGGGCGCCAAACCGGCCGACCGCGTCGAGGACAACTGGATCTACGTGCAGGACGGCGGCGTGCAGGTCGGGCGCATCCAGGTGTTCAACAACTGGAGCCCGTACATGGTGGCCGACCGCAAGAACACCGTGTGGATCGGCCTCGAGTACTTCGTCGATGAGAACGATCGCCTCTGGTCGATGGCGGACGCGGACCTCGTGGAGCTCGGCACGAAGGAACTGGAGCGGATCGGCTTCATCAAGCGCGCCGACGTGCTCGACGGCTGCGTGCTGCGCATGCCCAAGGCGTATCCCGCCTACTTCGGCACCTACGACCGGCTCGACATCGTGAAGGACTGGTCGCTCTCGATCCCGAACCTCTTCCTCATCGGCCGGAACGGCATGCACCGGTACAACAACCAGGACCACAGCATGCTCACGGCGATGGTGGCCGTGGACAACATCGTCGAAGGGCGCACGGACCACTCGAACCTGTGGGACGTGAACCTCGACATGGTCTACCACGAGGAGAAGTAGCTCCGGCACGATGGTCCTTCTGATCGTGTTGGTCGCGGCGTTCCTCGTCGCTCTTGCCCAACGAGGGCGCGCGGCGCCGAGCCACGCCGGCGTGCAGGCCGTTCATCGCGCGCTCGACTCGCGACTCGCGCCGGTGGTCGTCGGCTTTCTCTTCGCGCTCGCCGTGTGGTGGACGTGGGGTCCTGGCCAGCCATTGCCCGACCTCCACGACGAGGTCGCGTACGTGCTCCAGGCCAAGCTGTTCCGCGCACTGCGCTGGACCGCGCCCGGCCCGCCGATGCCGGAGTTCTTCGCGCAGGCGCACGTGCTCAACGATCCGCTCGTCGCGTCGAAGTATCCGCCCGGCCACTCCCTCCTGCTCGCGCTCGGCGAGCTCGTCGGGTCTCCGTCGTTCATCGTCATTCTGCTCGGCGCGCTGCGTGCCGGTCTCGCTTTCACGTTGGCGCGCCGCGTCACCAATGGCGCGATTGCGCTCGGCACGGTCGTGCTGATGATGCATGGCCAGTCGCTCTACTTCGCCGCGAGCTTCTTCTCCGAGACGACGACCGGCGCGCTGCTGCTGCTCGCCTGGTATGCACTGCTCCGCTGGCGCGAGAGCGGCGAGCATCGCGCTCGCTGGATGGTGCTGCTCGCCCTGTCGCTGGGCTGGTGCGCCATCACCCGGCCGTTCAGTGCGGCGCTCTTCTCGCTGCCGATTGCCGTCGTGGTGCTGCGCGACGTGTGGCGCTCGCACCGGTGGCGCGACCTCGGGCTCGGCATCATTGCCGGAACCGCCGTCGTGGCCATCCTGCCGCTCTGGAGCAGTCGCACCACGGGCGACTGGCGCGTGTGGCCCGTGGCGGTCTACACGAAGGATTTCATGCCGTTCGACCGCCCGCACTTCGGCTACGACTCCACGCCGCCGCGGAAGACGCCGCCGCCCGATCTCGCCTTCGTGAACGCGTCGCTCGACTCGGTGCAGCGCTCGCACACCGTGGCCGAGCTGCCGAACATCGCCCACGACCGCTGGATCTTCCTCGCCGAACAGAGCTGGTGGCATCCGCTCTCGGAGGGCACGCTCGCGCTGGTCGGGCTCGCCCTCGCACCGCCGGCCGCGCTGCTCGCCGCAGCGACCACGGTGATCGTCTTCGTCGGCTATCTCGCCCATCCTACATGGCCGAACTGGACGATCTACTACATGGAGATCGCGCCGGTGCTCGCCTTTCTCACCGTGTGCGGCCTCGCCCTGGTGCTTCGCGTGCTGGCGAAGGAGCCTGAGCGGGCGTGGGACTGGCAGGGCGCCCCTCGTGCGGCCGTCGCGTTGTGCGTCGCCATCCTGTTCACGATCCCCATGCTGCGCCGAGAAGTCACGTTCGACCGCTTCCAGCACGCCAACAACGCCGTGTACACGCGCCAGTTCCGCGACGTGGTGGCCGCCCTTCCCGGGCCCTCGGTGCTGTTCGTGCGCCACGCCACGTTCCACGAGGCGCACCGGAGCCTCGTCGTCAACGATCCGGACTTCGCCGCGTCGAACACCTGGGTAGCCTACGATCGCGGCGACTCCGCCAACGCGGCGTTGATGCGGCGCATCCCGCAGCGGACGGCCTTCCTCTTCGACGAGGCGCACCGCAGCATCAACCTGTATAGGCCGTTGGCATCGCGATGACTGGAAGGGTAAGGTCCAGTGGCTTGGTGGGGAGTGGGGAGTTCGGAGTGGAAGCGTACCGAGCTGCGTTTGCAGTCACCCCCCACTCCCCACTCCCCACCAATGATGGCTGTTGCGGTTACTGCCCGTATTCCTGATCAGTCCTCCAACGTACCGGCATCGCCGGACCATTCGAACCACGGGCTGTACATGAAGGCTGTCATCCTTGCCGGAGGACTCGGCACCAGGATCTCCGAAGAGACGCACCTCAAGCCGAAGCCGATGATCGAGATCGGCGGCAAGCCCGTGCTCTGGCACATCATGAAGCTGTATTCCGCCCACGGCATCAGCGAGTTCATCATCTGCTGCGGCTACAAGGGCTATGTGATCAAGGAGTACTTCGCCAACTACTTCCTGCACATGTCGGACGTCACCTTCGACATGGCGAGAAACGAGATGCACGTGCACCAGCAGAAGGCCGAGCCGTGGAAGGTCACGCTGGTGGACACGGGCGAGAGCACGATGACGGGCGGCCGGCTCAAGCGTGTGGCGGAGCATCTCGCCGGCGAGGAGGCGTTCTGCTTCACCTACGGCGACGGCGTGAGCGACGTCGACGTCGGCGCTTCGATCGCCTTCCATCGCGCGCACGGCAAGTGGGCGACGATCACCGCGGTGCAGCCGCCTGGCCGCTACGGCGCGCTCGAGCGCGACGGCGATCGCGTGACCGGTTTCATCGAAAAGCCGCGCGGCGACGGAGGGTTCATCAATGGCGGCTTCTTCGTGCTCTCACCGCGCTGCCTCGACCTGATCGAGGGCGACGACGTGAACTGGGAGAGCGCGCCTCTCACCGGTCTCGCGGCTCGCGGGCAACTCATGGCGTACGAGCATCGCGGCTTCTGGCAGCCGATGGACACGCTCCGCGACAAGAACCACCTCGAGGAGCTCTGGCAGTCGGGCACCGCGCCGTGGAAGGTCTGGAAGTGAGCCCCGTGCGCTCGACGACGAGCGCCGCAAGGCGCCGATGAGCCAGCTCGAGATCATCGACACGCCGCTCGCGGGTCTCAAGGTCGTCCGCCGCCGGCTGCTCACCGACCAGCGCGGCTTCCTTGCTCGCATCTATTCGGACGGCGAGCTGGCCGCCGCGGGATGGCGCAAGCGCATCGCCCAGATCAACCACTCGGTCACTCGTGGCGCGGGCACCGTGCGCGGCATGCACTTCCAGCGCGGCGAGCACGTGGAGATGAAGCTCGTCACCTGTCTGCGCGGCTCCGTGTGGGACGTCGCCGTCGATCTGCGGCCGGATTCGGTCACGTTTCTGCGCTGGCACGCGGTGGAGCTCTCCGAGTCGAATGGCCGCGCCCTCCTCATTCCCGAAGGGTTCGCGCACGGCTTTCAGGTGCAGAACGACGAGTGCGACCTGCTCTATCTCCACTCGACCGCGCACGCGGCGCACGCCGAGGCCGGCCTCAACCCGCGCGATCCGAAGCTCGCGATCGCCTGGCCGCTACCGATCACGCTGATGTCCGAGCGCGACATGGCGCATCCGATGATCGACGATCGGTTCGAGGGGTTGCGAGTGTGAGCCGCAACGTGCTCCTCACGGGCGCGACGGGCTTCGTCGGCCGCCAGATCCTGCACCGGCTCGTCGAGCGGGGCGCGCGCGTTCGCGTCGTCGTTCGCGACCCATCCAGGCTCACGGCTGAGGCAGCGCCAGAGCGCGTCGTCGTCACGCCCGATCTGTTCGCCGAGTCGGACGAGTGGTGGGCCGACGCGTGCACGGGAATCGACACCGTGATCCACTCCGCGTGGTACGCGGAGCCGGGCAAATATCTCCAGTCGCCGCTCAACATGAGCTGCCTGCGCGGCACGCTCGCGCTCGCGAGCGGCGCGGCGAATGCCGGCGTTCGTCGGTTCGTCGGCGTCGGCAGTTGCACCGAGTACGACACGCGAGCCGGCGACCTGTCCATCGACACGCCGCTCCTGCCACAGTCTCCGTACGCGGCGGCCAAGGTGGCGGCGTTCCTCTCGCTCACCCGCTGGCTGCCGACGCAGCACGTCGAGTTCGCATGGTGCCGGATCTTCTATCTCTACGGTGAAGGGGAAGATGAGCGCCGCCTCGCCGCGCACATCCGTCGCCGCCTCGCCGATGGACAAACCGCGGAGCTGACGAGCGGCAACCAGGTGCGCGACTTCCTCGACGTGCGCGACGCCGGCCGCCTGATCGCCGACGTCGCGCTCAGCGCGATGTTGGGCCCGGTCAACGTCTGCTCCGGCGTGCCGACGACGGTGCGCGAGCTCGCCGAGCGGATCGCCGACGAGTACGGCCGGCGCGACCTGCTGCACTTCGGCGTGAGGCCCGACAACCAGTTCGATCCGCCGCGCGTGGTCGGCGTTCCGTGACGCGCCCATGGCTGTCCGTCGTCATGCCGACCTACAACGGTGAGCGTTACCTGCGCGAGACGTTCGAGTCGCTCGCCGTGCAGGACGAGCGCGGCTTCGAGTGCGTCGTCGTGGACGGCGGCTCCACCGACGACACCCGCGCGATCATCGACGAGTTCTCGCGCACGCTCGACGTTCGCCTCTTCGTTCGCCCGGAGTGTCCCAACTGGGTCGGCAAGACGAACTTCGGTTTCGGCGAGGCGGCGGCCGAGCACGTCTGCATGCTGCACTCCGACGACACATGGCTTCCCGGGCGCGCCGCGGCGGTGCACCGCGCGCTCGAGCGCCATCCCGACGTCGCGCTCGTGCTCAACCCGTCGCTCGTGATCGACGAAGATGGACGCACGGTCGGCCGGTGGCGCTGTCCACTCCAGCCGGAGCCAACGCTCTACTCGGCCGACGCACTGCTCGAGCACCTGATCGTGCAGAACTTCGTCGCCGTCCCCGCGCCCATCTTTCGGCGCGATGCTGCCCTCGCCGTGGGCGGAATCGATGGCGATCTCTGGTACACTGGTGATTGGGATTTCTACCTCAAGCTGGCGCGCACGGGCATCACGCTCTATCTGGACGAGATGCTGACGTGCTTCCGCATTCACGGAGCGTCGCTCACGATGGAAGGCAGCGCCAACCTCGAGGCGTTTCGCGCGCAACTGGAAACGGTGCTCGACCGCCACGCGCCGGCGATCGAGTCGGCCGAGCGGCGGAAGGCCGTGCGACGGGTCGGCGCCGTGTCCAATGCGATCGACATCGCGCTCGCCGCGGCGGTCCATGGATCGTGGACCAGGCTGCCGGGCGCCGTAGCGCAGCTCGCCGCGCTTGGCCCGGCGGGTTGGCACAGCTACTTCCGCGATTCGCGCATCGTGGAGCGCGTGTCGTCGCGCCTCCGCGCGCGGGGCGCGCTGTTCGCCGTGAAGCGAGCCGCGACATGACCCATCTCGAGGCGCTCACTCCGATCGATCCCGAAAGCACCGACGCCATCGAGCTCTCCGTCGTGATGCCGTGTCTCAACGAACGAGACACGCTCGCCGTCTGCATCGAGTCGGCGCAGAAGGCGATCGCCGCGTGCGGCGTTCGCGCCGAGATCATCATCGCCGACAACGGCAGCACCGACGGCTCGAAGGACATCGCCCGCGCGCTCGGCGTGCGCGTCGTACCGGTGCCGGAGCGCGGGTACGGCGCGGCAATCATCGGCGGGATCACCGCGGCGCGCGGCAAGTACGTCCTCATGGGCGACGCCGACGACAGCTACGACTTCAGCCAGATTCCGCGCTTTCTCGACCGGCTGCGTCAGGGATTCGAGCTGGTGCAGGGCTGCCGTCTCGAGACGGGGGGCGGCACGGTCATGCCTGGCGCCATGCCGTTTCTGCACCGATGGTGGGGCAACCCGATGTTCTCGTGGATGGCGCGCAACTGGTTCAAGGCGCCCATCCACGACATTCACTGCGGCATGCGCGCCTTCGGGCGCGAGGCGTGGTTCCGCCTCGACCAGCGCTGCACGGGAATGGAGTTCGCTTCGGAGATGATCATCAAGGCGTCGCTCCGCGGCATGAGCATCGCCGAGGTACCGATCGTCCTGCGACCCGATGGCCGCTCGAGCGGACGAACGCATCTGCGCACCTTTCGCGATGGGTGGCGGCACCTGCGCTTCTTCCTGATGTTCAGTCCGCGGTGGCTCTTCCTGCTGCCGGGCATGCTGCTCATGCTGCTCGGTGCGGTCGGCTACGCCGTGGCGATGCCCAATCTCGCGATCGGGCCGTTCCACTTCGACGTGCACACGCTGCTCTTCGCCAGCCTCGCCGTGATCTGCGGCTTCCAGGCGATCACCTTCGCCGTGTTCACCAAGGCGTTTGCGATCAACGAAGGGATGCTTCCGGTGGACAAGCGCATCCAGACGCTCTTCGAGCGCGTCACGCTCGAGCGCGGCATCACGGTCGGCGCGGTGACACTCCTCGTCGCGGCGGCGCTGCTGTTCGGCGCGATCTGGCAGTGGTGGTCGGTGCGCTTCGGCGCGCTCGACGTCCGCTACACGATGCGCTGGGTGATTCCCGGAATGATGCTCGCCGTGCTCGGCGTTCAGACGGTGTTCGCCAGCTTCTTCCTCAGCATCCTCGGCATGCGGCGGCGCTGAGTGCCATTGGCAATCAGCGGCGGCGCGATGTCCACGGCGTCATCCCGAGCGCAAGCAGGTCGGAGTCGCGGAGCTCGACGACGCGCCCCGGATGCGCCTGCTCGAGCATCTGTCGCCCGTAGTCACTGACCATCGTCCGGTAGATCACGACGGGCCGACGCAGGAACGGGTCGTTGCGGATCAGGTCCTTGCCGTACCAGATCGAGTCGCCGCGTACGAGCACGACGTCGGCGCTTTGCTGCTCAACGAGCCGGTGACCCGCGGCGAACGGTCGCACAAAGCTTTCCGTCTGGACGAGTCGCAGCGGTAGCTGCACGAGCAGCGCGATCGCGCACGAGCCGACAAGCAACGCCCGCCCAGATCGCGCACCGACGGCACCTCGCAAAACGGGAACGCCCGCCGCCGCGAGCAGCGCGATGTTGCCGAGGATCTGATGCGCGTACCGATAGCCCCACCCGTGCCCCTGCGTCAGCGGAAAGAACGCGTAGAAGGCGAGCGTCAGCATCACGCCCACGCCGAGATCGGCGAGCACCGGCTCACTGCGCCGCACACGCAAGTATCCGGCGATCGCCAGCGCACCGACGAGCGGCGCGTGCCACGAGAAGAGGAGCGTCAGGTGGACGAGCTGCAGCCAGAGCGTGGGGAGGGTTGGAAACGCGAACACCGACAGCACGCCTGGCCCGCCAGCTCCGGCAAGTGGATGTACCATGCGCATCCAGACCATCAGCAGCGCCGCGTCGACGACGTACACCACGACCGCTGCGCCAAGCCGGCCCCAGCGACGATCGCGCAGCAGTCGCAGCATGAACGGCGCGATGAACAGCGCGTGGGGAAATGGATTGTGGAGCCCGAGCGCCACCGCACCCACGACGAGCGCCGCCGCCCACGAGCGCGCGTCGCCGCGCAGGTAGAGCCAGACCCAGACGAGGTTGAGGAACAGGTGCGCCGGCATCGAATACCCGGTGCCAGACGCGACGATGAATTGGCTCGACGTGACGAGCGCCGCGATCGCCACCCACGGCCGCAGTCCCTCGTTCGGCCAGAGTCGGCGCGCGACGGCAGCCATGGCCAGCACGCTGCCGGCCGAGAGCAGGGGGTTCAGCAGAACGCCTGCACCGAGCAGGACGAACGGCGCCTTGAGCAGCGCGTAGCCCGGCAGGTAGAGCGACACCCACTCGCCCGTCTCCGGATGATAGTTGGTGAAGATCGGCGTGATCGCCGGCGCGATCGGCCGCCACGATTCCGGCACGATCGCCTTGAGCTGGCCAGCGGCGAAGATGCGCGCCTGAAACTCCGTGGTGAACTCGTCCATCGCGAACAGCAGCGAATGGTGGACGAGGTACGACGACGCCAGCGCAACGCACAGCGCGGCGAGCGCGATGAGCACCACGGCGCGCATGCTGGGCGCCGGCCCTCGCTCGGCGGACGCCGCCGCGTCCGCGCCCGGACGGCGGAGCGCGACGAGCGCCGCGAGAAGAGTGGTCACGAGGAGCAGCAGCAGGAACGGCTGCTCGTGCGACGCGTACAGACGGAAGAAGATGTTGTTGAACCCCGGACGCGCGAGCCCCGACGCGAGCATGCTCGCGCGAGCATCCAGCCCGAACACCGCGACGATCGCCGTGACGAACAGACCCCAACCGAGCAGGCGCCGGTCGGGAAGCTGTCGAGTCGTGGGAGCTACGCCGGCGACGTTGCCGTCGGGACGAGCCGCGGGTGCGGTCATCGATGTCTTGCAGAAGGGTGGCTACCGACGACCGATAGCCGACACGCGCGCGCGCAGCGCGTATTCAAGGACGCGCGGCCCCTCCGCCAGGCAATCAGTCAGTCGGAGAACAACACCTTCGCTCGGCGCAACGACGCCACCAGCGCGTCGATGTCCGCGTCGTCGCTGTACACGTAGAACGACGCGCGCGCCGTCGCCGCCACGCCGAGCCGCCGCATCAACGGCTGCGCACAGTGCTGGCCAGCACGGATACACACGCCATCCTGATCGAGCACGGTCGCCAGGTCGTGTGGGTGGATGTCGGAGATCCCGAAGCTCACCACGCCGCTGCGCTCCGAGGCCGGCGGCCCGTAGACGGTGAGACCTTCAATCTGTTGTAGACGCTCTGACGCCAGTCGAACGAGTGCTCGCTCGTGCGCGGCCACCTCGTCCATCCCGATGCCGTCGAGATAGTCGCACGCTGCGGCCAGCCCGATCGCGTCGCCGACGTTCGGCGTCCCCGCCTCGAACTTGTGCGGCAACACGTTCCACGTGCTCTCCTCGTCGCGCACAAACTCGATCATGTCACCACCGAACTGGTACGGCGACATGGCTTCGAGAATCTCTCGGCGGCCGATCAGGCCGCCGATACCCATCGGCCCGCACATCTTGTGGCCGCTGAACGCGTAGAAGTCCACGCCGAGCGCGTCGAAACCGACGCGCAGGTGCGGAGCGCCCTGCGCGCCATCACACACCACGAGGGCCCCGACATCTCGTGCGATGGACGCAATCTCCCGCACCGGGTTGATCGTGCCGAGCGCGTTGGACACGTGGCCGAACGCCACCACCTTGGTCCGTGGGCCCACCATCGCGCGCAGCGCGTCGAGGTCCACCCGGAAGTCCGTCGTGACTGGACAGACGCGGAACACCGCGCCGCGGGCTCGCGCCAGCTGCTGCCACGGGACGAAGTTCGCGTGATGCTCCAGCGCGGTGACGACGATCTCGTCACCGGGCCGCACGTTCGCCATCCCCCACGCGGTGCACACGAGATTGAGCGCCTCGGTCGTCCCGCGCGTGAAGATCAGGCACGCCGCGTCGGCCACGCCGAGGAAGTGCGCGATCCGCTCCCGTGCCTCGTGATACCGGTCGGTCGCGCGCGCGGACAGTGCGTACGCGCCGCGATGCGGATTCGCGTTGTCATGCTCGTAGTACGCGCACATCGCGTCGAGGACAACGCGCGGCTTCTGCGACGTCGCGGCGGAGTCGAGGTAGAAGAGCTCTGGATTGCCCGCGAGGAGGGGAAAGTCCGCTCGGCGCGGATTGCGCGTCGTCATTGAATTATCTCCTGTCCGACGCCTTCGCGCCGGCCGACGAAAATTCGCCCCGCCTCCACCCGCACCTGATACACCGGCAGCGGTCCGGTCGCCGGGTGGCGGCGCACCGCACCGGTGCGGCAGTCGAACCGCGCGCCGTGCCACACGCACTCGATCGTCCCGTCACCAATCAGCACGCCGTCCGACATCGGGAACTGACCGTGGGTGCAGATGCCGCCGAGGGCTCCGATGACGCCGCGATCGTTGTAGAGGCACACCGACGTGCCGTCGGGCAGCGTGACGCCGAGCAGCTCTCCCTCCGGCAGCGCCGACACTTCGGCGACGTCGTGGAACTCGCCGGCGTTCACCCCTCCGATGCCTTGCTGCGCAGCGCGGCCTGGAGCGTGTGCCAGGGCATGCTCGCGCACTTCACGCGAATCGGAAAGCGCGCCACACCGGAGAACGCCGCCATCTCGCCCATCGCGCGTGCTTCCTGCTCGGTGGGCTTCAGCGTGCCGGTGACGAGCCCGCGGAACTTCTCGAACAGCGCGTCCACCTCGGCGCGCGACTTCCCCTTGATGGTCTGCGTCATGATCGACGCCGCCGCCCGCGACACCGCACAGCCGGCGCTGGTGAAGCGCACGTCCTCGATCCGGTCGTCCGCCACGAGCAGCTCCACCGATACCTCGTCGCCGCAGTCGGGATTGCGTCCCGCCGCACGATGGTTGGCGCCACCCAGCGCGCCGTAGTTCTTCGGCCGCCGGTTGTGGTCGAGGATGATCGACTGGTACAGCTCCTGGAGATCCGACATGGCCGCAGCTACGCCTGCTCCGTGTATCGCGCCAGCGTCGCCGCCTCGAGGCCTTCGCGCACCTCGACCAGCTCGATCGTCTCCAGCACGTCGGCGGCGAAGGCGTACGTCAGCAGCTCGCGCGCCGTACGCGCGTTGATGCCGCGGCTCTTCATGTAGAACAGCGACGTCTCGTCCAGCCGCCCCACCGTCGCGCCGTGCGTGCACTTGACGTCGTCGGCGAAGATCTCGAGCTGCGGCTTGGTGTCGATCTGCGCCTTCTCCGACAGCAGCAGCGTGTTGTTCGTCTGCTTCCCGTCGGTCTTCTGCGCTTCGGGATGGACGTACACCTTGCCGTTGAACACGCCGTGCGCCGAGCCATCGAGAATCCCCTTGTACAGCTCGCGGCTGTAGCAGTTGGGCTCCACGTGCTCGATGCGCGTCTGGTGATCGATGTGCTGGTTGCCGTCGCCGAGGTACAGCCCGTTGAGCGTGGCGCCACAGCCCTCGCCGCGCAGCTCGGTGTAGATGTTCGTGCGCGACAACGCCGCGCCCGTGGCGAAGCTGAACGACACGAGGTGGCTGTCGCGCGCCTGGCGTACGTCCAGCGTGCCGACGTGATGCGCGTGCGCCGACTCGCGCTGCAGCTTGAGGTGCGTGAGTGTCGCCCCGTCGCCGACCACCGCCTCGGTGACCGCGTTCGTGAAGTACGAGCCGTCACCGAGTCCCGCGTACGTCTCGATCACCGTCGCCTTGGCCGAGCGGTCGAGCACGATCAGGTTGTGCGGCTGCGCGGCCCCGTCCCTCGCGCTGGCGTCCGACACGAACAGAAGGTGAATCGGACGTGCGACCTCCACGTCCTTGGCCACGTGCACGACGGCCCCGTCACCCAGGAACGCCGTGTTGAGCGCCGTGAACGTCTCGCCCTCGAAGCGCGCCACCTTGCCGAGATACTGCTCGACCAGCAGTGGCAGCTCGTCGAACGCGCGCTGGAGCGGCAGGAGGGTGACGCCATCCGGCAGCCCGGCAACGCCCGTAAGCTCGGCGTCGAACCGGCCGTTCACGAACACGAGCGTGTGCCAGTCGCTCGACCCGAACGAGAACGGGGCGAGCTGCGCCGCGGTCACATCATGCGTCGGCGGCGCCAGGACGCTGAACTCCCGCTCCGCGATCGGCGCGACGGACGTGAAGTGCCAGTCCTCGTTCGCCGTGCTCGGAAACCCGAGCGCCTCGAATCGGGTGATCGCCGAGAGCCGCAGCGACCGCGCCCACTCCGGCGCGTCGCTTTGATCTGGTGTCGGGCTCTGCTGGAAGGCCTGGAGGTACGACTCGATCACGCGACCGCCTCTTCGAGGAGCCAGTCGTAGCCCTTCTCCTCGAGCTCCAGTGCCAGCTCCTTGCCGCCTGAGCGCACGATCCGCCCGCCGGCGAGTACGTGCACGTAGTCGGGCACGATGTAGTTGAGCAACCGCTGATAGTGCGTCACGATGATCGTCGCGTTCTCCGGTCGCTTCAGCGAGTTCACGCCGTTGGCCACGATGCGCAGCGCGTCGATGTCGAGCCCGGAGTCGGTCTCGTCGAGCACGGCGAGCTTGGGGGCGAGCACCGCCATCTGGAGGATCTCGTTGCGCTTCTTCTCGCCGCCGGAGAAGCCGGTGTTCACCGAGCGTGACAGCATGGCCGAATCCATCTCGACGAGCGCCATCTTCTCGTCCATCAGGTCGGCGAAGCTCATCGGGTCGATCTCCTCTTCCCCGTGCGCCTTGCGGATCTCGTTGTACGCGGCGCGCAGGAAGTAGGCGTTGCTCACCCCCGGAATCTCCACCGGATACTGAAAGGCGAGGAACACGCCGGCCTGCGCGCGAATCTCGGCGTCCATCGCCAGCAGGTCCTGCCCCTCGTACGTCACCGTCCCGGCGGTCACTACGTACGCCGGATGTCCGGCGAGCACCTGCGCCAGCGTGCTCTTTCCCGACCCGTTCGGCCCCATGACGGCATGCACCTCACCGGCGTTGACCGTGAGGGTGATGCCTTTGAGGATCTCTTTGTCGCCGACGGCGGCGTGGAGGTTGTTTATTTCGAGCATGGGGGGGAGAATTCGAGTGACGTGAGAAACTCATAGTACGCGTACAGGGAATCCAGGTCCTGGGTTGCCGGTCGCGGGTTGGTGGTTCCGGGTTTTACTGCGTCAGGAACGGCGTGAGTTCATGGCGAGAGCAGGCACCACCAACCCGAAACCCGTAACCGGAAACTCAAAACCTGGATTCCTCTAGAATCCGACGGAAAGTCGCCGGCTAGCCGACGGATCCTTCCAAAGTGATCCCTAGTAGTTGCTGTGCTTCTAAGGCAAACTCCATCGGCAGCTCCTTGAACACTTCCTTGCAGAAGCCGCTCACGATCATGCTCACCGCCTGCTCGGCGCTGAGCCCGCGCTGCTTCAGGTAGAAGATCTG
>JBDTOD010000075.1:0-21061 GCA_039933415.1 bacterium
AGCACCTGACGGACTTTTCGCAGCAGCGCATTCGGCGTGAACGGTTTCTCCAGGAACGCCGTCTCCTGGCTCGAGACGCCGTGACGGATGATGGCGTCCTCGGTGTAGCCGGACGCATACAGCAGACGCATCTCCGGATGCAGTGGCATGAGCTGCTCCGCGAGCTCGCGCCCGCTCCGCCCCGGCATCACGACGTCAGTGAACAGCAGATCGATCGTCCCGACGAAGCTTGCCGCGACTTCCGTCGCGGCGTCGGCGTTCGCTGCGGTGAGCACGGTGTATCCGGCACGCGTCAGCACGCGCGAGCTCAATCGCCGCACGGCGTCCTCGTCCTCGACCAGCAGCACGGTCGCCGTTCCCGGTTCGCCAACGTCTCCTTCGACGAGGCGGAGCTCTTCGACTTCTTCGGTGCGTGGCAGATACACGGAGAATGCGCTCCCCTGTCCCAGCTCACTTTCGACCACGACGAAGCCGCCGCTCTGCTTCACGCTCCCGTACACCGTCGAGAGGCCGAGCCCCGTCCCCTTCCCCTGCTCCTTCGTCGTGAAGAAGGGCTCGAACACGCGGTCGCGCACCGCCGGCGTCATCCCCTCGCCGTCGTCGGTCACCGTGATCGCGACGTACGGGAGGTCCTCCGCTTCCGCGAGCCGCCGCACCGACGCGGCCGCGACGTTCCGGGTCGAGATGCGCAGCTTGCCACCGCGCGGCATCGCGTCGCGCGCGTTGACGACCAGGTTGAGCAGCACCTGCTCGATCTGGCCCGGATCCGCCTGCACGAGCCCCAGCGCCGGATCGAGCGTGATCTCGAGCGCGATGTCCTCCCCCACCGTGCGCCGCAACATCCGGCCGGTCTCCAGAACCATCTCGTTCAACGACAGCGCCTGCGGCTTGAGGATCTGCTTCCGGCTGAACGCGAGCAGTTGCCGCGTCAGCGAGCTCGCGCGCTCGGCCGCGCGCTCGATCTCTTCCAGCTCCCCGCGCACGGCCACCTCGTCGTGCGCGTCCTGGAGTCCGAGCTCGGCGTTCCCCTTGATGACGGTCAGCAGGTTGTTGAAATCGTGCGCCACGCCCCCCGCCAGCCGGCCCACCGCCTCCATCTTCTGGCTCTGGCGCAGCTCTTCCTCCGCCCGCTTCCGGTCGGCGACGACCGAGTTGAAGCCGAGCCGCAGCTTGCCGATCGCGTCGTCGCTCGCCACGGCGAGCGCCACGGAGTAGTCGCCACCGGAGAACCGCTGCATCGCCCCCAGGATGTCCAGCACGTTCCGCTCGAGGTACTGCTGGCTTTCGCGATCGTGCTCCGCCGCGCCGGCGAGCTGCTGGTTCATCGCCTTGAGGCTGCGATGCCGCCGCTGAGCGCCGCGGATGATCGCCGCGATGCTGCCGAACACCGCGAGCGCAGCGAGAGCGCGAAACCACCAGGTCGCCCAGAACGGCGGAGTGATCGTGATGAGAAGCGAGGCACCCTCGTCATTCCAGACGCCGTCGTTGTTGCTCGCCTTGACGCGGAAGACGTAGGTGCCCGGCTTGAGGCTCGTGTACGTCGCGGTGCGGGAGGAGCCGGCGTCCATCCAATCGTGGTCGAACCCGACGAGCTTGTAGGCGTACTGATTCTTCGCCGATGCCGTGTAGTCGAGCGCCGCGAACTCGATCGTGAACATCGATTGGTCGTACCGCAGCGTGATCGCTTTGGCCTCCGAGATCTGCTCCTTGAGCGGCGAGCCCTCGGCGCCGATCACGACCGGCTTGTTGAACAGCTGAAATCCCGTGAATGCCACTCGTGGCTTGCGCGTGTTCCGCGCGAGCAGCTCGGGGCGGATCAGGTTGAAGCCGTTGCTGCCGCCGAACAGGAGCATCCCGTTCCGGCCGGCGAGATATGCACGTGCCGTGAACTCGCGCGCCTGCAGCCCGTCGTCCACCGTGTACTTCCAGCTCGTCCTGGTGCGGTAGTCGTAGCGGACGATCGCCTGGTCCGTGCTCACCCACAGGTTGCCGCCCGCATCGAGCGCCAGACCGGAGATCATGTTGCTCGGCAGTCCGTCGCTCACGTCGTAGTGATGGACGGTGTTCTCGGACAGATCGAGGCGATCCAGACCGTCCGTGGTCCCGATCCACACGACGCCGGGCGACTCCTCGAGGAGCGCCCGTACGTTCGACGACGTGAGGGCGACCGGACTGACCGCGTCGGTGCTGTATCGTGTCATCGAGCCAGTCGCGGGATCGAACACGATCATTCCGCTCTGCAGGGTGCCGAGGAGCAGACGTCCGTCGTGCATCTCCCGGATGATCCAGATCTGCGATTCCGAGCCCGGCGTGCCGTAGTGATACTCGGTGAACGACCGCTTCTCGGGATCGAACCGCAGCAATCCTCGCTGCCAGCTTCCGGCCCAGATTCTCTGCTGCCGGTCGACGTGCACGGCGAAGATGTGGTCGTCGAGCAGATCGGTGTTTCTGCTCGAGTACGCGGTGATCCGGCCCGTCGCGGGATCGAGCGCATTGAGCCCCCCTTCCCAAGTACCCACCCAGATTCTTCCCCGTCCGTCGACCGACGCGGACAGCACCGCGTCGTTCGCGAGACCGGAGTTCCGCGTGGTGTACCGGCGGACCCGTCCCGTGGCGGGATCCAGGCGATTGAGCCCGCCGCCATCGGTCGCGATCCAGATCATCCCCGTGCTGTCCTGCGCGAAGGAGAGCACCGAGTTGTGGCTGAGACTCGTCGTGTCGTTCGGGATCGTGCTGAAGCGCTGGATGGCGTCGCTCGCCGGACGCAGGATGTCGACGCCACCGGAGAATGAGCCGGCCCACAGCGCTCCCGCCGAATCGAGGTAGAGCGAGTAGAAAGAATCGCTTCCCACGCTCAAGGGATTGTTCGGATCCGATCGCACGTGCGTGAACTCGCGGGTCTCGGGGTCGAAGTGCTCCAGACCTCCGTTCTCTGTGGCGATCCAGAGCCATCCCTTTGAGTCCACCACCATCACGCCGAGGCGATCGGTCGACGGGCTGTTGGCGATGCGCGAGTCTTGGCGATAGACCGCGACCGGGCCCGTCGCCAGATCGAGGAGCACGAGACCGACGTCGTACGTCGCGACCCAGACGCGGCCGCGCGTATCCTGGGCGAAGCCGGCAATGTTGTTGCTGGGAAAATGCGTCGCGCCCGCCCGGTCGAGCGCGAACTGGCGGATCGCACCGGTCACCGGATCCAGATCGAACAGCCCATCGTCGTGCGTGCCGATGAGGATGTGCCCTCGGCGGTCCTCGAGCATCGCTCGGATGTCGTGCTCGGGCCGGCGCTTGGGCACCGGAAGGGGCACGGCGAGCTTCACGCCGCGGGTCCGATCGAAGCGGAAGAGGCCCTCCGACGTCGCCACCCAGAGCACGCCATGCCGGTCCTCGTGAATGTGGCGCACCTGCCGGTGGTCGCCCGGGTCGCCCACATCGCGCAGGGAGAAGTTCGTGAAGGAGTTCGACGAGCGATCGTACCGGCTGAGACCGGAGCCGGTGCCGACCCACACGACGCCGGCACGGTCCTCATAGACGACGTGGATCTCGTTGGTCGTCAACGAGCGCGAATTACCCCTCTCGTGGCGGTACACCTCCATCCGGTAGCCGTCGTGCCGGTTCAGCCCCTGGGTGGTGCCGAACCACATGAAACCGCGGCTGTCCTGGATGATGGACTGCACCCACGCACCGGAGAGCCCATCGTCCGACCGCAGGTGGCGAAACTGGAATTGCTGACCGTCCGCGACCCGACCGGCGAACGCGAGCACGACGATCACGAGCGCGATGACGCGCCCCATCGTCCTCACTCGGCTGGCGCTCGTGCGGCGTGGTCCGATTCGGTCCATTGTCCGGGTTCCGGTTTCACAGCCGTCCGGCGACATACGGTGCCGCGCGCATCCGAGCGCTGGTCGCCAATGGCTCGAGGGCCCGCAGGCGGGAGGATCTGTTGCGCGGGGTGTCTCGCACGTGTAAGTGTCGGCACGACCACGATCGCATTGAAGCATCTGTTTCCCAGATGGGAGCGCTGCTCTCCCGCCCCTCCGTCCGGCGCGCTCCGCACCAACCATGTTCGTCCCCGAGATCGTCTCCACCCTGAAGGGCTACACCCGGCGGCAGTTGATTGCCGACCTGCAGGCCGGAGTGATCGTCGGCATCGTCGCGCTGCCGCTCGCCATCGCGTTCGCCATCGCGAGCGGCGTGACACCCGATCGCGGCCTCTACACGGCGATCGTCGCCGGATTCATCATCTCGGCGTTCGGTGGCTCGCGCGTGCAGATCGGCGGCCCGACCGGCGCGTTCGTCGTGATCGTCTACGGCATCGTGCAGAAGTACGGGGTGGACGGGCTCACCGTCGCGACGCTCATGGCCGGAGTGATCCTCATCGCGCTCGGCGCGGCACGGATGGGCGGCGCGATCAAGTTCGTGCCGCATCCCGTCGTCATCGGCTTCACGAGCGGCATCGCCGTGGTGATCCTCTCCAGCCAGGTGAAAGACGTACTCGGCCTGCGCATGGGCGACGTGCCCGCGCCCTTCGTGCTCAAGTGGGAAGCGTACGCTCGGTATCTGTCGACGGCCAACTGGTACGCGGTCGCGATTGCCGCCGTGTCGCTGCTCATCATGATGTTCTGGCCGCGCGTGAGCCGGCGCATTCCGGGGACGTTCATCGCGTTGATCGCCACGACCGTCGCGGTCAGCCTGCTGCACCTCCCGGTCGAGACGATCGGGTCACGCTTCGGAGCGATCAGCGCGCAGCTTCCGCACCCCGTCGTGCCGCATCTCGGCTTCACCGAGATGACGGCGCTCGTTCAGCCGGCGTTCACCATCGCGCTGCTCGGCGCGGTCGAGTCACTCCTTTCCGCCGTCGTCGCCGACGGCATGATCGGCACTCGGCACAAATCCAACCTGGAGCTCGTCGCGCAGGGAGTGGCCAACGTCGTTGCGCCGCTCTTCGGCGGCATTCCGGCCACGGGCGCGATCGCGCGCACGGCGACGAACGTTCGCAACGGCGGTCGCACGCCCGTCGCGGGCATCACGCACGCGGTCACCCTGCTGCTCATCACGCTGTTCTTCGGGCGACTCGCCTCGCTCATCCCGATGGCCACGCTCGGGGCGATCCTGACGATCGTGTCGTACAACATGAGCGAATGGCGCACCTTCCGCCGCGAGCTGCGCGGCCCCAAGAGCGACGTCATCGTCCTCGTCACCACTTTTCTGCTCACGGTGATCGTCGACCTGACGGTCGCGATCGAGGTCGGGATGGTGCTCGCGGCATTCCTGTTCATGCGCCGCATGGCCGAAGTGACCAACGTGACGATGATCACGCGTGAGCTCGCCGACGGCACGAGCCTCGACGACGAGGACGCCACCGCCCTGGCCCGCCAGCTTCCGGCCGGCGTGGTCCTGTACGAGATCAACGGTCCGCTCTTCTTCGGCGCCGCCGAGCGGTTCCGCAGCGTGCTCGGCGAGATCGCCGAGCGACCCCGCGTGCTCGTGGTGCGAATGCGGCATGTGCCCGCGATGGACTCGACCGGCATCCATGCGCTGCGCGAGCTGGCGAGCGATCAGGGCAAGTCGAACCGGACGACGCTCCTCCTGGCCGAAGTGCTCCCTCAGCCAATGACCGTGCTCGTCAACTCGGGCGTGGTGAAGGAGATCGGGCAGGAGAATGTATTCGCGACGGTGGAGGAGGCCCTCGAGCGAGCGAGGGAGCTTTCGCGGGCCAAATAGTCACCCATGGGCACGTTGGGACGCCGACGCTTCTGACACCGATCCAACCAGCACCCGTATAACCTCACGTACCCACTCCCCTGCTTCCATGACCGACCCAGCCAAAGTCATCATCGTCCTGAGCGCCTTCGGGACCCTGACGTACATCATACGGTTCATTGCGCAGCAGTTCCGGCCCGACCATCGCCACGCACCGATGCGGGCGGCACTATCGGACGCTCACGACGAGCGCCTCGCGCGAATCGAGCAGGCGGTCGAGTCGATCGCCATCGAGGTCGAGCGGATCTCGGAGGGGCAGCGATTCACGACGAAGCTCCTCGCCGAGCGTGCCCAAGCGGACCAGATCCGCCTCGGTGATGCTCCCGTCAGCGAGCGCCGCCCCAGCTCCAGCCATTGATCGGTCTCGGCCGTATGGGGCACCGGACTTGCCTCGTCCGTCCGGCATGACCACCTCTCTCGATCGCGCCCGGGTTCTCGCCGTTGTGACCGCGCTGGTTGGCGTCGCGCTCACGGCCTCCTGCATCGAAGTCAGAGACGCGTCCGACGACAAGAAGGCGGCCGCCGACAGCGCGGCCGGAGCGGTGGCCGCGACTCCGCAGGCGCCCGCTCGCACGGAGCCATTCACCGCTCACTTCGGCCCCGACAGCTCCACGCGCGTGCGCGGCGGACCGATGTTCACGCCGGAGGCGACGGCTGCCCTCCAGACCGACACGCTGCACGCCGTCACCGACGTTGATCCGGCCGTGCCGGCCGTCG
Source organism: bacterium (assembly GCA_039933415.1). Taxonomy (GTDB): domain Bacteria; phylum Gemmatimonadota; class Gemmatimonadetes; order Gemmatimonadales; family Gemmatimonadaceae; genus AG11. Next base: position 6,481 of record JBDTOD010000075.1, read on the forward strand.
TCGCGGGAGATGTCGCGAGGCTCGAGGGCGCGTTGATCGTGCCGGTGCGCGGCGTCGAGGCCGCGACGCTGTACGACACCTACGACGAGCAGCGTGGCGGTGAAACGCGCGTCCACGAGGCGCTGGACATCCCGGCGCCGCGAGGCACGCCCGTCCTCTCGGCCATCGGCGGGCGGGTGCTCAAGCTCTTCACCAGCGAAGCGGGCGGAAAGATGGTCTACGCCGCCGATTCGAGTGAGCGCTTCATCCTGATGTACGCGCACCTCGACAGCTACGCGAACGGGCTGGCGGAAGGCCAACCGCTGCATCAGGGTCAGGTCATCGGCGCCGTCGGGACGACCGGCAACGCGCCGCCCAACCTTCCGCACCTCCACTTCGCTCTCGCGCGCTCCAACGACGTGAAGCAGTGGTGGAAGGGCTCGCCCGTGAATCCGTACCCGCTGCTGCGGCCGTGAGTTGGTTGGTCGGATAGTTGGTTGGCTAGTCGGTTGATTGGTTAGTCGACGGCCCTGGTTACAACCGGTCTGGAAGCCCGTTGAGGGACGTCCAAGCTGGTTCGTTGCCAGGGCCGTTCAGCACACCAATCAACCGACCAACTATCCAACTATCCAACTATCCAACTATCCAACGCACCAACTCACCGACGAGCGCGTCCTGCAAACCGCACCCGCCGCACTCGCCCGAGCAGGAGCGCGACGGTGACCGCGGTCGCCAGCGTCCAGATCACGACGAAGATCATGCGCACCCTCGACGATGCGTGCGCGACGCCGCCGAGGTACCAGCCCGCCATCGCCACGGCGTCGAGCACGACGACGCCGAGCACGAGGTGGAGCACGGCACGACGCAGCGAAGTCCGCTGCGCCGCCCGTGGATCCGCGGATGGAACGGCCACCCGCCGACCTAGTCGTCGCCCATCGCCGGCACCGCTCCCTTCGGGATCGGATGCTCGGCCGTCATCGGCGGCGTGAAGCCGAACTTGCCCGCCAGCCAATGCCGTGACTCGTCCATCACTTCGTAGAACGTCGGGATCACGAGCAGCGTGAGCATCGTGCTCGTGAGCACGCCACCGATGATCGCCACGCCGAGCGGCGCGCGGAACTGCGCGCCCTCGCCCCCGCCGAGCGCCACCGGCACCATGCCGGCGATCAGCGCGAAGGTGGTCATGAGGATCGGACGCAGCCGGATCGCGCCCGCCTCGATGAGCGCCTCGCGCAACGGCATTCCCTCCTTCTCGCGCGCCCACTTGGCGAAGTCGATCAGCAGGATCGCGTTCTTCGCCACGATGCCCATGAGCAGGATCACGCCGATCAGCGACATGATGTTGATCGTGTTGCCCGTGATCGCCAGCGCGAGCAGCACACCGATGAGCGAGAGCGGCAGCGACATCAGGATCGCCAGCGGATCGATGAAGCTGCCGAACTGCACGACGAGGATGAGGTACATGAGTCCCACCGCCACGAACAGCGCGGTACCGATCTGCGTGAACACCTCCTGCTGGCCCTGCGCGTCGCCGCCGAGGCTGAACCGCACCCCCGGTGGCAGCGTCATCGCCTTCACCCGCTTCTCCACGTCGGCGCTCACGTCGCCCGTGGCGCGCCCCGACGTGTTCGCCTCCACCGACACGACGAGGTCGCGATCGAGGTGATCGATGATCGCCGGTCCGATCCCTGGCTTGATCGTCGCAACCTGCCCGAGCGGCATCGTCGTCGGCGCGCCGTTCGATCCGATCACGACGAGTGGAAGCCGGTTGAGATCGTCGGCGTTGCGGCGCGACTCCGGCGCGAGCCGAACCTCCACGTCGCGCATCTCACCGGCGGGATCCTGCCAGTCGCCCGCGTCGATGCCGGCGAACGCCGGACGCAGCGACTGCGCGACCTGTCCGACCGTGACCCCGAGCGCGCCGGCCACGCCGCGGTTGAGATCGATCTCGAGCTCCGGCTTCTGCCCCTTCGTCGACAGGCCGATGTCGACCGCACCGGGCGTCGTGCGTACGATCTGCGCGACCTGCTCCGCCACCTGGTTGATCGCGACGATGTCATTGCCGCGGATCTGGAACTGGAGCTGCTTGCGTCCGCCGCCAAAATCGCTCGTGAACACGGAGAGTGTCACGCCGGCGATGTTCTTCATCTCGGTGCGGAGGACCTGCGCGAACTCCTCGGCGCTCTGCTTCCGTTCCTTGATCGGCTTGAGCGCGACGTAGATGTTCCCCTCGTCCACCGTGCCGGACGCGCCGCCGCCGAGTGTGGTGTACGTGTACTTGACCTCGGGATGCGATCGCGTGATCCGCGCCGCCTCCTGCGCCTTGAGCCGCGTGTAGGCCATGTTCGAGCCTGGCGGCGTCTCGAGCGCGATCGTGAACTCGGAGCGGTCATCCTCGGGAAAGAAGCCCACGCCGACCGTCCGCGTTGCCGGGATGATCTTCGGCAACATGACGAACATCGCCACACCGACGAGCCCGACGCCGACCTTCGCCACCGTCGGCAGCCGCTTCGTCGTCAGGGAGAACACCAGCACGGCGACGCCGAGCAGAGCGCCCATCAGCCCGGTGAGCCCGCCCGAGAAGAGCGTGAACGACGCGAAGAAGGTCCCGATCGCCAGCGCCGCCATCGCCGCGCGGTGATCGAGTGCCCACGCGATGACGTGCCGATAGTTGTCGGCCTGATGGTTGAACCAGTGATTGAAGCGATCGAGCGTCTTCGTGATCCAGGGCTTCCTCTCCTCCGGCACGTGCGGGTCGGCCCAGTACGCCGACAGCATCGGGTCCAGCGAGAAGGACACGAAGAGCGACACGAGCACGGAGCACGCGATCGTCAGCGCGAACGGCTTGAACCACTGCCCGCCCACGCCCGGCATGAAGCCGATGGGGACAAACACCGCGAGGATCGAGAACGTCGTCGCCGCGACGGCGAGGCCGATCTCGTCGGTGCCCTCTCGCGCCGCCGTGTAATGGTCTTTCCCCATCTCGACGTGGCGCACGATGTTCTCGCGCACCACGATCGCGTCGTCGATCAAAATGCCGATGGCCAGGGAGAGACCGAGCAGCGACATCGTCTCGAGCTTGAACCCCATCGCGTACACGGCGATGAAGCTCGCGAGCACGGACACCGGCAAGGCGAGACCGGTGATCACGGTCGAGCGCCACGAGTTGAGGAACAGGAAGACGACGAGCACCGTGAGGAACGCGCCCTCGATCAACGCCTCCTCGACGTTTTTCACCGCGGCGGCCACGCGCCAGCCGGCATCCTTGACCAGCTCGAGCTTCGTGCCGGCGGGCAGCGTCTTCTGCAGCTCGACGACGCGAGCGCGCACCTTGTCGCTCACGTCGGTCGTGCTGTACCCCTTCGACTTCTTGATGTCGAGCCCAACGGCCTCACGGTCGTTGAACAACGCCAGCGTCCGTGGCTCCTCCGTGCCGTCGCGCACCTCCGCGATGTCACCCAGGCGCGTGATCTGCCCGTTCCGCTCGGCGACGACGAGCTGCATGAACTCCTGCGGGTTCTCGAGACGCCCCTTGAGCCGGATCGACCGCTCGTCCAGGTCGCCGGTGACGCGACCGACCGGTGCGGCGAGATTCTGGAGCTGCAGCGCTTGCACCACCTGCCCAACGCTCACCCCCGCCGACTGCATCTGCGACGGGATGAGCTCCACGGTCAGCTCGCGCTCGACCTTGCCGCTCACACCCACCTCGGCCACGCCCTGCAGCGACCGCAGCTCGCGCGTGATCACGGGGTCCGCCAGCCGCGTCAGCTCGGCCTGCGTGAGCGTCGTGCTCGACAGCGCGAGCGACACGATCGGCCGGTCGGTGTCGTTGAACTTCCTGATGATCGGCTCCTTCATCTCGAGCGGCAGGTCGGCGCGCTTCGCCGAGATCGCGTCGCGCAGATCCTGCGTCGCCTCGCCGAGGTCCTTGCCGAACTGGAACTCCACGAGGATGAAGCCGTAGCCGTCGTACGCCTTGCCGTTGACGTGCTTCACGCCCGTGATGGACGTGATCTGCTCCTCGATCGGATCGAGGATCTCTTTCGCCACACCGTCGGGCGACGCGCCAGGATACGGGATTCCCACCGACACGAATGGCGGCGCCACGTCGGGGAACTCGTCGGTCTTGAGGTTGAACAGCGCGAACAGGCCGAACACGGCAAGCGCCAGCATCGCCACGACGGTGACGAGCGGCTTCTTGATCGCAAAATCCGAGATGAACATTGGAGACGGTTCCCGAAAGGGTAGCTGATCCCGAGTCTACGGCTTGACGTCGTGCGGAGCGGAGACCTTCACCGGCGTGCCGGGCGAGATGCCCCGCGCCGCACCGAGCAACAGCGTGTCACCCTGCGCCAGGCCTCCGGTGATCTCGACGGTCTCGGCCGCCGCGTCGCGGATGCCGAGCGTGACCTCCACTTTCTCGATCTTTCCATTCTTCAAGCGCACCACCGTGGGACGGAGTCCGCGCTCGTCCACCGCGGAGATCGCGACCATCGGCGCGGTGCGCGACTCACTCGACACCCGCCCTTCGGCAAACAGTCCGCCGACGAGGGTGTTCCCCGCGTTCGGGATCGCCGCCGTGATGTGCACCTGTCGCGTGGACGGATCGGCCACCGGGTTCACGCGCGTGATGCGCCCCGTGAACGAGCGGTTCGGGTAGCCGTTCACGCTGAACTCGATCGGCATGCCGACGCGAACCTGCGAGAGCGCTTCGGCCGGCACCGACGCCTCGAGCTGCATGCTTCCCGGATCGACCACCGTGAACAGCGCGGTGCCGGGCGACACGACGTCACCCGCGTTGACCTGGCGCTGCGCGACGATGCCGGCGAACGGCGACTGCACGCTCGCCTTGTCGAGCATCTTCTGCACGTTGGCGAGCTGCGCCCGCGTGGTGGCGAGCTGCGCTTGCGACGACAGCAGCGCGTTGCGCGTCCGCTCGAGGTCGCGCTCGGCGATGGCGCCCGCCTTCTCCAGCGCCTCGCTCCGCTGCACGTCGCGTTGCGCGATGTCGTACGAGCTCTGTGCCGTCGTCATGGCGGAGCGCGCGGAGAGCGCCTGATCGCGCAGCACCGACGCGTCGATCTGCGCGAGCGCCTGACCCTTGCCGACGCGCTGCCCCCCCTCGGCATACGTCTGCACCACGGCGCCCGACATCTCGGCACGAATGGTCGCCGAGCGCTCGGGCGCGAGCGAGCCGGAGATCGCGGGACCGGACCGGATCTGCGCCGTCTTCACGACGGTGACGTTCTCGGGGCCGACGAGCATCGTCTCGACCTTCGCCGTCGCCGCGTCCGCCTCGCCCTTCTTGCAGGCGGTGACGGTCAGCGCGGTCGCCGCCAGGAGGAGCGCCGTCGCCGATCGGATCGCGCGTGCGCTGGTGAACTGCTGCTGTCGGTTCATTGCGTGAAGCCCCCTGATTGTCCCGCGCCAGGCGTACTGGCGGCGGTAGATGGAGTCTGCTGCTGCTGTGAAGGTTGCTGCTGCGGCTGTTGCTGCGGCTGGCTCGCTGCGCGCGACGCGGCCCCGCCGAGCGCCTGGGTGTTGAGCGGCAGATCGCGCAGGAGGACGATGCGCGCGCGCGCGACGGCGAGATCGCGTGCCGACTGCGCCTGGTTCGCCAGCGCCTGCTCGAGCAGGAGGCGCGACTGGGTCAGGTCGGTCTGGGTGGAGATTCCTTCGCGATAGCGGATCTGATCGATGGAGTAGGCGCGCTGCGCCTGCTGCGCGGTGCCTCGGCTCGCGCCGAACGACGCCTCCGCTTGCTGGAGCTGGTTGAGCGCCACGCGCGTGTCGAGCGCGGCGAGCTCTCGCGACTGCTGAAGCCGTGCGCGCGCCTCGGCGAGGTTGGCCTGCGCCACCTCGATCGACCCGCCGACCCGTCCGCCGTTGAACAGCGAGAGGGAGAGCGAGCCGCCGATCGTCCAGTTCTCGCTGTACTGGTTGAGCGTGGGAAAGAGGTTCTGCGGGAAGAAGAGCCGCTGGTACTGCGACGTCAGCGCGAGTGACGGCAGGCGGTCGGCGCGGGCGACGCGCAGCTGGCCTTCCTGCGCGCGCACGGCGAGCTCGGACTCACGCACCGGGGCGCGATCGCTGGTGGACGTGTCGGGCAGCGGCAGTGGGACGAGCGTATCGATCACATTCGCCGCGCCACTTGGCGCGGCGTTTTCGACATTCGTCGCATTGCTGGCGTTCGCAGCGATCACGCGCGTGATCGTCGCCGGCTGGTCGATTGGCGTGGTGAGCGAGATCGGCTCGTCGAGCGGGAGGTTGAGGAGCTGCTTGAGCCGGAAGTACGCCACATCCCGGTCGCCGCGTCGCGCGATCAGTACGGGGCGTTGGTTGTCACGCGTGACCGTGGCGCGGAGCAGCTCGAACTCGCTCTGATTGCCGACGCGGCGCGCCACCGTCGTCTGGCGCAGCAGCTCTTCCGTCTGCGAGAGCGTCGTATCGGCGATCGTGACGAGGCGGTCGGCGAGCACCGCGTCGAAGTAGGCCTGCGTGACGTCGAGCGCGAGCTGCGCGCGCTGCGCCACGACCTCGACCTCGGCAGAGCGGCGGCCGGCGGTGGCGGTGATGTTCTGGCCGCTGATCCGCCCGCCGGAGAAGACGTTCTGCGAGAAGGAGAGCCCGGCGGAGTACTGGTTGCGCGCGCCGAATCCGACCTTGCTGAAGTCGATGCCCTGCGCCGCCGGGCACGTTGACGCCTGGGCGAGCGCGGCGGCGCGCTCCGCTGGGGTGGCGTTCGCCGGAATGGCCGGCGTGCAGACCGACTGGGGCTTGGGTGTCGTGCTCACGCTGTCGGAGCCGCCGGCGGCGAGGGCGGCGAACTGCGAGCGCAGCGTTCGCGCGTACGTGATGCTCGAGTTGATCTGCGGCAGATACTGGCTGCGCGCCTGCCGGAGCTGGCCGTTGGCGCGCGACACGCCGGCGCGCGCGATCTGGAGCGCCTCGCTCTCGCGAGCGGCGAGCCTGATGGCGTCGTCGAGTGAGAGAGCCCGTCCCGTCGCGGCGGCGGTGGTCTGCTGCGCGGCGGCGATCCCGGGCGACATGACCGCGAGCAGCAGGACGAGTGCGCCACGGCGCGCGCGGTCTCTGCCCGTTCGGGTCCAATCGTCAATCATTGCGAGTGGGGTGGGGAGGAGTACGAACTAGCGTGAGGACGCGACGCCGATGGAGCGCAGAAAGCAGCGCACGTAGCGGCGAGGTGCTTCGTCGATCGGTGGAAAGGATTCGGGGACCATGGGGCGCCCCATGGCATCGCCCATGACGGAACTGATGAGCATCGTGACGGCGGCGAAGACGTCGGCCGCGGAATCGGCACGTCCCGCGCGCTGAAGGCCGGCCGAATAGTCCGTGAGGATCTCGTGCACCTCGTCGCGACCGCGACAGGCGAAGTCGGCGACCTCGGGACGTTCATCGAGCTCGCTGATGGCCTGGATGAGCATGGGCCGCAGGTCGTGGATGCGTTGGAGATGTTCTCCGACCCAGATGGTGAGCTCCTCCTCCGGGTCCACGGCGGGATCCGGCAGGGGATTCACCTCGCTGCACACGTCGCTCTGCTCGAGCACGGCCTCGAAGAGCGCACCCTTGGATCCGAACGTTCGGAAGAGGGTGACCTCGTTGACGCCCGCTTCGGCGGCGATGAGACGAGTGGTCGCGCCGCGGAAACCGTGCTTCGCGTAGACGCGTCCTGCCGCCTCCAGAATTCTTTCTCGGCTGACCATGGCGCGGATACTAGCGCAAACATATGTGTATGCAAGTACCTACTTGCTTGCCGTGCGTACTATCTTCAGGTGAAGTGTTTCGGTATTTGTACGGGAGTCATTCCAGGAAAGATTCGTCATTTGTTCGGCCGTCCACGATGCTGCTGGACCATCTCCTCTTAGACGAATGCGCACCCTCCGGCATGGACAATATCTTGCGCCCTCGTCGCGCACCCCAGCCGCGCAGGCGAGAGTCATGCGACACAAGCCAATCAAGTCTTCAGCCCGACCACCACGCTCGTCCGATTCCGCCGCGAGCACCACTCGAGCGGGCATTCGCTCGCTCGACTGCGGTCACGACGATGAAGACTCCGCACACATGCTCGGCAAGCGCACCGGCGATGCGACGCAGGAGCGGCGCGCCGACAGTTCCGGCGCGTCCTCACAGGGCGAGCAACGGCGGGACGTGTGAGCCAAGACTTGGTGGATCACGGCTGCGCACAGCGCTAACTCACTGGCGACAAAGCTGTTGCTGGCTATTTGCGTCCGGGCGGAGTAACTTCGCTTCCTCAGCGATAAACAACTGGTTATCACCGCGGACAGCGGTGGCTCGGCCCCGAGTCGAGGTGAGGCGCTCACGCGCGCCGCGCGGATGATCGCGCGGCGATGATGAGACGGAACGCCTCGGCCACATCGATCGTGAGTGAGGCTGTGATGCCTGGATATCGTTCGTTGTCGTCACACATCTCTGGAGATGCCGCCGAGCACGCCCGGGCCGCAGAGGTCCAGCAGCGAGGCGGAGACTCCAACGCCGCGGCACGCCTGCTCGAAGAGGCACTCGATGCGTGCGCGCGTGTTCGGCCGGAGCTTCCCGGCTGGGTATGCGGACGACTCGCGTCGATCTACCGAACCTTGAAGCGCTACGACGACGAAGTCGTCCTGCTGGAGCGCTACCGCGACTCACAGTCGTCGGAAGAGGCGCGCAACCGGTTCGACGCGCGACTCTCGAAGGCCCGTGCGATCGCCGACCGGAAGCGCCGTTCCGACACGGGTGCGCTCGCGACGGTGCGAGAGGTGCGCGACCGCTCGAGCCAGCGCCGACGTCCGCCCCACTCCGTAGCCGTCGTCACGGAGCGCAGCGTACCGCAGTTCGTCCACGACGATGTCGACGAGATGCGCTCGGCACTCGCGGACGTGACACTCGACGGCCCCGAGCGACTTCACGCCGTGATGGTCCGTCTCTGCGCCGATGCCCGCACGATGGACGAGCCGATGGAGAGCCTCGTCTCACTGTTGAAGGAGTGCTGGGTCGCGACCCCGATGCCCGCCTCGCTCGACGACGAGGGTTGGCACGAGCGCTATGCGTCCGCGATGGTGGAGCTCCTCGCGATCTATTTCGGCGAGTCCGCCTAGCGTTCCTCGCCGTCGCGCTCCGCGGACAGGTCGATCATCCGTGCGCCGCCGAGGTACTCGACGGACTGCGGGCTCTGAAGATTGACCGCGCGGCCGATCACACCGGAGAGTCTGATCCCCTGCTCGCGGATGATCCCGAGCTGCTCGCGCTGGTCGGCGTCGAAGGTCTCGTCTTCGAGCAACAACCGCGCACGTTCGAGAATCGTCTCGAGTGGTTCGCCAATCTCGCGCTCCATCGCGAGCGCGGTTTCGCCGATGCCGGCAAGCCAGCGTGCGCGCGCGAGATCGGACTCGGCCGCCCGTAGATCGAGTGCCTGCTGCACGCGTCGCTCGGCGATCTCGATCCGGGCGCGGAGACTCTTCGGTGAGGCCGGCTTCGCGATGTAGTCGTCGGCGCCGGCATCGAGCACGGCCTTGAGATCGCCGGGCCCGTCGTGCGCCGTGATCATCAGCACGAAGGTCGTGCGCTCCGTATCGCGCTCGCGGACTCGCCGGCAGATCTCGAGGCCGTCGGTTCCCGGCATCCTGATGTCGAGGATGACGAGTGGCACTGGCTCGGCGAGGTAGGCGTCCCAGGCCAGCTCCCCATTCTCGACGATGTGCGCGTCGTGCCCCAGCTCGCCGAGCACGGCCGCGAGAAGGGTGCGGGCGGTGGAGTCGTCGTCGGCTACGAGGACCTTCATTTCGCTACCATTGTGCGGGCGTGGACGAGCAGCTGCTGCACTACTGTAAACGGTACCATCGTACCTGGTACCCGGACCGACATCCAATTCCCCAGAATGCGGGGCCCCGTTTCGGGGGGCCATCGGCCCGTAGCTCCGAGGAGCGTCCAAGAATTCGGTGGGCCATCGGACTGGGTCTGGGTACCGGATACGATGGTACTGCATACGGCAGTGTCAGTTAAGGAGGAGCGTACCATCGCAGACCCACCCCCATCCCCTTGAATCCCGCGTCGCGTAGCGCGGTCGCCCATCGCGAGCCGGCGGCGCGTTCGCCGTCGATCGTCTCGACGATGACATCGCGGCGGCGAGCGGTGCCCTGACGTTGAGTCAGGCGCAGCGCGAGCCCATGCGCGGCTTCGCGCACATCGTCAGACGACGCATCCTCTCGCACGCGTAGACGCGTGCCCCGCCCTTCGGCGGTGAGCACGATGCGTCCCGCTCGCGTGACGAGCACTGCGCCGGCGCCACGTGGACGCGCCAGTGGATCGGCCGCGGTGCCGGACGCCAGAGGAAGCGTGTAGACGTTGGCTGGATCTGTCGCCGACATCACGACGACGTCGTCGGCGCCGCCGGCCATGGGAGCGCGCAGCAGCTCCACCGCGTCGGGGAGTGCGAACTGCGCGCCGGCCAGACCGGCAACGAAGTAGCCGCGCTGCACCTCGCCGCGAAACTCGAGGCGCTTGAGTTCGTGATAGATTTCGCGCCACCCCACCGCCGGCCGCTCGCGGCGCCACCAGTCGCGCGACACGATGCCGTATCGCGCGAGCCACTGCCGCGCGATGCGCTCGGCGATGTCCTGTTCGTCGCGCTCGGGGCCCATCGTACCGATGGTATGAACGAGCGACCAGCGTCCACCCCAGCTCGACGTGTCCTCGTGCTCGGGACGCTTCCACTTGGCGATGCGCCGCGGATTGATGCGTCGCTGCACGACCGGCCGTCCAACGGACGGCGTGAAGCCAACCGGCAGCCAACGCGTGGGATCGGGCTCGTTCGGCCGCTTGATCGGAAAGCGCGGTCGCCAGCGAAGGACGTCGCGCAGCGCCTCGACGGTGTCGTTGGTGACGAGACCGGACGCCACCAGCTCGCGCAACGCATCGCGCACGGCGCTCGCTCCGATGCCGGTGGCCGCGGCGAGATCGGAGGTGAAAGAGGCGCCCTGCGCACGCAGCGTGTCGCGCACGTAGCGCGCGGTGTCGCCGAGGAGGGAGTCGGCGATGGGCTCGCGGAGCCAGAGGTGGCCCGTGCCGCGCTCGAAGAAGCGGATGCGTCCCATCGCGTGCGACGGTGCGACGCCGACCTCGTCGACGCGCGGCTCGGCGGCCCAGACGAGAGCGCCCGAGGCGGCGAGCCGACCCAGTGAGGTGGCATCGTAGTCGTCGATGCGCGACGGGAGGTAGTCGCGCTCCCATCCTTCGCCCGGACGCGCTACGCCGTACAGTTGGCCAAGCACGGCGGCGACACCTTCGGTTCCACTCAGACGGCTGCCGGACGCCAGATGCTGCCACCGCTGCTCGAAGCGCGCGAAGGTGTCGAGCGGCACCGCCTCGATCTGCTTACGTGCCTGGGCAAGCTCGCGCCGGCGCGCCTGCTCGAGCAGTCGGCGCGAGCACCAGCGCGTCGTCGCGCGGTCGCCGCCAAACACGCCGCGCACGAGCACCCCGTTACGCTCCCATTCCTCGAGCCGGCGCTGGATCCACTGCTCGCTGAAGTCGTAGCGAGCACGCACGTCGTCGACCGAGAGCGGGCCGGCGAGCGCGACGAACCTGGACAGCACCTCACGCCGCGCGGCCCGCTCGGTGAGCACGGCGTCGTGCAGCGCCTCCGGCACGACATCCGCGGCGGGAAGCTCGGCGAGACGCTCGCCCGATCGTACGACGGCGAGCGCGCCGTCGCCGAACGCGGCGCGATAGCGCGGGTAGGCGTCCACGAGAATGAACGCGTCGCGCGGCCCGTTCGCCGTTGGCAGCGTGACGCCGACGAGCCGCTTGCCAGTGAGAAGCGTTGCGATCGGATCACCGCGCACCCAATCCCCGAATGGGGCGACTCGCGCCTCGAGCTCCTCGCGCGAGAGGTCACCCGCACGATCGACGAGGAGCGCGAGCTCGTCCGCATCGCGCGCCTGGCGTCCTGGCGCCGTGCCGCGCCGCCGCTCGAGCAGCTCGTTCAACACGGCGATCGTCGCGTCGTCGGCGCCTTCGCCGCCCATCAATTCGTCGAGCAGCGCGCGATCGAGCGAGAGCAGGGCGGCGCGCTGTTCGGCGCGCGGGGCGTCCTTGCCGTACATGTGGTCGATGACGAATCCGAACTGCAACGACGCGGCGAACGGCGACGGGATCTCCGTGGGTGCGTCGTGAATCGTGATGGCGCCGGAGGCGATGCCACCGAGCACCTCGCGCAGCGCCGTCATGTCGAAGGCGTCCTGGAGGACGTCGCGATATGTCTCGACGAGGATGGGAAACGAGGGGAACTCGTTCACCGCCTGGAGAAGGTCGAGCGACTTGAGACGCTGGAGCCAGAGCGGCATGCGGCGCCGCGGGTTGCCGCGCGGCAACAGCAGCGCGCGGGCCGCGTTCATGCGGAAGCGCGCACCGAACAGCGACGACTGGCCGATCTCCTCGAGCACGAGGCGCTGGGCCTCCTCGGCGCCGAGCGTGCGGAAGACGTCCACCGGCGGGGCGTCGCCCAGATTGGGAAGGCGGAGCATCACGCCGTCGTCGGTGGTCTGCACCTGCACCTCGACGCCGAGTCGCTCGCGCATGCGGCGCCCGAGCGCCATGCCCCACGGTGCGTTGACGCGTCCGCCGAATGGTGCGTGGAGCACCATGCGCACCGAGCCCACCTCGTCGCGGAAGTGCTCGAGCACGAGCTGCTTGTCGTCGGGAACGATGCGCGTGATCGCGCGCTGCGACTGGATGTACTCGACGAGCGAGCGTGTCGTCGGCTCGTCGGCGTGATAGCGCGACTGGATGTCGGCAAGGTCGGCGAGCGTACGAGCGTCGTCGAGCTCGCGGCGGAGCTGGCCGACGCGCGCCGTGAGGTGCGACGAGCGCGCCATGAACTCGCCGTGCCAGAAGGGCATGCGTGCCGGCGCGCCAGGCGCGGGGATCACGATTACGCGGTCATGCTCGATGGCGCGGATGCGCCAGGTGGAGGAGCCGAGCTGGAACGCGTCGCCGACGCGCGACTCGTGGACGAACTCCTCGTCGAGCTCACCGAGCCGCGTCTTGTCGGCGAGGTTCACCGTGTAGAGGCCGCGGTCGGGGATCGTGCCGCCGGAGATCGTCGCGACCATGCGCGACGCGCGCATCGGCGTGAGCGCGTCCGTCGCGCGGTCCCACGAGAGCCTGGCGTCCAGCTCCGCGGCGACGTCGCTCGGATACTTGCCGGCCAGCATGCCCAGCGTCTCGTCGAAGGCAGCGCGCGTGAGCGCGTGGTACGGGTAGGCCGAGCGCACGAAGTCGAACAGCTCCGACGCCGTCCACTCGGGAGTGTCCGAGGCGACGCAAGCGACGATGATCTGCGCGAGCACGTCGAGCGCGTTCTGCACCACGTGCGTCGGCTCGACGTCGCCTTCACTCATCGCCGCGACGATCGCCAGCAGCTCGAGCGCGTCGTCGCGGAAGGTCGGGACGAACACGCCGCGGCTCGTCGCGGTGAGCGTGTGGCCGGCCCGCCCCACACGTTGGAGTGCCGAGGCGACGCGCTTCGGGCTTTGGAGCTGAATCACGAGATCCACCGAGCCGACGTCGATGCCCAGCTCGAGCGAGCTGGTGGTGACGAGGGCGTGCAGCTCGCCCGCCTTGAGCCGTTCCTCGAGCAGGAAGCGGCGCTCGCGCGAGAGCGAGCCGTGATACGGCAGCGCGATCTCCTCTCCGGCGAGCGCGTTGACGCGCGCGGCGATCTTTTCCGACTGCGCGCGGTTGTTGACGAAGACGAGCGTCGTGCGCGCGGTGCGGATCTGGTCGAGCACGAGCGGTACGACCGACGTCCAGATCGTGCCATCCACGTGGGCGAGATCATCGACGGGTGAGACGACGCGCGTCTCCATCTTCTTCACGAGCCCACAGTCCACGATGGCGACCGGTCGATAGCGCGGAGCGGTTTGACCGGGAAGCGGCGTGTCGCACCCACCGAGGAAGCGGGCGATCTCGTCGAGCGGACGCTGGGTGGCCGAGAGGCCGATGCGCTGCGGTGCGTCGGGAGCGAGTCGGCTCAGGCGCTCGAGCGTCAGCGCGAGGTGCACGCCGCGCTTCGTGCCGGCGACCGCATGAATCTCGTCGACGATCACGGCGCGGAGCGACGAGAAGATCGTCCGCCCGCGCACGCTCGTGAGGAGGATGTGGAGCGACTCCGGCGTCGTGATGAGGATGTGCGGCGTCTTGCGCAGCATGCGCGCGCGGGCGGCGGCGGTGGTGTCGCCCGTGCGCACGGCGACGCGGATCTCGGGGAACGTCTCACCCGCCGCCTCGAAGCGCTGCTTGAGCTGCGCGAGCGGGAGCTCGAGGTTGCGCTGGACGTCGTTGTTGAGCGCCTTGAGCGGCGAGACGTAGAGAAGGTGGACCGCGTTGGCGAGCGGTCGCTCGAGCCCGTCGGTGATGAGGGCGTTGAGCTCCCAGAGGAACGCCGCGAGCGTCTTGCCGGTGCCGGTGGGCGCGAGGATGAGCGTGTCCGCGCCGGCGGCGATTGCGGGCCAGCCCGCCTGCTGCGGTGCGGACGGCTGGCCGAGGGTCTCGGCGAACCACTCGCGGACGATCGGATGAAAGG
>JBDTOD010000076.1:0-20997 GCA_039933415.1 bacterium
CTGACCCCGGGCTCTGACCCCGTTGCTCGGCACGGGCGCCAGCGTCTGCGCGAGCGCGCCGTCGATGCCAGCGCCGCGTGCGCCCCGCAGCTCGAGATGCCCCGGATCGCGCGCTCCCAGGGTGTGCAGCCCTTCCTCTTCCGCGACCTGACGCAGCAAAGCGAAGCCCGCCGCATCCTCGTACCCGCCGTCGATCGTGACGTCGGCCGCGCGGCCGGCGGTGTGCAGCGAATGATGCGTCCACGTCACCACGGAACCGGACGTCGTGCGCCCCTGGGCGAACAGCTGCTCCTGCCGCTGCTGCGAGCGGACGCCTTCCACGACCGACACGTCGCGTCCGAACTCGCTCTTCATGCGCGAGACCACGCGCGCGAGCGTCTGCTGCAGCCGCGCGTCGAGACCGCTCGCCGCGGCGCCGAGTGCCGCGGGCTCCACCGTCGACGCCTCCTTCGGCTTCACCGGCTCGGCAGCCGACTCACGCCGCGCCGCGGCCGCGCGATCGCTCGCGGCGCTCTCGTCTCGCGCCTCGGACGACCTGATCGCGTCGTCGCGGTCGAGCTCCGACGACGCCGACGATTCCGCCGGCCGCACTTTAGGCTGCGTGTGCGAGTGCGCGTGCGGTGCGAGCGCGCCGGCGAGCGTGGCGGCGAACCGTTCCGAGGCCGCATCGCGCTCGGTGACCTCGGGCGTCCGCGCGCGCGCTCGCTCGTTGGTGACCATGGGCATGCCCAGTCGCGAGACGTTCATTGTCCCGCCAGCGCGGCACGCAGCGCGAGCTTGCTCACGGCGGCGAGCCGATCGACGGGAAGCTGCGCGAGAATCGCTGCCTCCTGCTTCTCGGTGAGGCCGCCGAGGATCGTGACGATGTCCTGATCGGTCAGCTGCGCCAGCACTTTGGCCGCGTCGCGAGGTGCCATCGCCGCGAAGACACGTGAGATGCGCCGGTCCGCTGGCGCCGGTGCCGCTGATGCCCGCGGCACCGTGGCTTCCACCGCGCTCCGTGGCAGTTGCCCCGATGTTGACACCTTTGCCGGCGGCACGGTGACCGGCGATCCCTGCTGCGCTACGGTGCCGTGCGGCGCCTCGCCGACGGGAACCGCCTTCGCGTCCGCTGCCGCGATGACCGCCGGCGCGGGTTGGGCGGGCTGCGTCGGCGGAGTGACGGAGTGCACGGCCGGCGGCGTCGCGCCGCCGCTGGCGTCCACGACGCGCAGAGCGGTGGTGTCGTGCGGGGCGTGCTTGGAGCTGTCGGCGACGACGGGCGCGGGCTTCGCGCGCAGCACCGAGGTGGCGGAAGCCACTCCGGTACCGGCGAGAATCGCGACGACGAATGCGAGGATCAGGCGCTTCATGACTCGTCCTGGTGAGAGCGATGGCGCGCGAACCGCGAGAGCGCGAGCGCGTCCATGTGGAGACCGTCGGTTTTGCGGAGGGTGTGCTGGAACTCGTCGAGCTGGCGCTCGCGAAGGCGATCGAGTGCCTTGGTCGCCTGATGGGCGAGCGAGAGCACAGCCTGCGCGCCCTCGACGCCGAGCTGCGCATGGTCGGCCGACTCGTCGGCCATCCGGACGCGCTGATCGATGTGCTCGAGCAGGAAGCTCATGTTCTGGAGATCGCCCGCGGTGGAGCCGTCGTGCGCCGCGGCGAGTTGCTCGCCCCCCTCCTGGCGGAGCGCTGCCAGTGCATCGCGCTCGGCGCCCGTCTGATTGGCGCGCTGCTCGGCGATGCGGAGCTCGATCGCCGCCGCCTGGGCGTGGCGCTCCTTGAGCTCGAGCACTTTCTGCAGGCGGAAGTTGAAGCGCGTCACGAGACGCGCCTCACCATCTGAGCCACCTGCGCTCCGATGCCCACGAGCGCGCGCGTCGTCTCGGCGGCCGTCGAGATCTCGTCGGGGCGCTGCTGCAGGAAGGCGAGGATCCGCTCCCGCATCGCGAGCGAAGCGTCGACCTGCGGATCGCTTCCCTTCTGGTACGCGCCGACCATGATGAGATCCTCCTTCTCGCGGAACGCGGCTTCGAGTCGCACCACCGCGTTCGCCGCGTCGCGTTGCGCTGGAGGAATGATCTGATCGCGCACGCGGCTCTTGCTTTCGAGCACGTCGATCGAGGGATAGTGTCCCGCGGCGGCGAGCTTGCGTGTGAGCACGATGTGCCCATCGAGAATCGAGCGCGCCGCATCGGCGATCGGCTCGTTGAAGTCGTCGCCGTCCACGAGCACGGTGTAGATGCCGGTGATGCCGCCGATCGCACCGTTGCCGGCGCGCTCGAGCAGCCGCGGCAGCGCCGCGAACACCGACGGCGGATACCCCTTGGTCGTCGGCGGCTCGCCGGTCGCCAGTCCGATCTCGCGCCACGCCATCGCCACGCGTGTCACGGAATCGACCATCAGCAGGACCTGCTTGCCCTGATCGCGGAAGTACTCGGCGATCGCCGTGGCCACGAGCGCACCGCGCGCGCGCACCAGGGCCGCCTGATCACCCGTCGCGACGACGATCACGGAACGCGCGAGCCCTTCTTCGCCGAGCGAGTGCTCGATGAAGTCGCGCACCTCGCGTCCGCGCTCGCCCAACAGCGCGATCACGTTCACGTCGGCGCGGGCGTGGCGCGCCACCATGCCGAGCAGCGTGCTCTTGCCCACGCCCGAGCCGGCAAAGATGCCGATGCGCTGGCCGCGTCCGATCGTGAGCGTCCCGTCGATCGCGCGCACACCCGTCTCCAGCACCGAGTCGATCGACTGCCGCTCGAGTGGGTTGGGCGGCTCCGCGATGAGACTCACCCGGGCGACGGTGTCCACCGGGCCCAGCCCATCCATCGGATGTCCGAGCCCGTCGAGCACGCGGCCCAGCAATCCGGGACCGACGTCCACGCCGAACGTACGGCCGAGCGGTTTGACGATGCTCCCGGGATGCATGCCGCTGATGTCGCCCAGCGGCATGAGCTGAACGCCGCGCTCGTGGAAGCCGACGACTTCGGCGAGCACCGACTGCTCGTCGTTCGTGCTGGTGATACGGCACAGCTCTCCCAGTCCGACGTCCAGTCCGGAGGCTTCCGCCACGAGCCCGACCAGCCGCGTCACTCGCCCGTACATGGCGAAGCGCGGTGTGTCCGCGAGGCGGTCCCCGAGTGTGCTCAGCATCCTCAGGCCACCATGTTGGCGAGACGCCGAAACGCACGCTCGAGCGCCGTGTCCACTCGGCCGTCGAGGATGCGCTCGCGTCCTTCGACGACGCAGCCGCCGGCGGGGACTCGCGCGTCGGGCATCCAGGCCACCTCGCGCCGCGACGAGGTCTCGTCCTCATCACCGTGCCGCGCGAGCGTCATCGCCGACAGGTCGAGCGGATTGATCCGCACGCGGAGCGGCTCGCCGACGGGAAACTCCTCCAGCGCGCGCTTCACGAGTGCGACCGTGATCTCGGGCGCCATCCGTACGTCGCGCTCGATGATCTGCCGCGCGACGCTCACGGCGATCGCCGCAAGGTTCTCCTCGAGCACGCCGAGGTAGCGCGTCTCGTTCTCGTGTACGAGCGCCGTCGCCGCGTCGAGCGCGTCGATCGCACTGCGCAGCCGTTGGCCGAGCTCCGCTTCGGCGTCGGCGCGGCCGACCGTGTACCCCGCCGCAAAGCCTTCCGCCGTCGCGTGCTCACGCGCCGACTGCTTGACCGCCGCGAGCTCCTCCGCGGTCGGAACGACATCGCCCGCCGTCGTGCGGAAGATCTCGCCGCCGTCAGCGTCCAGCTCCTCGAGGGCCCATGGCGTCGGCGACGCCGTCGCACCGACCAACGACTGCGTGAACGGCGTGAGGGAATCAGACCAGATCATCGGTGCCTCCGGTCAGCACGATCTCGCCGGCGTCCTCGAGCTTGCGCACCATGCCCACGATGTTCGTCTGCGCCTTCTCGATCTCCGTCTTGCGGCTCGGGCCCATCATCTCGATCTCTTCCTTCAGCGCGGCCACGGCGCGTTGCGACATCACGCCCATGATCTTGTTGCGTACCTCGTTGCTCGCCTGCTTGAGCGCCAGCGCCAGCTCGCGCGAGTCGACGTCACGCAGCAGCCGCGAGAGCGACCGCTCGTCCAGCCCGACGAGGTCCTCGAACACGAACATCAGGTTCTTGATCTGCTCGGCGAGGGACGGATCCATCGCCGTCACGCCTTCCATGATTGCCTTCTCGAGCGAGGCCGCGACCAGATTGAGCACCGCCGCCACTGCCGCCGGACCACCGGACGAGCTCATGCCAGGCGTCGGCGAGAGATCGGCTTCGGCGAGGATCGAGCGCTCGATGAGCTGCAGCATGTCGGGCGACACCTTCTCCATCCGCGCCATCCGGAACATCACTTCGCTGCCGAGCGTGGGATTGAGCATCTTGAGGATGCTCGCCGTGTGCTGTGGCTCGAGATGCGCGAGAATGAGGGCGATCGTCTGCGGATGCTCGCCGCGCATCAGATTGCCAAGCTGCTGGGGATCGGCCGTGCGGAGCCGGCGCAGTCCCGCGTTGTCGGCGAGCTGCATCTGGAGACGGATGAGCATCGCGTTCGCCTTCGTGACGCCGAACGCCTTCTCCAGCACCTCGCGCGCGTACTCGATGCCGCCGGCGGCGAGCGAGTCCGCCGCCACCATGATCTCCAGCCATTCGCCGAGCACCCGCTCGGCCACGTCGCCGTTCACGCGGTCCATCCGCGCGATCTCGAACGAGATCGCTTCGACGTCTTCGGGCGACAGCTTCTGCGTGAGCCGCGCGGCGGACTCCGCACCCAGCACCATGCAGAGGATGGCCGCCTTGCGCGGGCCGGTCAGCTCGCTCGACATGTCGTCCGTGCGCGCCAGCGTGAGCGTCACCGTCAGCCCTCCTTGACCCAGGCGCGCACCATGCGCGCCGCCACGTCCGGCTGCTGATCGACGCTCGCGGCGATCCGATCACGCAGCTGGCTCCCCACCGACACGATGGTCGACGGCATCGAGACGTACGTCGTGTCGTTCACCGGCTGGCCGCTCGGCAGCGTGAGGACACGGTCCGTGTCCACCTGCGCAGGACGGTTCGTGAGCGCCTTGAGCACGAGCAACGCGAGAATGAACGCCAGCAGCAGACCGATCACGCCGATCGCCGGACGCTGCACCGCCTGCATGGTCTGCAGCAGGTCGCGCGCGGGCGGCTCGATCACGCGCACCGGAGCGTCGAACGGCATGCTGACGACCGTGACTACGTCGCCGCGGGTGCTGTCCAGTCCCACCGCCGTGCGCACGAGCGCCTCGATCTGCTTGATCTCGGCGTCCGTGCGCGGGATCGAGCGCGTCGTCTTGTCGCCGGGCTGCGAGTCGCGCTTCTCGGCCACGAGCACCGCGACCGTCACGCGACGCAGGTTGCCGATCGCTCCCGAGAAGGTCTCCACGAGCTTGCTATTCTCGTACGTCGTGCCGGTGTTGGTCTGCGCCGCGCCGCCCTGCGTGCCGGGCACGATCTCGCTCTTCGACTCGCTCGAGATGACCTGCTTGTCGGGGTCCATCGCCTCGGTCCGGCGCTCGATGCGATCGAAGTTGATCGCGGCGTTCACCTGGACTCTCGCGTTGCCCGCGCCCACCGCCTGCGCGAGCAGCCGCTCCGCCTTGGCGCGCAGATACGTTTCGACCTCGCGCTCGAGCTGGAACTGCTTGCTACTCATCCCTTCGGCCGTCTCGGCCTGTCCCTCGTCGCCTTCGCTGAGCAGGCGGCCCCCGTCGTCCACGATCGTCACGTGGTCCGAGGTGAGCCCGTCCACACTGCTCGCGGCGAGATGGGCGATCCCCTTCACGACGTCAGGGGTCGGCTCCGCGCCGCTCTGCAGCTTGATCACGATGCTCGCTTCGGCTGGCTTCTCCGCCGCCCCGAAACCCTGCGTCTCGTGCATCACGAGATGCACCTGGGCCGCGTCGACGCCGCGCATCTTGCCGATCGTCCGCTCGAGTTCCCCCTCGAGCGCGCGCCGGTAGTTGATACGCTGGGTGAAGTCCGTCATGCCCCACGACGGCTGGTCGAACAGTTCGAGGCCGGGACGGCCGGCGTTCGGCATGCCGCCGCGCGCCAGCGCGACGCGCGCTTTCGCCAGATCGGTCGTGGCGACGAGGATGTCGGCGCCGCCACGCTCCAACTTGTACTTCACGCCGGCCTGATCGAGCTTGTCGGTCATCTGACCCACGTTCTCGAGCGGCACACCGCTGAACGCGGGCGCCCACTCGGGGCGGCTCGCCCACTGCGACACGCCAAAGATCAGCCCCATGGCGAGCACGCCGACGGCGATGATCAGAACTCGGGTTCCACCGCCGACGCGGTCGACGAGGCCTTCAAATGCTGAACGCATGGTCTACGGCTTAGCTCTGCATGTTGATCACGGTGCGATACGCGTCCGCGAACTTGTTGCGCAGCTCGATGAGCATCTCGAGTGAGAGCTGCGCTTCTTCCGTCGCCGCCATGACCTGATGCAGCTCGACGTTCTCGCCGCGCATGAACTTTCCCACGTAGTCGGCCGAGGAGTCCTGGGCCTGCTGCACGCCGCCGAGCGCCTGCTTCAGGCTGTCGGCGAACGACCCGCCGGCGGCGTCCTCCTGTCCGATCGAGCGAATGCGCCCCAGCTCACCGCCCAGGTCGAGCCCGATCGCGCCGCGTCCTCCCGGTCCTCCGATTGGCATCGTCACGATCAGCCGCGGATGTCGAGACGGCCGCCACGCACGGCGGGCATGGGTGGCTCGAGCCGCTCGGTCATCTTCCGGCCATAGGTGAGCGGTCCCATCGCCTGTGACTTGGCGAAGAAGCTCCGCTCCTCCACCGAGAGGATGCTCCAGAGTGCCGGGTCGGTGCCCGGTGGCGCCTCGACGGGCAGCGCGGGCGCGGCGCCCAGCGCGGCAGCCGCGGCGCGCGAGGTGTTCGGTGTCGCCGTCGTCGGCGGCGCGATCTGGCGAGCGTCCGGCCTGGCGACGCCCTGATCGCGCACGGTCTGCGCGGGATGCTGTGGTGCCAGCGGGCGCTGTGCGTATCCGTTCGAAATTCCGTTGAGGCTCATCGTGGTGTCCGTCAGAGTTCGAGGGCCCGGCGAAGCATCGCCTTGGCCGATTGAAAGACCGTCGCGTTCGCGTCGTAGACGCGGCGCGCATCCATCATCTCCATCATCTCATCGGTGATGCGCACGTTGGGCATGCGCACGTAGCCCGATTCGTTCGCATCCGGGTGTCCCGGGTCATAGACCAGCGAGCCCTCGCTCGCGTCCTCGCCAACACCGGCCACGCGCACGCCACCGGCATCGGAGGGCTCAGCGGACGGAGCGCTCTGCATCAGAGCCCGGGCGGCGCCACCGAACAGCTCCGGCCGCCCGACCACGTTCAGCTCGATCGTATCCGGGGCGGAAGGAAGGGTGAGCGGACCGGCGACCGACTCGAGGGTCACCGACTTCCGGCGATATGGACCGCCATTCGTGGTGCGCGTCGTCTCGGCGTTCGCGATGTTCTGGGCCGCGACCTCCATCCGGGCGCGCTGTGCGCTCAGTCCACCCGCCGCGATCGACAGGAGCCGAAAAAGCGGGCGAGGCGCTCCATCCGCCGGAAGCGGGATGCGCGGAGCCTGCGGGAGCGGGGCGGCGGGGCGGCCGTTGTCGATGATCGTCATGCGGCTCACTTGTCCTTGATGGCTAGACGCAGCTGCGCGTAGGCCTTCTCGAGCAGCTTGGCGGCCGCCTCGAAGTGCAGCTGCTCGTCGGCCAGGCTGACCATCTCCTGCTCCAGATCGATCGGCTCACCGGGCGCGGCCGGCGACCCGCCCGGCGTGCCGGCGGCGGGCATGGTGAAACCACCGGCCGCGGCGGTCGACGCCAGCGCGACGCGGCCGGCGATGACTTTCGTCCGCTGGACGCTCGTGTCGAGCGATTGCTTGAGTCGGTCGACAAGAGTCGCCCGAGCGAGAATTCCTGGGAGCATGCTATCCGCGGGAGGGGGAGCGGAGCTGCACTACGCACTACTGGCGAACACGAGGTTATGCAGAGGGTGGACCAAAGCGGTCACAGCGCGAAACGAGCCCGCACCAGAGACTGGGCGGGCTCGTTAAAGACTGCGTATCTTGTTTTACTGCTAGTGTTTACGATGTAGGCATCAACGCGTGCTCAGCGGCACCAGGGAAGGGCGGGAGTCAGCGTCGCGGAGTGGCAGAAAGTGCCGTCTGGAAAGAATTGCCTGCCCGAGTAGCCTGCCGGGCGGCGGATGACGCCAAAATTGCCTCCGACGACGGTGTTTTGTACCGGTTCATCCGCAAACGATGTCGTTGGAACCACCGCTCTTCTTATAGAAGAGCTTGCAGACCCTACGCACCTTCTTATAGAAGGGCCTGCGGGCCTACGTAATGGAAGAGCCAGCCGCGACCGGTGTCACGACCAGTTTATTCCGCAGGGTTCGCACGCTCATTCCCAGCAGATTCGCCGCGCGGCTACGGTTGCCGCCGCTCACCTCGAGCGCTCGGGCGATCAGGCGCATCTCCGCATCCCCCACGTCGAGGGACGTGAGCACCACTGCGCCCTCGGGCACCTCCGCGCCGTTCGCACGCGCTCCACCCATCACTGCGCTCATCGAAGGGAACGACCGGGCCGGACTCGGGCCGCTCCAGCTGCTGGTGAGCCCGAAGCGCTGACCATCGAACGCCTCCGGACGGAGCACCGCGTCCGGTGAAAGGATGACCGCCCGTTCGATCGCGTGCTGCAGCTCGCGTACGTTGCCCGGCCAGTCGTAGGACTGGAGCATCTGAAGCGCCGCCGGATCGATCCCCTTCACTTCTTTCCCCATCTCGGTCGCGATCCGCTTGGCGAAGCGGAAGGCCAGGAGGGGAATGTCTCCCGGGCGGTCCCGAAGCGGTGGGATGAGGATCGGGATGACGCTGAGCCGGAAATACAGATCCTGCCTGAAATGCCCGGCAGCGGCGTGCGCCGCCAGGTCGCGGTTCGTGGTGGCGATGATGCGCACGTCCACCGAGATCGGATGCGAGCCGCCCACGCGCTCGAACTCACGCTCCTGGAGCACGCGCAGCAGCTTCGCCTGCAAATCGAGCCGCATCTCGCTGATCTCATCGAGGAGCAGCGTTCCTCGGTGCGCCCGCTCGAATGCCCCCTCGACGCGCTTGATCGCGCCGGTGAATGCTCCCTTCTCGTGGCCGAACAGGGCGCTTTCGATCAGTCCCTCGGGAAGGGCGGCGCAGTTCAGCTTGATGAACGGGCGGTCTCGCCGGTCGCTCGCATCGTGGATGGCGCGGGCGAACAACTCCTTGCCCGTCCCCGACTCCCCCTGCAACAGCACGGTGGCACGCGTCGGCGCGGCGGTGTTCACCGTCTGCAGCAGCCGGCGAATCATCGGGCTGTCGCCGACGATCTGCCTCTCGTTCCTGAACTCCGTCACCTCTCGGCGCAGCGTGTCGTTCTCACGTCGCAGTCGCGCGAACTCCAGCGCCTGGTTCACCGCCAGCTCCAGGTTCTGCGCGTCCACCGGCTTCGTGATGTAGTCGATCGCCCCGGCCTTGATCGATGCGACGGCGTGCTCGATCGTCGCGTAGCCGGTGAGCATGATCAGCGGAACGTCGTAGCCTTCCTGCTGCAGGAGCTGGAGAAACTCGATCCCCGTGAGTCCCGGCATGCGGTAGTCGGAGATGATGAGATCCACACCGCCCCGCTGCAGCGCCTGCAGCGCCGCGGGCACGTTGTGCGCGCCGATCGTCGTGTGGCCGGCCCGCTCCAGCGTGTCCTCGAGAATCAGGCCGATGGCTGCCTCGTCATCGACGCAGAGAATAGTTGCCATGTGCCTGATTGGGTGGACTCAAGTGGCGCTGGGTGCCGTCCGATACTCACATCATGCCGGCGGGCCAGGCCTCGTGCCGGCTGCATGCAGCTCGGCTCGATCGAACACGGAAAGGTAGTATGAGAATCACGAACAACTTGATCCTGCGTAACTCTTTGGCGGGTTTGCAGATCAACCGCGCCGCCATCCAGCAGCTCCAGACGCAGATCGCGTCGGGAGACCGCATCGCGACGGCATCCGACGATCCCACCGGCGCGTCGCAGCTGATGTCGTCCTCCAGCTCGCTTGGGGCGATCGATCAGTACAAGCGCAACATCGACTCGGCCACGTCACGCAACGTGGTGGAGGACTCCGCCTTCAGTCAGGTCACCGACCTGCTGACGCGTGCACGCGAGATAACGGTGGCCGAATCCACCGGCACCTCGACGGCCGCCTCGCGCCAGATTGCGTCCAAGGAGATGGAGTCGATCTTCAACTCCGTCGTCGCGATCGGGAACGCCAAGCTCGGCGATGCGTACGTCTTCGGCGGATCGCAGGCCACCACGCCACCCTTCACATCGACCGGCGGCGGCGCGACGCTCGACTATACGACGACCAATCCGACGGGCGCAGCCGCGGTCGAAGTGAGTGCGGGGCTGAGCCTCGCGCCGACACACGACGGAACCCAGGCCTTCATCTCGAGCGGCGTGCTCACGTCGCTTCGCGACGCCACTCGCGCGCTCGCGGCCAACGACATGCCAGGCATCGCCGCTTCGCTCGGCGCACTCGATGCATCGTTCCAGGAGGTCCAAAGCCTCTCAGGCGAGAACGGTGCGCGGCGCAATACGCTCGACATCACATCGCAGAACCTCGACGCGCTCAAGGTCAACCTCACGAGCTTCCGCGCGAGCATCCAGGGCATCGACATCGAGGCCGCCGTCACCACCCTCGTGACCAAGCAGACCGCGTATCAGGCCGCCATGGCCGTCACGTCGCGCGTGCTCAGTCTGACCCTCACCGACTACCTCCGCTGATGGCCGTTACCCTCACGTCGCACATCCTCGGCGAGCTCGAGATCCCCGAGGAGCAGCTGCTGTTCATGCCCGATGGCCTCCTCGGCTTTCCGACCTGTACCCGATTCGCGCTGCTGCCCGCCGGGCGAGACGGATACTTCTGGCTGCATTCGGTCGAGGAGCCAACGGTCGCCTTCCTCATCGTCGATCCGTTCCTCTACTTCGACGGCTACGCGGTGGATCTCGCCGGCCCCCTGCTGCAGCGGCTCGAGGCGACTGGACCGGCCGACATCAACATCTTCGCCATCGTGACGCTCGCCAACGGCGCGGCCGCGGCGACGGCGAACCTGCAGGGTCCGCTCGTCTTCAACGTCGCGACGCGGCACGGCATGCAGGCCGTGATCCAGGACAGCGTGTACGGCGTACGAGAGCGCGTCGCACGACGGCCGCTCGTGCCCTCGTGAATGTCGCGTTCTTCCTCATTCGACGGGCGCCGCCTCACCGCGGCGCCCGTCTTTGCAATTGGCGCTCAAGTTCGCTGAAGCAGCGTCGATAATGAATATCAGCGGCGGACGCGACTGTGGACCGCCGAGGAGCAAGGATGCTCCAAGACCATTCAAGGAGGAATACCGCAATGCGTATCAACACCAACGTCAGCGCCCTTCAGGCTTCCAACAACCTGGGCAAGACGCAGAACATGGCCGCCGATTCGATGGCCAAGCTCTCCTCGGGTTTCCGGATCAACAAGGCAGCTGATGATGCGGCCGGACTCGGCATCGCGAACAAGCTTCGCGCCGACACCCGCTCGCTCGTGCAGGCGTCGCGCAACGCCGAGCAGGCGAACAGCCTTCTGGGCGTCGCTGAAGGTTCGGCGAACACGATCCAGTCGATCCTCGAGCGCATGAAGGAGCTCGCGACGCAGGCCGGTTCGGACAGCGTCGACGGCTCGGGCCGCACGAAGATCATGGCCGAGTACACGCAGCTGCGCGACGAGATTCAGCGGACGACCGGCACGACGCAGTTCAACGGCGTCAAGCTGCTCGACGGCACTTTCTCCAACTCGGTGGACGTCACGTCGGCCGCCCTGGCGCACGCGAACAGCACGCACATCGGAGGCGCCACGATCTCCGGCGTCGCCGCGGGCACCTACAACCTGACCACCGCAGCGGCGAGCAAGGTCTTCACGCTGTCGAGCGCCTCGGTCACCCAGAGCATCACGGTGAGCGCGTACGGCAAGCAGAACATCACCTTCGACAAGTTCGGCGTGACGGTTGCGCTGAACGCCAGCTACAGCGCGACCAGCGCGAACGTCGCGGCGACCAACTCGGCGCTGACCGTGACGGCCGGCAGCGGCGGCACGTTCCTCATCGGCTCGAGCGGCAACTACACGACGGCCGGCGGTCTGGGCGACAACATCACCATCGCGAACAGCGACCTGACCACGGACACGCTTGGCATCACGAGCGGCGGCGGCGCGGTCAACGTGGTCGACCTCTCGACCTCGAGCGCCTCGGCGCGGACGGCCCTGTCGGTGATCGACGCGGCGATTGCAAAGGTCTCCACCGCGCTCGGTGAGATCGGTGCGGCGCAGAACCGCGTCACCTACGGCCTCGAGAACGCCAAGACGGCGATCACGAACTTCACGGCCGCCGAGTCGATCATCCGCGACGTCGACATGGCGGACGAGATGACGAAGTTCTCGAAGAGCAACATCCTGGCGCAGGCCGGCACGGCGATGCTGGCCCAGGCGAACCAGAGCGGCCAGAGTGTTCTCAAGCTCCTCCAGTAATCTCTGCATCATCCTCGGTGATCTCCTGGGTCGGGCCATGTGGCCCGGCCCGGGAGCTTCGCCGTCTCCCGTCCGGCAGCGACCTGACCATCACATGACGTAGCGCCCTCCAGAGCGGCGACTCCCATGACAACTTCCGTCGGCAGCGTGCAAGGTCTCGCCAGTGGCATCCAGTGGCAGGACATGGTGGACCAGCTCTCCAAGATCGATCAGGCCCGGGAGCTGGATCCGATCACGGCCGCCATCGCGAGAAGCCAGAAGCAGTCGGACGCATGGACGCGATATCAGCAGGTCACGAGCAAGCTCTCCACCGCGCTCACCAGTCTGCGCGACGGGAGTGCGTTCGACGCGTTGCAGGTCGCGAGCGATTCCAGCGCCACGTCGGGCCGTACGCTCCTCACCGCCTCCGCACAGAGTGGCGCGGTGCCCGGCAGCTATCAGGTGGAGGTGCTCGACGTCGCGCGTGCCGAGAAGCTGAGCGGCGCGTCGTTCGCGTCGGGCACGGTGGCGCTCGCGCTCGCGCCTGGTGACGTCGCGATCAACGGCGTGAAGGTGAGCATCACCGCCGCCGATTCACTGAACAGCATTCGCGACAAGATCAACGCGAGCAACACGGGACCGCTCGCCTCTGGCGTCACCGCCACAGTGCTCGGGACGGCGAACGGCGCGAGCCGGCTCGTGCTCTCGAGCGACGCCGCGGGCGCGCAGGGCATCGAGCTGGTGGACAGCGTCGCGAGCGGTGGACTCCTGCAGCAGCTCGGCATCCTCGACGGGACCTCCAGCGGCGGCACCAACGCCGACGGGACCTCGGCGAGCGCACGCTTCTCGGCCGCGAACGTTCCCATCGGCCAGCTCCTCGGGCTCACCGCGCCGGGCGCCACCACCATCAAGGTGGGAAACCGGAGCGTCAGCATCGATCTCGCGGTCGACACCCTCGACGCGATCGCCGCGAAGATCACGGCGGCGGGCGTCGGCGCACGCGTCACCGCGGCGGCGGCGGGCACCCGATCGCGACTCGAGGTGGACGCGGCCGTCACCGCCGCGCCATTCGCGAGCGACCCGACCCTGCCCGACCCGGACAGCCTGCGCGTGTTGCAGATGCTCGGCGTCATCCAGGGCGGACGGAGCGCGGTTGCGCAGACGATCGGCAGCCCCGTGCTCACCGACGCGTCGAGCGCGCTCGTCACCGGCACCACGCTTCTCTCCGACGTTGCCGCCAACGGCGGGAGCGCCGGCATCCAGGCTGGCGACACCATCGTGATCGGCGGGCGGCGCGGCGACGGCACCGCCGTCTCGCTGTCGTTCGTGACGGGACCCGGCACGACGATCGATGACGTGCTCGCTCAACTCAATGGACCGGGCGGCTTCGGCGGCGGGACGCGCGCCGCGTCGGCCACCGTGGGCGCCGACGGACGCATTCACATCGTCGACGGCACCGCGGGCGCCTCGCAGCTCACGCTCTCGCTCAGCGTCAACAAGAGCGTGGCGAATGGCGGCGGCACCACCAGCGTCGGCGCCTTCACCGTCGAGACGGCGGGCCGCGTTCGCGCCGTCACGCAAGGTACCGATGCGAAGGTGGTCATCGACGGCGTCCTCCTCACCCGGTCGACCAACTCCATCTCCGACGCGGTGAACGGGCTGACCCTCTCGCTGCAGCAGGCGGAAGTCGGCACCACGGTCGCCGTGGCGGTGACGCGCAGCAATGGCGCGGCGCTCGACGCGGTGAAGGGTTTCGTCGACGCGTACAACGCGCTGCAATCGTTTGTGAAGTCGAACGTCGCGGCCTCGGGCGATCTCGCGAACAGCACCGCGCTCAAGGCGTCGGCGCGCTCCTTCACCAACACACTCCTGGCGGACGTCCTCGGTTCGTCGCTGTCGCGCACCGCTCTCGTCGGCGTCGCGCTGAACAAGACCGGCCAGCTCGCGGTCGATGAGACCGCGTTCGCCGCGAGCATGGCGTCCGATCCCGCCGCCGTGCGGTCGTTGTTCGCCCTCACGGGCTCGACGACCGGCGCGGACTTCGAGTATCTGAGCGCCAGCGACGCGACGAAGGCGGGGAGCTACGCCGTCGTCGTCAGCTCGCCGGCCACGCGCGCCATCGCGACCGGCAGCGCGTCCGTGTTTCCGTACAGCGCTGGCGGAGGGCCCATGCACCTCACCGTCACCGACAGCTCCACGGGCTTCTCCGGCGCCGTCGATCTCGACAACGGCGACAACGCCGCGGCGATCGCCTCCAAGCTCAACGCCGTCTTCAACGCCAAGCGGATGCACCTCACCGCGATGGTCGTCGGTGGTCAGCTCTCCATCAGCGGCACGGATTACGGATCGGGAAGCGGGTTCACCGTGGCCTACGACGCGGGCGACACCACCTCGGCGACCCAGCTCGGCTTCGCCGCCGGAAGCTTCATGGGCACCGATCTCGCCGGCACCATCGACGGCGTCGCCGGCGTCGGTGTGGGGCAGACGCTCAACGGCGCGATCGGCGGAGCATCCGAAGGCCTCACGGTTCGCTACGCGGGCACCACGCCCGGCGCGCTTGGCACGGCCACGCTCGTCGCTGGTGTCGCGGCTCAGATGGCACGCCAGGTGTCGCTCATCACACGGTCGGGCAGCGGGACCGCCGCGCTGAGCATCGACGCGCTGAACCGTTCCATCAGCTCCGCAACCACCCGGAGCAACGACGTGGCCGCTCGACTCGACCGGCGGAAGCAGTCGCTCCTCAAGCAGTTCGCCGCGATGGAGGCCGCGATCCAGCGCATCACCGCGCAGGGAAACAGCATCACCAACTCGATCAACGCCCTCACGGCGCTTCAGTCGAACAAGTAGACGTCCGATACTGCGTGAGAGAGCATCGTACTTCCCTTCACTGCACCGAACACAGATGAGCTACGTCGCCCAGACCGCGTACCGCGACATGGAAGTGCTGTCGGCATCTCCAGGCCGGCTCGTGGTCATCGTGTATGATTTTCTGCTCGTGCACCTCCGGCGCGCCGGCATCGCGATCGACACCGCCAACGCACAGCTGCTCACCGTGTCGCTGCACAAGTCGCAGGACGCGGTCGCGGAGCTGATGGGTGAGCTGGACATGGAGCGCGGCGGCCAGATCGCGCGCGAGCTCGCGGCGCTGTACGCCTTCTTTCTTCGCTCGCTGCTCGACCTCTCGGCGACGAAGGATCGCCATCTCCTCACTCGCGTCACCGCGCAGGTCAACGAGCTGCGCGACGCGTTCGCCGAGATCGCCGTTTCGCAGACCGCAACGGCCGCCTGAGCCACGTCCATGCCGTCCAGCAACGAACTCGTCGCGCACGCCCTGCTCACCAGCCTTCTCGAGGAGACGAGAACGTCGACCGCGTCGAAGCTGGCCGAGAACCCGGAGGCGTTCGGCGACGCGCTGTCGGTACGCGGCCGGACGCTCGACCTGCTGGAGCAGAGCGTGCACGCGTTGTCGACCTCGGACCTCCGGGACCGCAGCGGTGGCCACAGGGCCTCCGCGTGCGACTCGCTGCTGGAGCTGGCGAGTGAGCTCGCACGCGCGAACACGACGGTACTGAATGATCTGTGCGTCGAGCGCGATCGGATCGGCGCGGCGCTCGCCGCGGCGGGTCGTCCGGACGGAATGGCGGCGATGTATGGCGACTCTGCGGCGTTCGCCGGGCCGCATCTGGATCTGCTGAGGTAACGAACGAGCCGAGGGATTGGGGCGAACGGCCCCGTTCGAGGCGATCGCCTCTCGGTCCGTCGGCTCACCGCCGACGATCAGTTGTCAGGGCAGGGGTTCTCGAGAGAGACCATCCACGATTTTCATGATCAGGAGAACCAGGAACAGATGCGAATCAAACCCGAGGCCAGCATCCAGACTCGCCCTGAAGCGGCGGTCCCCGCACGGCCGATCGAGCCCGCCAAGGCGCGCGTCGGCAGCGCTCCGAACACCGCCAAGGTCGGCGCCAGTCGTACCGACTCGGTCGAGATCTCCAGCGCCGGACGTGCGTTCGCCGCGCGGAGCGATGGCGTGAGCGCAGAGCGCGCCGCGCGCATCCGCCAGAACGTTCTCGGAGGGGCGTACGACTCGGTCGCCGTCGTGGACGAAGTGGCGCGCCGCATCCTTGGAAGCGGCGACATCGCGTAACGCGCATCGCCCGACGATCCCACACGAAGCGCGTCGCCGCGCCTCAGGAGTACGACATGAAGTTCCTTGTGATAGACGATTCCATCACGATGCGGCGGATCCTCGTCAACTCACTACAGCGAATCGGTCATACCGACACGGTCGAGGCGGCCGACGGGCAGGAAGCCCTGGCCCTCTTCGATTCGTCGATCCAGTTCATCGTCACGGATTGGAACATGCCGAACATGACGGGCACGGAATTCACGCGGGCCGTACGCCTGCGGCCTGATGGCAAGGAAGTGCCCATTCTCATGGTCACGACGCGGAGCGTGCGCGAGGACATCCTGGCGGCGCTCAAAGCAGGCGTCGACAACTACATCCTGAAGCCGTTCACGCCAACGACTCTGAAGGAGAAGATCGAGCAGATGCTGCCGCTCGCCGTATCGGGGGATCGCGCTCCATGACTCTCCTGGCGAGCGAGCTGCTCTTCGAGTCCGAGGCCGCACTGCGCATGGTGGACAGCGCGATCGGCGAGCTGCAGCCCGGCGTCTCCGACGCTGGAGCGCACGATGAAAGCACTGAGGAGTCGCCGATCGCCGCGTCGGCGGGCGTGCCGTCCGGATTACTGCGCGCGCATGGCGAGATCGAAGGAATGCTCGAGCAGGTGCGCGCCAGCCGCGACGTGCTCACTCACGCGCCGGCGACCAGAATGTCGCTGCTGCAGAGCAAGTTGCTGGAGGTGTCCACGGTCAGCGAAGATGCGACGACCGACATCCTCGATGCGCTCGATCAGGCGCTGGCGATCGTCGACCAGCTCGACGTGCTCGCCGCCTCCGAAGGCAGCTCCACTCGCGCCGACGATCTGCGGAAAACGCTGCGCGACGAGCTGTTTCGCATGATGCAGCCGCTCCAGTTCCAGGACATCACGACGCAGCAGCTCGCCTACGCGTCCAGCGTGATCATGCAGATGGAGGATCGGCTCACGAACCTCGTCTCGCTCTTCGATCCGACGGTGCGATCGCTGCCCGCCGTGAGCCCGCCATCGATGGGACGAGCGTTCGATCCCAATGCGGCGAGCAGCACGGCGGCCGACCAGGCCCGCGTCGACGAGCAGCTCCGCACGCGCTGACACGGTCGCGGGGTGCGTTCAGCGCCCGGCGGCCCGCACCTCGAACCGCGCGTACATGCCGCCGCCGAAGTGGCCCGGCATGTGGCAGTGGAAGAGCCAGATCCCGGGATTGTCCGGCACCATGTCGGCGATCGCCGACATCATCGGCGTGAGCAGGAGCATGTCCGTGCGCATGTGGTTCGCGACCACCGTCTGCCCGTGCCAATGCGGGCTGTGGATATCCCACATGTTCTGCTCGTTCGGGTTGGTGAACACGTACCATCGCACGCGGTCGCCCTGGCGCATGGTGAACATCGGGCCGTTCCCTTCGAGGAAGCCGTTGATCGCGAAGAAGCTGTGAAAGTCGGCCTGCAGCTTGTTCGTCGGATCGAACTTCGTCGCATTGCCATAGAGCCGGACGACGTTGGAGTCCATGTACCAGCTCAAGCGCTCGTCGAACAGGCCGAAGTCGGCGACGAACTCGCGGTCGTAGTCCTTCGGCGATCCATCGGCGCGCGCCATCCCGCGCCGCGTGACGATGATTGGGCCGATCAACCCCGCGTTGATATCCCGTCCTTCATCGACGTGCGAGTGATAGAGCCAGAACGCCGTGCTCCCATCACCGTCGGCCGGACCAGCGCGCTCGGGCACGGGCCAGCTGTAGACGTGCGTGCCGCCCGCCGCCACCGAGTCGTCGTGCCGGTCGGCGCCACTCGTGCCATCCAGATAGCTCATTCCTTCTGAGCTCTTGGTGTAGAACACGCCGTGCGGATGCATCGAGTACGGTCGCGTCGCGTGGTTGCGGAACACCACTCGAATGGTGTCGCCTACCTCTGCCCGCAGCAGCGGTCCGAGGATGCCGAGATGCTTCCACTCGTCGGCGCGCGGCTTCAGCGTGCGGAAGGTCGAGTCGGTGTACTCGCGGAAGAGCGCCTTGCGGTAGGTCGTGGCGTTGGGGTCGAGCGTGCCGCGCGAGGCAGGGTCCTTCTCGTACTCGTCCTTCTTGCCCGTCAGCGCCTGGTCGGCACGAGCAGGGATGTACGTCCAGTCCACTTCGTCGGCGGCGACGAAATAGGTGCGCGTGCGGCCGGGATGCGCAGCGCTCGACGACGGACGGTGGTGGACCTGCGCCTCGACGGAAACAGCGGAGCAGAGCAGTGCGAGCGCCGGGAACCAGTGAATCGTCGGCATCATCCTGATTGGGGTCCTGATTGGGGTCAGCATCGTTGACATTCGCTTACGGCGGCAATCGATTTTCAACGATGCTGACCCCCTGATGGACTTGATCGGCGCTCGCTGTCCAGCACCAGCACCCAATCGTTCCCTCGCCCCTCCTCGCCGGGCGGGTCGAACGTCCTCACCTCCGCGGTGCGAAACGTCCCGATCGACCTCGTCGCCCCCGTGCGCGGATCGAACCACGCCGCGCGCACCGATGGTCCACGCACCGCGTCCAGCCGCACCGTGATCGGCCGTCCGAGCGGTGAGTAGATCATCGCATATCCACCGTCGCGCGCCCGTGCCGAGCGTTGGTGCGCCGCGCCGCTGTCCGCGCCCGCCGCGAGCATCGTCTGATCGGGCACGAGCTCGAGAAAGGGGCGCGACATGAACAGCCGTCGTGCGTAGCCCATCTGCGCCGAGCCGGGATGGTGCAGCGCCTCGCGCCACGGAGTGCGGGCCGACGACACCGGCGCGTGCGCTGGCGAGAGGAACTGCCAGATGTCGTGATCGCCGTAGGTGTGACCGGCCGCGCCGGAGAGCAGCGACCAATAAGCCCCCTGCCGCGCGTCGAAGTCGTCGAACCAGCCGTTCTCCGGCTTCCAGTTGATCGGATGATCTTCGTAGCGTGACTCGCCGTCGACCACCGGCTTCACCGGCGTGAGGCTCCGATCGTTTTCCACGTAGCGGTCGTTCGCGATGTTCCGCGCGCCGTGGCCGGACTGGAACATGTCGAACGCGAGCCAGTCGTCGGCGTGGAAGTAGCGTGATGATGACTGCCCGCCCATCGGATGATACGTCATCAGGTGCGCGCCTCCATCGCCGGCGCGAAGCCCATCGGCCATCGCCCGCACGATCGCGAAGTGTGCCGGACTCTCCGGCGACCGATCGCCGCCGAGGATCCAGACGATCGGCTTCGTCCGATATCGCCGGCCGAGTAGTTCTCCGTAGGCGCGCGCGTTCTCCGGGGTGAAGATCTCCGGCCCGACGCCCCACTTCCGGTTGAACTTGTCCCCCCACGTCGGCAGCATGCCGACGAACATTCCGCGTCGCTCTGCCGCGTCGACGACGTAGTCCACGTGCTTGAAGTAGCGCTCGACGAGCTTCGTCGGATCGTTGTCGACGAGCGGCACGTCACCGTACGCATTCGGTGCGGTGAGCCCATCGAGCTCGGCGAGCACCACGGCCTGGATGACGGAGAATCCCTTGCGCTGCCGGTCGTCCAGGTAGAGATCGGCCTCTTCGCGCGTGAGCCGGTGGAACAGCTCCCACGCCGTGTCGCCCAGCCAGAAGAACGGCGTGCCGTCGGCGTGCACGAGATGACGTCCGTCGCGCGAGACGCGAAGAGGCCCATGCCGAAGGTCGACCGATGGCGCCGCGGCACGCGCGGCCGGCGCCTGCGCGCGGAGCGACGAAGCACACACGAGCGAAGCGGCGATCGACAGTGTGAAAAGAGAACGCACGATCACTCGACGAGGCAAGGGACGGTGAGCTTCAGACCGCGACGCACGAGCCCCGCTGCCTATTGCGGAAAGAGGAAGCCCGGATCCACTCAGCGCTAGTCGTCACTACCCCGCACCCCCCCCGCACCCCGCACAGGTATGGCGACACGCGAGGCGAAGGCGAGTGCGAGCGAAATGCTTGACTTCCAGTGTTGCAGTCCATAACCTAACAGCTATGCACATCTCTGGTCATGCGCAGATGTCGTCCGCCCGACTCGATGCCACGTTCGCCGCGCTCGCCGATCCTACGCGCCGAGCGATCCTCGCTCGGCTCGCATCCGGCGAAGCGTCGGTCCGGGAGCTCGCCGAGCCGTTTGCGATGAGTCAACCGGCCATCTCCAAGCATCTCAAAGTGCTCGAGCGCGCGGGCCTCATCTCGCACGGCCGCGACGCGCAGCGTCGTCCTCGCAAGCTCGAGGCGAAGCCGCTCGCCGAAGCGAACGAATGGATCGAGCGCTACCGACAGTTCTGGGAGCAGACGTACGGACGTC
>JBDTOD010000077.1:0-20779 GCA_039933415.1 bacterium
CCGCGACCCCAACCTTGGCAAGGTTGTGCTCTACCAACTGAGCTATTCCCGCACGTCCCGCGTGACTTCGATGGAAGCTTTTTCGCGCGACCTGTGCGTCACGCACCGACTCGCTCGCCGACTGCATTCACCTGCTGTGATCGGCGGCCCAGTGGAGGCGAGGGGAATCGAACCCCTGACCTCTTGAATGCCATTCAAGCGCTCTCCCAACTGAGCTACGCCCCCGGGGTCCCGCTGGAAGGACCAAACGAACGTTCCCAGCAGGAACCGCGAACAATAGCCGAGGGTATATGTGATGTCAAGAAAAAAGGGCTAGCGGAACGCCATTAGGCCGGTATTTTGCACGCGGCAGGATCAGGTGATTCTCGCCAACTCATTCGGCGTCAGCTTCACTTGCTCGTGCTTCACGCGTGCTCGAGGCTGCGCAACAAATTCCCAGCAGCATTGCGACGCCTCGCGCGACCAGATCCGAAGCAGTCTTGCTCCGTCGTCGTCGCGGTTCGGCCGCTGCTCATAGATGCCTACACTCACGCGTAGGACCTGTTCGAGGACCTCATGACTGAAGTGAAAAAGCCACGCCGCCGCCGTGCCGCGCCCGCGGGTATCGCTCCAAACGAGCCCGAGCGCGACATTCTCGACCAGTACCTCTACGAAGTCTCCACGTACCCCCTGCTGAAGGGGACCGAGGAGATCGAGCTGGCGAAGAAGATTCGCGCCGGCGATCAGGACTGTCTCCAGGAGCTCGTCAAGCGCAACCTGCGCTTCGTCATCTCCGTAGCCAAGAAGTATCAGAACCGCGGCCTCCCGCTCATCGATCTCATCGGTGAGGGGAACGTCGGGCTGCTCACCGCCGCGCGAAAGTTCGACCCGGATCAGGGCGTGAAGTTCATCTCGTACGCGGTGTGGTGGATTCGTCAGGCCATCCTCTCCGCGCTCGCGCGTCAGGGCCGTACCGTTCGCGTTCCGCTCAACCGCACGGCCGACCTCTCGCGCATCATCAAGGCGAGCGAGATCCTGCGGCAGAAGTTGAATCGCGAGCCGAGCCCCGAGGAGCTGTCGCAGCTGACAGGTCTCTCGGTCGACGTCGTGCAGTCCCTCGCCGCGTTGAACACGAGCGATGTTCGCCTCGATGCACCGATGGATCCGGAAGGCGACCGCTCCCTCATCGAGCGCTTCGTCGCCGACGAGATGCCGGACACCGAGGAGGAGGCGATGAACCGCTTTCTCACCGATGAGATCGAGCAGGCGCTCTCGACGTTGCCGCCGCGCGACGCGAAGGTCCTTCGCCTCTACTTCGGACTCGAGGGAGGCCGCGAGCACACCCTCGAGGAGATCGGCTCCATGCTCGGCGTCACCCGCGAGCGAGTTCGCCAGCTCCGCGACCGGGCTCTCAAGCGGCTCCGTGAAGGAGACGTCGGGCGCGCACTCGGAAGCTTCGCTGCTTGAACCGATGGTGCGTGGTGAGTTTTTGGCTGGTGAGTGACGATGGATGCACGAGCGGGGCGGCCTTTCGAGGTCGCCCCGCTCGATGTTTGGATCACGTTCGCGGAGTCCTCGCCTGCCGCCGCGCAAGATCTGGCACCGCGTCTGCTTTTGTATCACTTTCGTGATGTTGAGGTAGGTGCGGAGGATCACGATCATCCCCACCCCCCCCACCCCCCACCGTTGTTCATGATCCAGCTCAAGAACGTCCACAAGGCCTTCGGTCCGAAACGCGTCCTCGACGGGTTCACCCTCGACGTTCCCGAGGGGGAGACGACGGTGATCATCGGCTATTCCGGCACCGGAAAGTCGGTCGCCATCAAGCACATCGTCGGTCTACTCGAACCCGACTCCGGGGAAGTGTGGGTCGACGGACTCAACGTGCCCGAGCTGTCCCGTCGCGAGTTGTACGCGCTTCGCGCCCGGATCGGCTACGTGTTTCAGTTCGCCGCGCTGTTCGACTCGTACACCATCGGCGAGAACGTCGCGATGGGGCTGCGAAAACAGGGTGAGCTCGGTGAGAGCGAGATCACGCAGCGCGTCGAAGAGGCGCTCGATCTCGTCGATCTGCCTGGTGTGCGCGAACGCTTTCCGGCCGAGCTCTCGGGCGGCATGCGGAAGCGTGTGGGAATCGCGCGCGCTATCGCGCTTCGCCCGAAGTACATCCTGTACGACGAGCCGACGACGGGACTCGACCCAGTGACGAGCGCCGTGATCGATCAGCTCATGGTCCGCATGCGCGAGAAGCTGCACGTCACGGGTATCGTGATCACGCACGACATGCGGAGTGCGTTCACGGTGGGCACGCGCATCGCGATGCTGTATCAGGGCCGAGTGCGCTGGGAAGGGAGCGTCGACGAGATCAAGACGACGACCGACCCGGTCGTGCGCCAGTTCGTCGAGGGTCGGCCGACCGAGGACGATGGCGGCGTTCCTGGCGGCGCCCTCGTGGCGGAAGTCTGAGGTGTCGATGCGATGACTCGCGCGCGCGCACAGCGGGAGACATCGGCCGGTGGAGTCGTGTTTCGACTTCACCAGGGCACCGCGCTGTTCCTGCTGATCAGGGACAGCTATCAGAACTGGGGCTTCCCGAAGGGTCACCTCGAGACGGGCGAGCGCTCCGAAGAGGCAGCGCTGCGCGAAGTGCAGGAGGAGACCGGTCTCGGCGATCTCGCGCTCCGCGGCCAGATCGAGACGATCGACTGGTACTTCCGCTTCCGCGGCCAGTTGATCCACAAGGTCTGCCACTTCTATCTCATGGAGACCACGCAGGCCGACACGCGCCCGCAGCAGGCGGAGGGCATCACGGCGTGTCAGTGGGTGCCGTACGAGGACGCCCGCGCAGCGATCTCGTACACGAACGCGCGGAAGGTGCTCTGCCGCGCGCAGGAGATGATCGTCGGGCCTGTCGCTCCCGAGCGCGATGCCGCTGAGCAGCCGGTGCTTCCGCCCACAGACGTCCAGCTCGGGCTCATGCTCGATGTCTCACGCGGGAAGAGCGCATCGTGAGCACCGGCCACTCGAGCAATGGCGCGTCTACCGCACGTAGCGGCGCGCCAGTTCCGGTCGTCGTCCTCTACTCGTCGCGCGAGCGCGCCCGAGCGGTGGCGCGCGCGTCGTTTCCGCGCCGTCGTGCGCGGCTGTTGATGGCGCGCTCGCCGGAGGAGCTGGAAGGTCTCTTCAGGTCCTCGCTCGTCGACGCGGCGATCATCGATCTGGCGGGCGCGGGCGAGGAGATCTGGCGCGGAGCGCGGCTCGCCCGAGAGTTTCCCAGCGTCCCCTTCTTTGGGCTCACTGCGCTGCGCGCGTCCGAGTCTCCCGCGCTGGCTCAGTGTGCCGCGCTGGACTTCGCCGACGTGCTCGTTGAGTCGATTGACGACGCCGTGCTGCGCGAACTCGTGCTGCGGCAGGCGTTCTCGACCCGATTCGTCGGGGCGTTGTACGATCCGCCCGAAGCGCTCGCGCTCGAGACGCCGCTCCAGCGATCGGCGTGGCGCTGCATTGTCGGTTGGGCCGGCCGGCCCGTGCGAACGCAGCTGCTCGCCGACGCGCTCGGAGTGACTCGCGAGCACCTGAGTCGCACCTTCTCCGCCGAAGGCGCGCCCAACCTGAAGCGCGTGATCGATCTGGTGCGCCTCATCGCGGCGGCCGAGCTGGCGAAGAATCCGGGCTACGACGTGCGGGATATCGCCGAGGTGCTCGACTTCGCGAGCTCCTCGCATCTGTCCAGCACGGCGCAGCGGATCGTCGGTACCAAACCGACCTCGCTGGCTCGGCTCCGCGCCGTCGATCTGGTCGAGCGATTCACCCGTGGGCACGGGCGGAGCCGAGGGTAGGGAGGGGTGTCCCTGCTACTGTCGCGGCGTGTACCGGTACGGCTTCGCGCTCGGCGATCTGTCGGTCCAGGTACACCAGATATCCCGTGAGCAGCCGCGTGACCTGACTCGTCCTCGCACAGAGCTCGGTGAACACGCCGGCGGGAACCAGCTCGGCCTGCCGCGCAATGGCCAGCTCGGTCTCGAGTCGGAGGAGGGCGCGCTTGGCGTCGATGTACGACTCGCGTTGCTCGGTCGCGGTGGGCCGGGCGAAGCCGTCGGCGATGAAGGAGCCGACGGCGAATGCGGTGAGCATGATGGAGTCGGACAGCACCTTGGTCTCGCGCCGGATTCCCGGACGGACGGCCCGGATCACGTCGCCCGCCAGGGCGACCGACTCCTGCCACACCCGAAGCTCTCGCAGGCCTGAAGACATGGCGAGGATGTTAGGCCCATTGGTTGCTGGCACGTGACCCGATTCGAACGGGGCGGAGCGGATGCGCGCCAGGCACCGAGAGTTGCTTCCTGACCAGCCTTGTGATAATTTTCACAAGCTAGACCCCTCCCGGCCCAGTCGCCACTTCAGACCCCTCGTATGGCTACCGAAACCACGCTCCGTCCCGGCGAGATCAAGGACATCCTCCTCAAGGAGATCGAAGCCGCCGACCTCCATGAGCTCGACGTCGAGGAGGTCGGTTCGGTCCTCGAAGTGAAGGACGGAATCGCGCGCATCTACGGCCTTCAGAAGGCGATGGCGGGTGAGATGCTCGAGGTCCTCTCGAGCGAGACGGGCAACACGGTCACCGCCCTCGCGCTCAACCTCGAAGAGGACAACATCGGCGCCGTCATCCTCGGCGACTACCTCCAGCTCAAGGAGGGCGATGAGGTCCGCCGGACGGGTCGCGTGCTCGAGGTGCCCGTCGGGCCAGAGCTGGTCGGTCGAGTCGTGGACGCACTCGGACGGCCGATCGACGGCAAGGGCGACATCGCGGCCACGCACACGCGAAAGGTCGAGAGCGAGGCGCCGGGCATCATCGTGCGCCAGCCAGTCAAGGAGCCGCTCCAGACGGGCATCAAGTCGATCGACGCGATGATCCCGATCGGCCGTGGCCAGCGCGAGCTGATCATCGGCGACCGAGGCACCGGCAAGACGGCGATCGCGGTCGACACGATCATCAATCAGAAGGGGCAGGGCGTCACCTGCGTCTACGTGGCGATCGGCCAGAAGGCGTCGACCGTCGCATCCGTTGTCGAGCGGCTCACCGCCGCCGGGGCGATGACGTACACCATCGTCGTCGTCGCCTCGGCGTCCGATCCCGCGCCGATGCAGTACATCGCGCCCTACTCGGGCTGCGCGATGGCCGAGTATTTCATGTACAACGAGGGCCAGCCGACGCTGTGCGTGTATGACGACCTGTCCAAGCAGGCCGCGGCGTATCGTCAGCTCTCCCTCGTGCTGCGTCGCCCGCCGGGCCGCGAGGCGTTCCCCGGCGACGTGTTCTATCTCCACTCGCGCCTCCTCGAGCGCGCCGCGAAGCTCTCCGAAGACCCGAAGGTCGTCGACGGAACGAACATTCTGAAGCCGGGTGGTTCGCTCACCGCGCTCCCGATCATCGAGACGCAAGCTGGGGACGTTTCGGCGTACATCCCAACAAACGTCATCTCGATCACCGATGGGCAGATCTTCCTCGAGGCCGATCTGTTCTACGCCGGCGTCCGTCCCGCCGTCAACGTCGGCATCTCGGTGAGCCGCGTCGGTGGCTCGGCCCAGATCAAGGCGATGCGCTCGGTGGCTGGGCGCCTTCGTCTCGACCTGGCGCAGTACCGCGAGCTCGAGGCGTTCGCGTCGTTCGCCTCTGATCTCGACGCCGCGACGAAGAAGCAGCTCGAGCGCGGCGCGCGCACGGTCGAGGTGCTGAAGCAAGGCCAGTACCAGCCGATGCCGGTGGACCAGCAGGTGACGATCCTCTACGCCGTCGCGAACGGCTACATCGACGACGTGGACGTTTCGTCGCTGCGCGAGTGGGAGAAGGGATTCCACGAGTTCATGGCCGCGCAGTTCCCGCAGGTCGGTGAGCGCATTCGCGCCGAGAAAGCGATCTCGAAGGAGATCGAGGCAGACCTGAAGCGTGGCATCGACGAGTACAAGAAGGTCGCGGGCAACGGTGCGCCGTCGTTCACGGCCGCCAGTCTGTAGCGTGCACTCCGATCGCACTTCGAGGAGCGTGACGCATGGCTAAAGGACGCGAGCTGAAGGGTCGCATCAAGTCCGTCGAGAACACGCGCAAGATCACGCGCACGATGGAGATGGTCGCGACCTCGAAGATGAAGCGTGCGCAGGACCGGGTGGTCGCAGCGCGGCCGTACGCGAACGCGCTGACCGAGGTGATCTCGAGCCTCTACTCGCCGGATCTGGCCGAGCGATTTCCCCTGCTCCGGCAGCCGGCGCAGCCTCGTCGAGTCGCGCTCATCGTGCTCACGAGCAATCGCGGGCTCGCGGGCGGCTTCAACGCCAACCTGATCAAGGCGGCGCGCGCGCAGATCGCCGAGCTGGAGCGAAGCAACGTGCACGTGGACGTGCACGTGATCGGCAAGAAAGGGTTGGGATACTTCAAGTACGTCGGCCGCGCGATGACGTCGCAGCGCATCGACATCACCGACCGTCCGACGGCGGAGAACGCGTCGGAGATCGTCGATGACCTCATGGCCGACTACATCGCCGGTGCGATCGACGGGGTGTACGTCACCTACAGCAAGTTCAACTCGGTGCTCAGCACGCCGCCGACGACGGACAGGATTCTGCCCGTCACGCCGCCCGCGGCGAAGCCTGGCGGCGTGCAGCGCGACTATCTGCTCTTCCCGAATGCCGAAGCGATTCTCACCGAGCTGCTCCCGTCGTACGTGCGCAACTCCGTGTATCGAGCGCTGGTGGAGACGGTCGCGGGCGAACAGTCCGCGCGCCGCACGGCGATGAAGAACGCGACCGACAACGCCGGGGACATCCTCAATGTCCTCCGTCGGACTTATAACCGCGCCCGTCAGGCGCAGATCACGCAGGAGATCGCCGAGATCGTCGGCGGCGCTGCGGCTCTCCAGGGGTAATTCATGGCAACCGCGATCGCATCGAAAAATATCGGCAAGGTCGTTCAGGTCATCGGTCCCGTGCTCGACGTCGAGTTCGAGTCCGGCCACCTGCCGGAGCTGTACAACGCGCTGGAGATCCACGCGACCACCGACTCCGGTCAGGTCATCAAGGTGACGGTCGAGGTGCAGCAGCACATCGGGCGCAACCAGGTTCGCACGGTCGCGATGAGCTCCACCGATGCCGTCGTGCGCGGCATGGAGGTCGTCGACACCGGGAGCGCCATCACGGTACCCGTGGGCGCCACGGCGCTGGGCCGCATCCTGAACGTGCTCGGTGAGCCGGTGGACAACGGCGCGCCGATCCCGAAGGACGCGCTGCGCTGGCCGATCCACCGCAAGCGTCCCGACTTCGTCGACCTCGAACCGAAGACGGAAGTCTTCGAGACGGGCATCAAGGTCATCGATCTCATCGCCCCGTTCGTGAAGGGTGGCAAGATTGGTCTCTTCGGCGGCGCCGGCGTCGGCAAGACGGTCGTGATCATGGAGCTCATCAACAACGTCGCGAAGGGACACGGTGGAAAGTCCGTGTTCTGCGGTGTGGGCGAGCGAACGCGCGAAGGCAACGATCTCTACCTCGAGATGCAGGAGAGCGGCGTCATCGACTCCTGTGCGTTGATCTACGGCCAGATGAACGAGCCGCCGGGAGCGCGCCTCCGCGTCGGACTCTCTGGACTGACGGTCGCCGAGTACTTCCGCGACGTCGAGAACTCGGACGTGCTCGTGTTCATCGACAACATCTTCCGGTTCACGCAGGCAGGGTCGGAGGTGTCGGCGCTGCTCGGCCGCATGCCGAGCGCGGTAGGCTATCAGCCGACTCTGGCGACCGAGATGGGCGATCTGCAGGAACGCATCACGTCGACTCGTAACGGATCGATCACGTCGGTACAGGCCATTTATGTGCCGGCAGATGACATCACGGACCCAGCGCCGGCGACCGCGTTCGCGCATCTCGACGCGACGGTCGTGCTCTCGCGCGCGATCACGGAGCTCGGCATCTATCCCGCCGTCGATCCCCTCGCGTCGAGCAGCCGCATCCTCGATCCGCAGTACATCGGCGCGCGCCACTACAAGGCGGCGACGGACGTGCAGAAGATCCTCCAGCGCTACAAGGAGCTGCAGGACATCATCGCCATCCTCGGCATGGACGAGCTCAGCGAGGACGACAAGAAGATCGTCGGCCGTGCGCGTCGTCTGCAGCGCTTCATGTCGCAGCCGTTCTCGGTGGCCGAGCAGTTTACCGGCATCCCGGGAAGGCTCGTCAAGCTCGAGGACACGATCTCGAGCTTCGAGCGACTCGTGGCGGGCGAGTTCGATCACCTGCCCGAACAGGCGTTCTTCATGGCGGGCGGCATCGACGACGTCGTCGAGAACGCCAAGAAGATGCAGGGCTGATCGGTGCTGACCGTCTCGGTGATCTCGCCGGAAGCGGTGTTGTTCGAGGGGACGACCGATACCGTGGTCGCCCCCGCGTTCGACGGCGAGGTCGGCATTCTGACCGGCCACGCGCCAATGATGACGTTGCTCGGCAAGGGTGAGCTGCGCCTCGGCAATGGCTCACGCTTCCGCGTCGAGGGCGGGTTCCTGCAGGTTGTGGACGATCGGGTCCGCGTCGTCACGGAGCACGCGTCGAAGGTGTGATCCGGTTGGATACGGCAAGTGAGAGGGCGCTCCTTCGCGGGCGCCCTTTTGGTTTCTTGGGGGGAGCGTTCTAGTGGCGGTCTCACGGCGGAACGCGGATCTTTCGAGGATGGCGCGGAAAAGGCCGGATGTCTGTTGCTCTGTTTTCACGCGGAGAAGTGGCGAGGGCGGGAGAGCTGCAACTGCCTCCGCCTTGGGGATCCGCGCTCGGTCGTTCCACCATAGCCGAGAAGCTCGAGGGCTCGTCGATCTGAGCTCAACTGGGGGACGCTAAGGCGCGACGAGGTCATCGACATCGTGGATCCCGCCACCGACCAGATTTGGCCCCCGACTTGCCTATTCTACCAGGACTTGGGCCCGGTTGAGGCCCTCTGGGAGTAGACGCGGGAGTGTATCCGGTGCACACTGGTGAAGCGGCGTTACCGCCAATCCTGGTGGTCGACGACAATCATGACAACGCGGAGATCATCCGGCAGTACCTGGAGATCCGCGGGTTCCCGATCACGGTTGCGCACAACGGTGACGAGGCGCTGGCGGTGTACGAGACCGTTCGACCGGCCGTGGTTCTGCTCGACGTCATGATGCCGGGCCGCGACGGATGGGAAGTCTGCCGGATCATGAAGCAACATCCCGTGCTCGGCAAGACGGTGCGGATCATCATGGTGACCGCACTCGACGCCTGGGACGACAAGCGCGAGGCGCTGCAGCTCGGCGCCGACGACTACGTGGAGAAACCTTTTGATCTGCCGACGCTCGTCAAGACGGTGCAACGAAACCTCGCCCAGATGCACGCAGCTTCGTAGTC
This sequence comes from bacterium, assembly GCA_039933415.1. Taxonomy (GTDB): domain Bacteria; phylum Gemmatimonadota; class Gemmatimonadetes; order Gemmatimonadales; family Gemmatimonadaceae; genus AG11. The sequence goes on from JBDTOD010000077.1 coordinate 9,385, forward strand.
ACGCCGATCACCGCCTCACCGAACGGGGCGCGTGAGCGAGTCGATCCTCCTGACAGACACCGACGTGGCCGCCGTTCGAGAGGCGGTCACCCTGCTCGACGGCTGGCGCGCCGAGCCGCGTGCGTTGCCCGAGTTGGCCTCGGCTCTCGCCGAGCCCGGCGTTCGGGCGCTGCTCCTGACGACGGCCGATCCATCGCTGTTGCGCGCCAGCATCGAGATGGCGCATGCGCGCGGCGTCCCCGTGCTCGTTGGATGCTCCGACGAGGCCGCACGTCGCCGCGCGGTGGAACTCCGTGCCGAGGAGTGGTTTCTTCTGCCGGCGAAGCCTGAGGAGATCGCCGCGCGCACCTGGTCCGCCGTGGCTCGCGGCATGGCGCTGAGCGCGAGCGCGGCCGACCGCGTGGACCGGGTCGAGTATGAGCAGATGCTCCACGATTCGCTCACCGGACTGCCGACGCTGCCCGTCGCGATCGAGCGGTCGCGCCAGCTCTTCAAGGAGCGCGGCGAGCTGGTCGTGCTCTACTTCAACTTCGTGCGCTACTCGAAGATCGAGGAGATCTACGGGTGGGAAAAGCTGGACTCCGTGCTGGAGACGACGGCGAGCGCGGTGCGCGACTTTCTCGACGACGACGATCTCGGCGCGTCTCGCGTGATGCAGAGCTTCACCAACGACGACGATTTCATCTTCTTCCACGTTCCCGCGAGTGGCGTGGCCGCCGCGACGGAGAGTGAGATCACCGAGATGGTGACGCGACTACAGCGTCACGTCGGCGGGCAGATCGAGGAGGCGCACGGCGAGGACATCGCCGCGCTGTTCGACATCTACGTCGGGCGGGCGCATCTCTACTACAACCCGAAGATCCGGCTCGAGCGTCTGATCTATCGCGGCATTCGCGAGGCGGCCAACGCCTCGCGCTCACTCGAGCAGCGCGAGCGGGCGAGACGCGTCGCCGACCTGCGGACCAGTCTGCGCGATCGGATGGTGTACGTCGACTACCACCCGATCGTCGTCGCGTCCACGCGCGAGATCTTCGGCTACGAGGCGCTCGCGCGCGGCCAGATGCGTACGCTGCGCAGTCCAGAGGTGATGTTCGACGTCGCCGCCGAGGCCGACCTGATCTGGGAGCTGAGCCGGCTCTGTCGATCGCGCGCGCTCGAAGGGATGAACACGCGACTGAAGCCGGGCGAGCTGCTCTTCCTGAACGTCGACCCACACGACTTCGCCGATCCCGCGTTCACCGAGCAGGAGGTGGCGGAGCCGTCGCGCGTCGTCATCGAGATCACGGAGCGCACGGCGATCAAGGATTATCCCAAATTCCGCGAGCGCCTCAAGGCGTTTCGCGCCATGGGCTATCGCTTCGCCGTCGACGACGCGGGGAGCGGCTACGCGGGCCTCGGCTCCATCGCGAACCTCGAGCCGGACTTCATCAAGCTCGACATCTCGCTGATCAACGCCATCGATACGAACTTCATCAAGCAGAATCTCGTGCAGACGATGGTTCGCTTCGCCGACGACCACAACGCGATGGTGATCGCCGAGGGCGTCGAGCGCGCCGAGGAGTTCAAGACGGTGCAGGAGCTGGGCGTACATCTCGTGCAGGGGTTCTTCCTGCATCGCCCGCAGTCTGCGTCGAGCCCGATCGCGCGAGTCGCCACGGTCTGAGCGGTTGTGCTAGTCCATCAGCTCCGCGACGAGCTCGTAGGATCGCTCCGCCGCGCCGAGCCCTTGCCGCACCACCGAGCGCGCAGCCTCGCCCGCAGAGCGACGCAGATCGGCGTCCGCGATCCACTGCTCGATCGCCATCTCCAGTGATGACGCGTCGACGGCGCGCACCGCGGCACCGGCGCCGATGAGCAGCGATGCATCGCGGCTGGTGGCGTGACGCGGGCCGAACAGCACCGGCGCACCGAACGCCGCGGGCTCCAGAACCGAATGCAGCCCCGCAGCATGAAAGCCGCCTCCGACGTACGCCATGTCGGCGAGGGCGTACAGGTCGCCGAGCACGCCCACCCGGTCGATCACCACGACATCAGCCGTCGCCGCGCCGGCCGATCCGAGCCTCGCGCCTCGCAGGCCGGCGGTGTCGCACCACCGCTCGATCGGCGCCAGGTGCGCGTGGTTCGGCTCATGGGGTGCGATGATCAATCGCACCTCCGGAAATCGCGCGCGGAGTCGAGCCCATGCCTCGAGCAACGGACCTTCATCGGCCGGCCAGGTCGAGCCGGCGACGAGGGTGAGACGATCGCTACGGAGTGGAGCAAGGAGCTCGGTGTCACGATCGGCGGTGGCAGCGCGCACCCACACCTGATCGTATCGTGTGTCGCCGGTGACGCGCACGCTCGCCTCGTGTACTCCGAGCGTGACGAGACGCTCTGCGTCTTCGGCGCTGATTGCGCCGACGCGGTCGAGGCGTGCGTACGCCTCGCGCAGGAGCGCGGCCGCGATCCCGCTCGAGCGGGACGAGCCGGCCGCGAGCGTCGCGCTCACGAGGCCGAGTCGCACGCCGCGCGCGGACGCCTCGCGAGCGAGCGTGGGCCACACATCGAGCTTGCTGAACACGAGCGCGGTCGGCGCGAGCGCATCGAGCGCGGTGCGCGCATCGCCGGCGGCGTCGAACGGGAGCACGTCGCGAAAGTCCACGTCCAGCGCACTCGCGAATCGCGTCGCACTCGGCGAGAAGTACGTGTATGCGAGCTGCGTGCGCGGTGCGCGCGCGCGAAACAGCTCGAGCACGGGGCGCGCCTGTAGCCCTTCGCCGACGCTCGGCGCGTGCATCCAGAGCAGCGGTCGACCTACCGCACGCGAGAATGCGGCGAAGCGGGCGCGCACACCACGCCGCGCGGCGAATGTCTGAACGAGCTTGTGCGTCGACGGCGGGAGGACCGCGGCGAGGGCGCGCGCGAGCTGCGCGGCACCCTCGTAGCCGATGCGGAGGGGAAGGTTCATGCGCCTCCGCGCGATGATCAGCGAGGCGCCTTCGCCTTCGCGATGGCCTGGTCGATCACGACGCGAAACGTGTCCACCGGGTACGCGCCGGCGAGCGCCCGGTCGCCGACAAAGAACGTCGGCGTGGACTCGACTCCCGCCTTCGTGCTCCGATCGCGATCGGCCTCGATCAACTTCGCCGTCGCGTGCGTGGTCATGCAGTTGAGCCACCCCTTCGACTGGACGCCGGCCGCGTGGGCGAGCGAGTCGAAGGTGATCATTGGATTCCGCTGATCCGCCCACTTTGCCTGCGAGGTGAAGAGCGATTCGTGGAGCTCCCAGAACTTGCCCTGCACGCCGGCGCACATGGCCGCTTCCGCCGCTGCCTGAGCGTTCGGGTGGATACGGCTCAGCGGAAAGTTGAGGTACGCGAGCCGAACCTTGCCCGTCTTCACGTACTCGCGGTCGATCGTCGCGAACACCTGATCGTGCCACTGCTTGCAGAACGGACACTGGAAATCGCTGATCTCCACGAGCCAGACTGGTGCACTCTCGGCGCCTCGGATCCGCGCCTTGTCGGCGAACGTACTGACCGAGTCGTTCAGTCCGCCTGCGGTCGCGCCAAGGACGACCTCGCCCGTCGAGGTGCTCATCTGGGCGGCGGCGGCTGGCGGGGGCGAGTCGGTTCGAGGCGAGCAGGCGACGGAGAGCAGGGCCGCGGCCGCCGAGAGAATGGCCCAACAGGAGGAGGTGCGATGCAGCATGATTGCGTGGATGAGGGTGGCCGCGATCCCGGAAAGCTAACGCGGCTTCACGTCGGCGGGGCGGGCAGGGGCGTGGTGGCCCGCCATGTGCCATCTTCTGTTCGCTTCGGAACCTTCCATCGTTCCGGCTCGTACGGTGGATCGACCTTCACAACCAGAAATGCTCTACCCCTTCGCTGGCCGATTGGCGCTCGTCGCCTCGGTCATGCTGTTCCAGAGCGGTCCACAGATTCCACCCCCGCGAGGTCTCGTCAACGACTTCGCGAACGTCATCCCACCGGCGTCGGCCGCGCGCATCGAGCGCGTCGCGCAGGACGTGCGGGACAAGTCGCGCGGCGAGATCGCCGTCGTGACGCTCGCTGATCTGGGCGGCAGGGAGCCCAGCGAGATTGCCCTGCGGATCGCGCGGGAATGGAAGGTCGGCAGTGCCGCCGCGATCGGCGATCGTACGCGGAACGCCGGTGTGGTCATCCTGCTCGTGCCGAAGGAGACCTCAGCCGACGGCCAGGGCCACTGCCGAGTCGAGGTGGGGCAGGGGTCGGAAGGGTTCATCACGGACGCGACGTCCGGGGAGATCTGTCGCGAGGCGACGCCGGCATTCGCGGCTCGCGACTACGGGACGGGGTTGGAGATCGTCACGCTGAGGGTGGCACAGCGATTCGCGCAGGAGTTTGGCTTCTCACTCGACACGACGCTAGAGCAGCCGGCGATGCCGACGCAGTCGCGCCGGTCTCAGCAGCGACCTTCGGGCGGGATCAATCCGCTCGTGCTGCTGATTCTTTTCTTCATCGTCATATCCCTTCTCGGCCGCGGACGACGTGGAGGCTGCCTTCCGATCTTCCTCTCGATGGGTGGCCTCGGCGGCGGCGGCCGAGGCGGTGGGTGGGGCGGCGGCGGATTCGGCGGTGGTGGTGGTGGAGGTGGGTTCGGCGGGTTCGGTGGCGGAGGCGGGTTCAGTGGCGGCGGTGGCGGCTCGAACTGGTAAGGCACACATGGCGACCATGACACTCGACGAGCTCGTAGGGCAGCTCCAGAAGGCGTACGGCGATCGGCTGTCGTCCATCGTGCTGTACGGCTCGGCGGCCGGCGGCGACCACGTCGCGAATCGGTCGGACTACAACATCCTCGTGCTGCTCGAGTCATTCGACAGCGTGCAACTGGATCTCTCATCGACCGTGGCGGCGGGCGAGGTCGCGCGCGCCTGGAAGGACGCCGGCAATCCGCCGCCGATGACGTTGACGCGAGACGAGTGGAAGGGCTCGGCGGACATCTTCCCGATGGAGTATGCCGACATCCTCGAGCGGCATCGTGTGCTCTACGGCCAGCCTCCGTTCGAGGGAATCCACGTTGCGAAAGCGGACCTGCGACTCCAGCTCGAGCAGCAGGTGATGGGCAAGCTGTTGCAGCTCCGGCAGGGTGCGCTGCTCGCCGGCACGGACGCCAAGCGGCGCCTCGAGCTGGTGGCGGCGAGTCTGAGCACGATGATGGTCTTGTTCCGCGCGGTCGTGCGACTCCACGGCGAGCGCCCGGAAGGAGACAATGCGGCCGTGGCGACGCGAGTCGGAACGCTGGCCGGCTTCGACGCCTCGCCATTCACGCGCGCGGTTCGTCACGTTCGCGGGGCCGACAAAATTCCCACATCGGAGGCCGGACAGGTGCTCGCGGGATACATGACCGCGATCGATTGTCTCAGCCGCTATCTCGACCGCTACGAACCGACATGATGCATTCCATGCGTGCGAGTCGTTCGCCCGTTTGGCAGGATGTTTTACCCCAGGGGCGGATCGAGCCCCGGACGATTGCCGTGCGACTGCTGGCTCATCTCGAGCCGAGGCGTCTCACGATTCCATCAGCCCATTCAGGAACGGCTCCCATGAAACGTCGTTGGCTTGCGGTACTCCTCCCCCTCACGCTCTCGGCGTGCGGGTACAATACGATCCAGTCGCTCAACGAGAAGACGAACGAGGCGCAGGGGCAGATCGAGGTGCAGCTCCAGCGCCGCGCTGAGCTCATCCCCAATCTCGTCGCGACCGTGAAGGGGCTCGCCAATCAGGAGCTCGCGGTGTTCGGCGAGGTGGCGCGCGCGCGCGGCGGACTGCTCAACGCCGTGCAGAGCAAGGATCCCGAGCAGATGGCCACGGCGAATGCCACGATGAACGGCGCGCTCGGACGTCTACTCGCGGTGTCGGAGGCGTATCCTCAGCTCAAGAGCGATCAGGGCTTTCTCAAGCTTCAGGACGAGCTGACGGGAACGGCGAATCGCATCGCCGTCTCGCAAGGCGACTACAACGGCGCCGTCCGGGAGTACAACACCTACATCAAGCAGTTTCCCGCCGTGTTGACGGCGAAGATGACGGGTGCCAAGGAGAAGAAGTACTTCCAGGTGACGAACGCGGCGAATCGCGACGTTCCGACCGTCGACTTCGGAACGCCCGGTGCGCCGGCGGCGGGATCGTCGACACCGGCGCCCGCGGCGCCAGCCCCCGCGCGGCCATAATCGCGCGGGTGAGGAATGCGGGTTTGCGGGGTGCGGGGTTGATCGCGCACCCCGCATCCCGCACCCAGCGTCAGTTCGTGGGCTTCTCCTTCGGGAACAGCGAGTCACCCTTCGCCACGCGCCACCCGGTCGCATCGAGCGCCGCGAGTCCGTCGAACCGCTGGTCGCCCACTACGCCGGGTGCGCCGAGCTGCACCCAGAGCTCCTGCGCCTTGGTGGGCATGAACGGCGCAACCAGCACCGCCTGCCGCGCGAGCTGGCGAATGAGCGAGGCGAGCGTGGTCTCGAGCTCCGCGCGCAGCGCGGGATCCTTGGCGAGCTTCCACGGCGCCTGACGGTCGACGTACTCGTTGCCGCGCCCCACGCTCTGCCACACGCTCTTGAGCGCCTCGTGCAGGAGGAATCCGCGCGTTCCATCCATTGCGGCGTGATACTCGAGCAGATCCGCCGCATCGCGTTCGTCGACGTACGTGGGCGCTCCCGCCGGCACGACGCCGCCGAAGTACCGCTCGACCATCGAGATGACGCGGCTCGCCAGGTTTCCCCACGCGTTGGCGAGATCGGCGTTGTATCGATCGTCGAACCGTTCCCACGTGAAGCTGCCGTCCGCGTCGAACGGAACTTCACGCAGCAGGAAGTAGCGGAATGCGTCCGCGCCGTACCGTCCGATTGCCTCGTCGAGGTCGAGCCGCACTCCGGCCGACTTGCTGAACCGCTCGCCGCCGAGCAGCACGAAGCCGTGCCCCCACACGCGGTCGGGCAGCGGAAGGCCCGCCGCCGCGAGCATCGCTGGCCAGATGATCGAGTGGAAGCGCGTGATGTCCTTGCCCACGACGTGAAGCTGCGCGGGCCAGCGAGCTTCCCACGTGCCCATGGGAAATCCCGTCGCCGTCAGGTAGTTGGGCAACGCGTCGAACCAGACGTATGTCGTCTGCGACTCGCCCGAGCTCAGCGGTTTCGGGAAGGGAACGCCCCACTCGAGCTTCGAGCGGCTCGCCGAAACGTCCTCGAGCCCGCGGTCCAGCAGTGCGAGCATCTCGTTGCGCCGGCTCTCCGGCTGAAGCGTCTCCGGATGATCGACCAGGCGCGCGCGAAGGAAGTCCGCGTAGCGGCTGAGCCGGAAGAACCAATTGCGCTCCTCGACCCATTCGAGCGTTCGCGTCGGATGCAGCACGCACTTCCCATCGACGATCTCGGCGTCCTGCTTGAACGACTCGCAGCCCACGCAATACCACCCTTCGTACGCTTTCTCGTAGAAGTCGGTCGGGTTGCGCTCGAAGATTCGCTCGATGAGCGCGCGAACTCCCTCGCGATGCCGAGGGTCGGTGGTGCGCATGAACTGGTCGTACGAGATGCCGAGACGGCCCCACATGGCCGAGAACCGATCGGCCAGCTCGTCGACGAGCGCCTGCGGTTCCACGCCCTGCGCTTCGGCGGTCTGCTCGACCTTCTGTCCGTGCTCGTCCATCCCGACGAGGAAATGCACGTCGTCGCCGCGCAGACGCCTGTACCGGGCGATTGCGTCCGCGCCGATTTTCTCGTAGGCATGACCGAGATGAGGATCGCCGTTCGAGTAGTCGATCGCGGTCGTCAGGTAGTACGTCGTCACGATCTCCTCAGGAGGGAATGCCGTCGTCGCGCGGCTCGCGTGGTCCACTCGCGCCGCCGGGCCTGTTCCGGCGCCCGCCGCGCCGACCGCGCCTGCGCTGCGGACGACGGCCCTCCTCGGAGGCCGGATCGGACGGCGCTTCCTCCTCGTGCGCTTCGCCGTCGGAATCCGACACGACGATCGGCGCTGAGACGTGATCGGGCGAATGCCCGCTCTCCAGCTCGACGCCGGTTGGGTCGTCGAGATCGTCGTCGTCCTCCTCCATGACAGGCGCGACGACCGTCGCCGCGGCGACGAGCGCCAACGCCAGCGCATCGCCGGCCGCGACCATCTCGTCGCGCAGCTCCGCGAGCGCCAGCGTGCGCATCTCGCCATCGAGCCCGCGCAGGGTCACGCGCTCGCGGAAGATGTCATTCGCGATGACCTTCTCCTCGCCGCGCGAGGTGCGTACCGGCTTTCCTTCCTTCGGATACTTCTTTCGGCTCTGCACGTAGAACTCGTGCTCGTACCGAAGGCAGCACATCAGACGCCCGCACGCACCGGAGATCTGCGACGGATTCAGCGAGAGACGCTGGTCTTTCGCGACGCCGAGGTTCACTGGGCGCAGCTCGGGGAGCCAGGACGCGGAGCAGTACTGCCGCCCACACCGGCCGATGCCGTCCAGCCGTTTCGCCTCGTCGCGAACCCCGATCTGCTTCAACTCGATGCGCGTGCGAAACATCGATGCGAGCTCACGCACGAGCGTGCGGAAGTCGACGCGCTTCTCCGCCGTGAAGTAGAACGTGAGCTTCTTGCGGTCCCACTGCCACTCGGCGTCGGTCATCTTCATGACCAGCGCGTTGGCTTTCACGCGCTCCATCGCCTTTCGCCGCGCCTCTTCATCCTGCTCGCGCAGATCATCGAGTCGGCGCACCTCCTCGGAGGTGGCGAGCCGCTTGGCCACGCGCGACGCCGGCACTCCGAACAGCCCATGCGGAACGCGCGCCGATCGCTGCTCGGCGAGCGACCCGGTGGCGAGCACGGTGCCGAGATCCTCTCCACGGTCGGCGTCGACGACGACCGGCGCGTGCAGCGCGGGCGCCTCGTCCGGCTGCCACAGAAAGAACTCCTTTCGGTTCCCCTTGAACGCGACTTCGATGAGATGCGTCACGTCTACTCGAGAAACTGACCCATGCGCATGAACTTCTCGCGCCGCCGGCGCACGAGCTTGTCCGGCTTCAGTCGGCGCAGCTCGTCGAGCTGCTTGCAGAGCGTCTCCTGCACGGCGGCCGCGGTGACCTCGTGGTTCGCGTGGCCGCCGCCGGGCGGCTCGGGAATGATCTCGTCGATCACGCGCAACTCGAACAGGTCGGGCGCCGTGATCCGCAGCGAGGTGGCGGCGCGCTCGCGCGTCTCCGGGCTCTTGCCGTCCTTCCACAGAATCGCCGCGCACCCCTCGACGGTGATCACCGAATAGATCGCGTTCTCGAGCATGTTCACCCGGTCGGCGACGCCGAGCGCCAGCGCGCCGCCGGAGCCGCCCTCGCCGATCACGGTCGCGATGATCGGCGTCTCGAGCCGGCTCATCTCGAAGAGATTGCGGGCGATCGCCTCGCTCTGGCCGCGCTCCTCCGCGCCCAGCCCAGCCCACGCGCCCGGCGTGTCGATGAACGTGATCACCGGCACGTGGAACTTCTCGGCCAGCTTCATCAACCGGAGCGCCTTGCGATAGCCCTCCGGGTGCGGCATCCCGAAGTTGCGCTTGAGGTTCTCCTTGGTGTCGCGGCCGCGTTGATGTCCGATCACCATCACCGTCTCGCCATCGAGTCGCGCCCAGCCGCCCATGATCGCCGCGTCCTCGCGGAACGCCCGGTCCCCGTGCAGCTCGATGAAGTCGGTGAAGCAGAGTCGGAGGTAGTCGTCGGTGAGCGGCCGCTTGTTGCTCCGCGCGACCTGCACGCGCTGAAGCGGCGTCAGGTTTCGGTAGATCTCCTCGCGCAGCTCCACCAGCTTCTTCTCGAGGGGTGCGATCTCCTCGACCACATCGAGCCGGCGCTCGTCGGCGAGCTTTTTCAGCTCGTCGATCTGCTTCTCCAGCTCGACGATCGGCTTCTCGAACTCCAGTGTGGCAGTCGCCATCCGTTTCAGCTCCCGCGCACGAGGCGGACCCGTTCGTTTCCGAGCAGCGCCCGCAAGTCTGTCAGCGCGGCCTGGGTGGCCGCCAATCTGAGTGAGCGCGACCGCAGCCGCGCCCTGATTCCATTTCCATCACTCCATCGGAGCTCGAGCGGCGGCGCTCCGGTGTGAGCAGTCGCGTGCGCGTCGATCACCGCGCGAACATCCTGCATCGCCTCCGGAGCCAGGGACTCTCCCATCCGCAGCTCGATCGCGATCGAAACCTGGCCGTTCAACCGGAGTTCGGCGAATGGCGTGACCGACTCGACGATGAAGGTCGGGCTGTCGGCGTCCTGGTCCCGCTTGGAGTAGCCCCCCTTCATCAGCACAGGGACGTCGCCGCGGATCCGGTCGGCCAAAAGCCCCCAGCTCTCCGGAAAAACGAGGACCTCGGAAGATCCCGAAAAATCCTCGACTGTCAACCGGGCGAACTCGGCCCCGGACCGCTTGCTGATCTGCCGCTTGATGGCTGTGACGACGACACCAAGGGCCATCGGATCGGCATTCCACGTCCCGAGCTGGCTCACCGTGTGGGTGGCGAACAGCTCGCATTCGACCCGGAACGGCTCGAGCGGATGCCCGCTGATGTAGAAGCCGAGGATCTCCTTCTCTCGTGACAGGCGCTCTGCTTCGGCCATCGGCGCGACGTTCGGGAGTGTACGCGGCGCATGTGACGACGCCTCGCCATCCTCGGTCGGCAGACCGAACATGGAGACCTGTCCCATCGCCTTCTCCTGCTGCTTGAGCGACGCCTCCTGCATGGCCGAGTCGAGTGCGGACCAGTACTGCGCCCGATGTCCACCCAGGCCATCGAGCGCACCGGCGGCGATCAGCGCCTCGCACACGCGCTTGTTGCAGGCGCGGAGATCCACCCGCTCGGTGAAGTCGAAGAAGGTCGTGAACGGCGTGTCGCGCTGCGCCGCGAGAATCGAGTCGATCGCGCCACGGCCGACGTTTCGAATGGCTCCCAGGCCGAACCGGATCCGCTTCTCGTCGAGCACCGTGAACTTGTAGCCCGACTCGTTCACGTCCGGAGGCAGCACCTCGATGCCCATTTCGCGCGTCTCGTTGATGAACTTCACCACCGAATCCGTGTCGCCGATCGACGACGAGAGAATCGCCGCCATGAAGTCGGCCGGATGGTGCGCCTTGAGCCACGCCGTGTGCAGCGAGATGATCGAATACGCGACCGAGTGCGACTTGTTGAAGCCGTAGCGGCCGAACGTCTCGATCTGGCCCGCGAGCTCCTCGATGATGCGACGATCGTAGCCGCGCGCCACCGACTTCTCGACGAACTTTCCCAGCTCGACCTTGATGAGACCTGCGTCCTTCTTGCCCACGGCCTTCCGGAGCACGTCCGCTTCGGCGAGCGAGATGCCCGCCAGCGTCTGCGCCAGCCGCATCACCTGCTCCTGATAGGTGATGACGCCGTACGTGGGCTTGAG
>JBDTOD010000078.1:0-20734 GCA_039933415.1 bacterium
CGGGGTCAGAGCCCGGGGTCAGAGCCCGGCGTCGACCCCGGGTCGCAGTTGCTTCCCTCGCCGTTCAGATGCACAATCCCCCCATGTCTACCACCCTCCCCGCATCGATTCTCGCCGTCGGCCTTGCCCTTGCCGGCCTTCTCGTCGGCAACGGCTTCGCCCGCGGTCGCGCCGGAGACCGATTCGTCACCGTGAAGGGGGTGGCCGAGCGGCCGGTCAAGGCCGATCTGGCGATCTGGCCGCTGCGCATCGCCGGCGCCGACGACGATCTCGCCACCGCGAACAAGAAGCTGGCGACGAGCATCGCCGGCGTGCGCGACTTCCTCGTGCGACACGGCGTCGACACGAGCCAGGTACAGCTCACCGGCTTCTCCGTCGCCGACGCGTACGCCGACAACTATGCCTCCGACCGGAAGCCGACGAACCGCTACGTGATCCACCAGACGATGCTCGTCCGCTCAGTGCAGCCGGACCGCGTGCTCACGGCGAGCCAGCTGGTGAGCGAGCTCGCGACGATCGGCGTCGCGATCTCGTCGGGCAATGGCGAGTACGGGCCAGGCGGCGGAGGCCCGACGTTCGTCTTCTCGAAGCTCAACGAGCTCAAGCCCGCCATGATCGCCGACGCGACGGCCCGCGCCCGTGAGGCGGCGGCGCAGTTCGCCCGCGACTCGCACAGCGCGCTCGGCGAGATCCGGCAGGCCAACCAGGGCGTGTTCGAGATTCTCCCGCGCGACCAGGCGCCTGGCATCACCGAGGAGAACCAGATCACGAAGGTGGTCCGCGTTGTTTCGACGATCGACTACTACCTGAAGTGAGGTCGGCACGGCGGGCGAAACAGGTCGTCGCGCGAGCGCGTAGGGAGCGGGCCAGCACCATCGTGCCTCACCTCGCGCGCCCGTCCGGCGCGCTCCTGCCCGCCGAGCCATGCTGATGACCCCCGACGATACCGCCGTCTTCGCTCAAATCGCGTTCGTCGCCGTCACATCGCTCGGCGCGCTCACGGGCATCGGCGTCGCGGTGCACTCCTACATCCAGCGATCCAAGCGCCGGATGATCCAGCTGACGCAGGGCTCGATCGGCGGGAGCGGCGACCGGCTGGTGCGCCTCGAGCAGGCGGTGGACTCCATCGCCGTGGAAGTCGAGCGGATCTCCGAAGGACAGCGCTTCCTCACGAAGCTGCAGACGGAGCGCGCCGAGGATCGCGCGCTCAAGCCCTAGCTTACGAGCGGCGCAGCTTTCGGCGCGGTCGTCGTCGGCTGCCTCCGCGCTGATGCCCTTGGGAATCCCAACCATCGATCCCCTCGGGAGGCGTCTACTCCCGTCACAACTGCAATCGGACGTCGCCCCGCGTCTCTGGGGGTGTGGCGGAGAGATCTTTCACCGCAACCCTAAGGTAGTTGCAGTTCTCCGCCACCCTCCCCCGCGTCTCCGCGTGAAATGCGGTGGCAGTTGTAGTCATCCGGCCGTTCCCGCGTCATCCGCGAGATCCGCGTTGCGTCGTGTTCTGCGTCTTCGAAAGGCTCTGGACAAACCCCACCTCGGATCGGCACCGTGACTAGGCGCCTGGGTCCGACCTTCGCGTCACATCCAAGCCCACCGATCCATATGCCACGACGCACCACGCGCCACGCCATCCTCGCCCTCGCTCTGCTCCTCGCCGCGCGTCCGGCCATGGCGCAGCGCCAGCGCTGGTCGCTCGATCCTTCGTGGCGCTTCATGCGTGGCGACACGACGGGCGCGCAGGCCGTCGCCTTCGACGACTCGAGGTGGCGCATGCTCGACGTGCCACACGACTGGAGCATCGAAGGTCCCTACGCACAGACCAACCCGGGTGCGGGACGCGTCGCTTTTCTTCCCACCGGCATCGGCTGGTACCGCAAGACGTTCACGCTTCCGTCGTCGGCCAACGGCCGGCGCAGGTGGCTCGAGCTCGACGGCGTGTACATGAACAGCGACGTCTGGGTCAACGGCACCAAGCTCGGCCACCGGCCCTATGGCTACGCGAGCCAATGGTACGACGTCACGTCGCAGCTCGTGCGCGGACGCAACGTGATCGCCGTGCGCGTGGACAACTCCGCGCAGCCCAACACACGCTACTACCCGGGCACTGGCATCATCCGCCACACCTGGCTCACGGTCGTCGATCCGCTGCACATCGGTCACTGGGGCACCGTCGTCACCACGCCGACCGCGGACAGCGGCTCGGCAACGGTCGTCGCTCGCACACGCGTGGAGAATGCGGACGGCGACGCACGCTCGGGCGTACTGCGCTCGGTCCTCGTCGATGCGGCCGGCCGCGAAGTCGCTCGCGCTGAGTCGAGCTTCACCATCGCGGCCGGCGCCACGCGCGAGGTGGAACAGCGCGTCGTCGTCGCGGCGCCAAGGCTCTGGTCGCCCGACACGCCCACCATGTACTTCCTGAGGCAGAGCGTTCGCCGCGGCACTCGCGACGTGGACGATCTCGTCACGCCATTCGGAATCCGCACAATCGCGTTCCACAACGACAGCGGCTTCGCGCTCAACGGCCATCGCCTCAAGATGAACGGCGTGAATCTCCATCACGACGGAGGCGCCGTGGGGGCCGCCGTGCCGGAGCGCATCTGGGAGCGGCGCCTCGGCATCCTCAAGCAGATGGGCGTCAACGCCATTCGTACCGCGCACAACCCGTTCGCGCCCGAGTTCCTCGATCTCGCCGACCGCATGGGCTTCCTGGTGATGGACGAAGCGTTCGACGAGTGGAAGACGGGGAAGGTGCCCGAGGGCTACCACAAGTACTTCGACGAATGGTCAGGCCGCGATCTCGACGAGTTCGTGCGGCGCGATCGCAACCATCCATCCGTGGTGCTGTGGAGCGCGGGGAACGAGATCATCGAGCAGGTTCAGAAGGACGGGCACCTCGTGCTCGAACGCCTCCAGGGCATCATTCACCGCGAGGATCCCACGCGTCCCGTCACGACGGGGAACGACCGCATCCGCGCGAACGACGGACCCGCCTTCGTCGACTTCATGGAAGCGGAGGACATCGTCGGCTACAACTACGTCGACCGCTGGCTCGAGCGACGCGAGCGCTACGCGATCGACGACCGCCATGCGCATCCGGACTGGAAGATGATCGGAACGGAAACGAGCTCGCTCAACGGCACGCGGGGCGCCTACTCCCTCGGCGCCGACTCGGCCACGGTGCGCGCCGACTACACGGCGCGGATGATCCGCCCCGAGCAGATCTGGAAGTTCGTCTCGCTCAACGACTACTACGCCGGCGACTTCATGTGGACCGGCATCGACTATCTCGGCGAGTCACAGTGGCCGAGCAAGGGCGCCGGCTCCGGCCCGATCGACATGGCGGGTTTTCCGAAGGACGCCTTCTACTTCTACCAGAGCCAGTGGACGGCGAACCCAGTGCTGCACCTCTTTCCGCACTGGAACTGGGCCGGCCGCGAAGGTCAGGTGATCCCGGTGGTCGCGTACACGAATTGCCAGGCGGTGGAGCTGTTCGTCAACGGCCGATCGTTCGGCGAGAAGCGAATGGAGTTTCCCCGTCAGGGAAACGACATCTCGTGGCAGCACTATGCTCGCCCCGTGGTGAACGCCACGACCGCCGATCTCCATCTCACCTGGGACGTTCCGTACGCGCCCGGCGTGTTGCGCGCGGTAGGCAAGCGTGAAGGGAAGGACTGCGCGACCACGGAGGTGCGTACGGCCGGACCAGCGGTGTCGATCAGGATGAAGGCTGATCGGGACACGATCGCGGCGCTGCCGTCCGATGTAGCGCACTTCACGGTGGAGATCCTCGATGCGAACGGAATCCTCGTACCGAATGCGCGAGATCTCGTGCGATTCACGGTGGACGGCGGCCGCATCCTGGCGACGGACAACGGCAACCTGCGCGATCTCGAGCCGTTCGCGCGAGCGGAGCGACGCGCATTCAACGGACTGGCGCTGGCGATCGTGCAGTCGAGCCGCGCGGGACGCCTGCGCGTGACGGCCAGCGCGGATGGTCTCCGCGGAGCCACCGCGGAGGTGGTCGTCCGCGGCGCGACGCTTCCGCCCGCACTGCGAGAGTGATGAGAGCGTTGCGCCGAGCAAGGCTGGTGTTGGGCTGCGCGTCGCTCGGCGCGAACGCCTGCAGGAGCGCGATGCCGGAAGGCGGCGCGAGTAGTGCGCAGCGACATCGTGTGCTGTTCATCGGCAACAGTCTCACCTACTTCAACGATCTGCCCGGCACCCTCGCCGCGATCGCGACGATGGGTGGTGACACCATCGTCGTCGATGCGGTGACGCGGCCGGGCTACGCGCTGATCGATCACTATACCGCACCGACGACGACGGACGCGATCGCGCGCATTCGCGGCGCGCGCTGGGAGTATGTCGTGCTTCAGCAGGGACCGACGTCGCGAGCGATCCATCGCGATACGCTGGTGATCGCCGCCCGTCGGCTCGAGGGACCGATTCGCGCCGCCGGAGCGCGGCCCGCGCTGTACATGGTGTGGCCGGCGGTTGCGGACACCGCGGTATTCGACCAGGTGAGGCTGTCATTCCGTGGCGCGGCGTGCAAGGTGAACGGCGCGTTCTGGCCAGCGGGCGAGGCGTGGCGCGCCGCCTGGCGACTCGATCCCACGCTCGCTCTCTACGGTCCCGACGGATTTCATCCCTCGCCGCTCGGCACCTATCTCGTAGCGCTCGTGATGTACGAGCGGATCACCGGCCACGACGCGCGCGCGCTCCCGGCGCGCGGTACCGTTGTCGGCATGCCATCGCCGCCATCGGCGGCGACGATTCGGACCCTGCAGGAAGCGGCGCACGCGACGAACGCGGCGTTTCCCGAAGCGTGCGGCGCATGAGCGTCGTCAGGCGAGCGCTCGCGGCGACCCGATGAGCCCATTCGACTACATCTCCGTCGTCCTCTCCGTCGTGATCGGGCTCGGGCTGTCCCACCTGCTGACGGGATCAGTGGACCTGATCCAGGCGCGCGATCGCGTGCGCTTCTACTGGGTGCACAGCCTGTGGGTCGTGCTTGCCTTCGTCGGGATTGTCTTCCTCTGGTGGAGCATCTGGAGACTGCGGGCGCTCGGCAATTGGAATTTCGTCTCCTTCCTCCTCCTGCTGCTCGAGCCGGTGCTCATGTTCGTCGCCGCCGCGTTCCTCGTCCCGCGCGCGTCGGAGAGGCGGATCGACCTGCGCGAGCACTTCTACGCGAGCCGGCGCGGCATGTTCGGCGCGTACGCCGCGCTCGCCGCCCTGCTCATCGTGCAGAACGGCCTGCTGAATGGACGGCTCTGGATCACGGCCGACGCGTATCTCCTGTTCGTGCTCGTGTTGTGCGTGATCGGTGTGGTCACTCCTCGACCGAGCTTCCACTCCGCGGCGGTCATCCTCCTGATCGGCTGGCTCGTCGTGTTCGTCGCCGTGTTCGGGTTCCGATTGGCTGCGGCGTAGAATGCGGGATGCGGGGTGCGGGACAAAGCGCACCCCCCATCCCGCATCCCGCACCTTTGCTCGTCGCGCCCGGTCGAAAAAATAGAACGGCCCCGGTGTATCACCGGGGCCGCTCTCATCTCATGCGATGTTCTCCTCGCCGCGTTACGGTGCGCTGACGGTGAACGACTGAGACACGGTCGACATCGTCGCCGTCGCGAACACCAGACCCGACGCGGTGAGGGTGTAGGTTCCAAGCCGTTCGACGATGATGTTCGGGAACAGCGCGACGCCGCTGCCGTCGGTGTACGCCGAACTGTTCGGCAGCGAGGCGATGTTCCCCAGGGCGTCCGTGCGCGTGATCGTGATCAGCACGCCATTGATCGGAGTGCCATTCGCCGTTTCCGCGTGGACGGCCACCGCCGGTACGAACTGCGGACGCGTGCTCTGCGAGGCGTCGGACGGCTGCTGCACGAAGTCGAGAACCACCGTCGACGGCAGGTAGGTCACCGCGCCGCCCGGGCTGAGCCCACTGAGCAGCGAGCCGGTGCCGCCGACGCGGAACGCATACAGCGGCTCAGGCGTCAACCAGCCCGCGGCGGCGTGCCCGATCGAGGCGAAGAATCCGCGGCTCTGCGGCTGGATCGACGCGAAGCCCGAGCAGAACGACAGGCTGCGAAGGGCGAGGATGATGTTGACGTGCTGGATCTGCGCGTTGGTCACCGTCGTCTGGCATATCCCGCCCGCGATCGCGGGGGAGAAGACGAGCGGCGTCGGTACCGTGGCCAGCTCGAACGCCGTCGTGGCGGCCGGCGTCTCCGGCGTGAACGAGAAGTTGCGCTCGTACCCATAGAGCAGGAAGCGATTGTTGCCCGCCGATCCGAACCAGCTCTGGCCCGCCTGCGGCTCGGCGCCGTAGGTGGGCAGTGCGCGCGAGGTCACCGGTCCGGTCGGATCGCCCGCGCCGCCCACGACCGCGAAGAGGCCGTTCGGGAGGAACGATCCGGATACCGAGAAACCGCTCGGCAGGGCGCCGACCGCCATGCACCCGAGCACGTCCTTCACGAAGGTGTCGCCTACCGTGGGTGAACCGATGATCGCGCCTGCCGTGGCCAACGCGGGTCCGACTCTCGCAAGCACGTCGAAGCCGGCGTTTGTCGCGCCGACCTTCTGTCCCGCGGCGTACGCGCGCTGCATCGCCGTGACCTTCTCGAGCACCGGACCGGGCGTGGCGAAAAGCAGCCTCGCGTCGGCGCGCATGGCGGTGAAGTTGCATTCCGCAGCCGAACGGGCGACGGATCTGGAGATGGCGGTCGGAGCGAGCGGCGCGTCGGTCTGATCCTTCGCACACGCGGCGACGACGAGGGCGCCCGAGAGAGCGAGCAGCGACAGTGAGCGGTAATGCATGGGGGCTCCGGGGAATTTCGCTCGCGGCATCGCGAGCGTCGTGAGCTGCAGTGCTTCAGAACGGGGGAGGAGTGCAGCGCGGCGGTCGACCGCGGTCGAGCGTAGAACAGATCGTCAGGCGCCTCCAGCGAGTGCCTTGTACTTCGGCTCGTCCTTGAGCGGGTCGAACCACCAGGACTCGTCGTTCGAGGCGTAGGCCCGCTGCTGTGGATGCGCGGCGAGATAGCGGCCGAGCAAGGCGATCGCGCGACCCTTCTCGCCGAGCTGCGCGCGGACGATCGCCTCGAGGTACAGCAGGTCGCCGCCGGGATCGAGCGCTTCGTTGGCGTGCGCCTTCGCCGCCACCGCGCGCGCGCTGTCGGGAAGGTCGGCGCGGATGAGCGCGATCGCCGCGATCATCGCTCCCTTCCGCTTCGCGAACTCCGGCTTGTCGGTCTTGTCGGCCGCGAGGAAGCGGTCGTTGGCCGCCCAGATCGAGTCCGCAGTCGGCTTCTGCGCCGTCACGAGCGTGAGCAGCCAGAGCCGGCACTCCTGGAACCGGTAGTCACTCGGGAATCGCTGCCCCCCCGTGTCACACCACTTCCTGGATTCGGACTCGCTGTTCAGATCGAGCGACGATTGAAAGAGCCGGAACACCGTCTTGTTCACGTCGGTGAGGTACGGATCGGCCTCGTACGCCTTGAGCGCGGCGGTCTTCCCCTCGGTGATGCGCGAGGTGGTGTTGAGCAGGTGGCTGAGCGTGTTGAGCGCCGACGCTTGCGCGGGATTCGCCGCAACGGACGCGTCGAGATCCTGCTCTGCCGCTTTGATGAGCGTGTTGGGATCCTTCGGCGCGAGGTTGAGGATCCACTGCAGGTAGCGCAGGGTGCCACGCGCCTCGCGCGCATCGGCATCGGTGCTGTCGAGGGCGACGGCGCGCCCCGCGCGCGCGAGCCCGGAATCGATGCGTGCCGACGCGGCGGGAATGCCGCCCGTCGCGAGGTCGAGCCGCGCGAGCCGGTAGCCCAGCCATCCCTGGAGCGCGAGCGGCGCCACCCACTGATCGTCGGACTTGGCGACGGCGGCCAGCTCGGCGTCGGCGCGCGCCAGCATCGAAGCCGTGCCGGCCGCGTCGCCCGAGGCGAGCAGCGAGTCGCCCTGCGCGATCGTCTGCTTCGCGCGCTGGAACGCCTCCCACGCCGCCGAGTTGCGCGTGCTCGCCTGGCTCACGAGCTTCCCCACCTGCTGGCCGAGCCGCTTACGCAGCTGCGTGGCGACCTGTTGGGCGAGCTCGTCCTGCACGGCGAACGCGTTCTGCTTCGTCTTGTCGACTCTGATGGTGCTCAGGTTCTTGCCCGTCTTGGCGTCGATCAGATCGACGTTGACGCGCAGCTTGTCGCCGATCTGGGAGACCGTGCCGCTCACGACCGTGCCGACGTCGAGCGCCCTACCAATGCTGTCGGTCGCGACGGTCTTTCCCTTGAACGGCATGACGCCGTTGCGCGACGTCACGTGCAGCTCGCGGACGGTGCCCAGCTCCTGGATCAGCGCCTCCGTGAGCCCGTTGGCCAGGTAGCCGAGCGAGTGGTCGGGACTGTTGTCGTCGAAGTAGAGGACGGCGATGTGGTTCGCCTCGCCGACCGCGGCCGTCGCATCCACGAGTGACGGCCGAGAGCGAGACCAGCCGAACCAGGCGCCGGCCGCGATCAGCGGGATCGCGATGCCGGCGACGAGCAGGCCTCGCTTGCGCGACGCGCCGGCGAGCGACGTGTCGGGAATCGTCGTCGCCGGGATCGCGACGTTCTTCATGCTGTTCAGCCGCCGGCGCGCCGCACCGGCGTCGTCCGTGAGGGCGGCGGCGAAGTCCGACGCCTTGTGGAAGCGGTCGGCGGGGACCTTGGCCATCGCGCGCAGGATTGCGTCTTCGACCGCGTCGGGCACGGTGCCGCGCACGATCTTGAGGCTGGGCACGTTGTCGAGCGAGTGCCGCGCGAGGAGCGCGAGCGCGGTCGGGCCGGTGAACGGCGGCTGTCCGGCAAGCAGCTCGTAGATCACGCAGGCCAGACTATAGATGTCGCTCTCGGGCGTGACGTCCTTGCTCCCCATCGCCTGCTCGGGGCTCATGTACGTCGGCGTGCCGATCGCCATCCCCGTCTTGGTGAGCGTGTTGCCCCCCGCGACGGTCACGGCGCGCGCGATGCCGAAGTCGGCCACCATCGCCTTGCCGTCGGAGAGGAGGATGTTCTCCGGCTTGATGTCCCGGTGAATGATCCCCTTCGAGTGCGCGTAGTCGAGCGCGGCCGCCACCTGCTGGGCGAGCTCGATCGACTCCTCGATGCCGAGCTGCTTTTCCCGGTCGAGCCGGTCGCGGAGCGAGGCGCCCTCCACGAACGGCATCGTGTAGAACAGCTTCCCGTCTGCCGCGCCGGAGTCGAGCACGCCGACGATGTTCGGGTGCTGCAACACCTTGCCGACGTCGATCTCGCGCAGAAAACGCTCGGCACCGAGCGTCGCGGCGAGCTCCGGATTGAGGACCTTGACGGCGACGTAGCGGTCGGTGGAGAGCTCGCGGGCGAGATAGACCGTGGCCATCCCACCTCGACCCAGCTCCCGCTCGAGGCGGTATTTCTCCGCGAGCTCGAAGCGAAACGCCGTCAGAGTCTCCGAAGAGATCGACGTCTGGGTGGTCATGCTGCACGACTCACGGAAAATGCCGCAAAAGCGAATCGACGCGGCGCCCATCGGAGGGCGAGCGCGTTCTCTCGTGCGTTACAATATGGAAAGTGGGACAAATTCGCCAGTTTACGGGCTGCGGTTAGCTGAGTATCGCCTCAGGTGAATTTGGGACGTGGACTGGCGAAATTCGCCGCCGAACGGGCGGGTGAGCCGGCGTGAAGCGCGTCCGTCGCCTTGCGCCGATTGGGCCGGCGGGACAGAATCGACCCCCGCCTCAGCCCTCCGACGCCATGCCCCCCTCCCTCGCCAACGGCGACGTCCTCCTTCTCGTCGGCACGACGAAAGGGGCCTTTCTCGTCACCTCGGACCCCTCGCGCCAGCGCTGGAGCGTGGACGGTCCGCACTTTCCCGGCGAGTCGGTCTACTCCGTCGCCTTCGACCAGAGGGCGGGACGCACCCGCACCCTCGTCGGCGCGCAGAGCAACCACTGGGGGAGCACAATCCGGTTGAGCGACGACTTCGGCGCGTCGTGGACCGGGCCGGAACGCCAGGCGATCCGCTTCCCCGAAGGCTCCAGTCTCTCGCTAGCGCAGGTCTGGCAGATCGCGCCGGCGACGTCCGGCGAGCCGGACGTGGTGTGGGCCGGAGTGGAGCCGGCCGCGCTCTTCCGCTCGGACGACGCGGGCGAGAGCTGGGAGCCAGTGCGCGGACTGCTCGAGCACGAGCATCGCCCCAAGTGGATGCCGGGTGGCGGTGGGCTCTGTCTGCACACCATCGTCCAGGACCGCGAGAACCCTCGGCGCATGGGCATCGCCATCTCGACGGCGGGCTTCTACCGCACCGATGACGGCGGCGAGAGCTGGCGTCCGCGCAACGACGGTGTCCGCGCCGTCTTCCTGCCGAACAAGCTGCCCGAGTTCGGCCAGTGCGTGCACAAGGTGGTGAACCACCCCGCTCGCCCCGAACGACTGTTCCTCCAGAATCACTGGGGTCTGTATCGCAGCGACGACTGGGGCGACTCGTGGCAGGACATCGCCAATGGCGTCCCGTCCGACTTCGGCTTCGCCATGCAGATGCATCCGCACGATCCCGACACTGTCTACATCGTGCCGCTCCAGTCGGACGAGTTCCGCATCGTTCCGGACGCGAAGCTCCGCGTCTACCGCACCAGCAACGCCGGTGCGTCGTGGCAGCCGCTCGGCGAAGGACTGCCGCAAGAGAAGGCGTACGAGAGCGTGCTGCGCGATGGGCTCACCGCGGACAGCCACGCCGAAGCGGGGATCTACTTCGGCACGCGGAGCGGCAAGCTGTTCGGGTCGGCCGACGCGGGAGACACGTGGGCGCCGATCATCGAGACACTGCCGCCGATCTGCTGCGTGAAGGCGGCGGTGATCGGAGCGTCAGGCACGAACACGTTCACGTCGTGAGGCGACGCGGCGACGTTCTCGCGCTCGCAGGACTGCTGACGCTCGCGAGCGGATGCGCGCATTCCGGCGGCGCGGTCGGCCGTGCGACGACGCCGGCGGCCACCTACACCAACCCGGTGTTCGACGCGGACTTTCCTGATCCGACGATCATTCGCGCGAGCGACGGCGCGTACTACGCATACGCGACGCAAGGCGAGGTGCCGCGCGCCGGCGCGTCCGGCGAATTGGACCTGTTCGACATTCAGGTGCTCAAATCAGCGGACCTCGTGCACTGGATGCGGCTGGGCGACGCGCTGCCGGTGAAGCCGACGTGGGCGAGCCGCACGCGCGACTTCTGGGCGCCGCACGTCTCGGAGCACGCCGGCCGCTACTACATGTACTACTCGGCGAAGCCCGACGCGGCGCTCAGCGACAGCACGCGCGGACTGTGCCTTGCCGTAGCCATCGCGTCGAGCCCGGCGGGCCCATTCACCGACATGGGACATCCACTGCAGTGCGGCACGAGCTTCGTGAACATCGACCCGATGCAGCTCGACGATCCCACGACGGGCCAGCCGCTGCTCTACTGGGGCTCCGGGTGGGGTCCGATCAAGGTTCAGCCGCTCGCGCCGGACCGGATGTCGTTCGGGGCGGGCACGACGCCGACGGCACTCGTGCACGTTCAGCCGTCGAGCGACTCGACCCGCTATCAGCGGCTCGTCGAGGGTGCCTGGGTGACGTATCACGCGCCGTGGTTCTACCTCTTCTTCTCGGGCGACAACTGCTGCGGTCCGCGCGCGCACTACGGAGTCATGGTGGCGCGCTCGCGTTCAGCGATGGGACCGTTCGAGACGCTCGCCACGGCGACGGGGCGAGCGCAGAGCGTGATCGTGGAGAGCACACCATCGTGGCGCGCACCGGGCCACAACTCCGTGATCCGTGACGCGAATGGCGACGACTGGATGTTCTATCATGCGGTGGATCCGCGGCAGCCGAGTCGGCCGGCGTCGCGCGAGCTCAACACGCGGCGCGTGATGCTGATGGATCGCCTCGTGTATCGCGACGGCTGGCCCGAGCTGCTCGGCGGCGCGCCGTCGAGCACACCGCGGGCTGCGCCGGCGCCGTGATTCACTACGAGAGGTAGACGATGGATAGACGACGGTTCGTGACGACGCTGTCCGCCGGCGCGGCGGGCGCTTCGCTGGCGGGGCTCGGACTGCCGCTGCCCGCGCTCGGCGCCGACGCGAATGTCGCGCCGGCGCTCGGCCCCGTGTTCAGCCGCGCGCCACTCGCACCGGTGAAGTTCGCGCAACTGCCACTCGGGAGCGTGCGCGCGACCGGTTGGCTGCACGAGCAATTGCAGCTGATGGCCGACGGGATGACCGGCCATCTCGACGAGGTGTACGCGAACGTCGGCGCGGACAATGGCTGGCTCGGCGGGAAGGGCGACAGCTGGGAGCGCGGTCCGTACTGGCTCGACGGGTTGGTGCCGCTCGCGCACATCCTTGGTGACAAGAGGCTCATCGCGAAGGCGCAGCCATGGATCGAGCATACGCTCGCGAGCCAGCGCGAGGACGGATACTTCGGGCCGGCCGATCAGAAAGGCGGCGTGGACGCGGCGGGCGTGCAACGCGGCAACGAGGGCGACTGGTGGCCGCGCATGGTGATGCTCAAGGTGATGCAGTCGCATTACGAGGCGACGGGCGACGCGCGCGTGCTCCCGTTCATGACGCGCTACTTCCGGTATCAGGCGGCGACGCTGCCGGAGAAGCCGCTCGTGCACTGGACGTACTGGGCCAAACATCGCGGTGGGGAGAACCTCGCGAGCATCCAGTGGTTGTACAACCGCACCGGCGAGCCGGCGCTGATCGATCTGGGCAAGCTCGTCATCGCGCAGACCGCGAACTGGAGCGACGGATTCCTGCATCGCCAGCCGCCGTCGACGCACGGCGTGAACGTGGCGATGGGAGTGAAGCAGCCCGCGCTGGTGTACGTGCAGACGGGTGATGCGCGGCATCTGCGCGCGGTGGGAGAGGGGCTCAGGTACCTGCGCGAGGCGCACGGCCAGGTGCAGGGGATGTTCTCCGGCGACGAGCCGCTGCATGGCACGAACCCGATCCAGGGGACGGAGCTGTGTACGGTCGTCGAATTCATGTTCTCGTTGGAGACGCTCGTGCAGATCACGGGGCGCACCGACTACGCCGACCAGCTCGAGCGCGTGGCGTACAACGCGCTACCCGCGCAGGTGACGGATGACTATTGGGCGCGACAGTATTTCCAGATGCCCAACCAGGTGGTCGTGCGGCGCGGCAACGAGCAGTTCGTGCAGCAGCACGGCGGCACGGCGAGCCTGATGGGATTGCTCACCGGATATCCGTGCTGCACGACGAACATGCATCAGGGATGGCCCAAGCTCGTGCAGAACCTGTGGCTGGCGTCGGCCGACGGCGGGCTCGCGGCGATGGCGTATGGTCCGAGCACGCTGGCTACGACCGTCGGCGGCGCGGTGGTGGAGCTGCGCGAGGAGACGTCCTATCCCTTCGACGACACCGTGCGCTTCGTGTTCGCGAAAGCGTCGGGCGCGACGTTCCCGCTGCATCTGCGCGTTCCCGGGTGGGCGACGGGCGCGACGATCCGGGTGAATGGTGCGGCGATCGCGCCGCCCGCGGCGGGGACCGTGGCGCGCATCGAGCGCGCGTGGCGCACCGGTGACGTGGTCGAGCTGACGCTGCCGATGACCGTGCGGCGCAGCGACTGGCACGCCAACCTCGCGGGAGTAGAACGCGGCCCACTGGTGTACGCGCTCAAGATGGACGAGGAGTGGCGCAAGGTCGGCGACGAGAAGGGCGTCGCGACGTACGAGGTGCACACGAAGAGTCCGTGGAACTACGGGCTCACCGACGACCCGATCGAGGTCGTGTCCGCGACGGGGAGCGTGCCGAGCAAGCCCTGGCGGCCGGAGGCAGCGCCTGTGCAGCTCGTCGCGCGCGGACGACGAGTTCCAGAGTGGCAGCAGAACGACTGGGTGTACGGGACGCTGCCGTACAGTCCCGTTGCGTCGAGTGAGCCGGTGGAGAAGATCGTGCTCGTGCCGTACGGCTGCACGACACTGCGCATCTCCGAGTTCCCGAAGATCGGCTAGCATCGACGCATGGCGATCTCGATCCAGCTGCCGAGCGCGTTGATGCGCTATGCGCGCGACACGGGCGCGGTGAGCGTGGACGCATCGTGCGCGACGGTCGCTGGCGCGCTGGCTGAACTGGCGACGCGGCTACCCGCGGTGACGGATCGCGTCCTCACGGAGCAGGGCGAGCTACGGCGTCACGTCAACGTGTTCGTCGGCGAGGAGAGCATCCGGTTTCTGGATGGTCTCAGCACGCGCGTGAGCGATGGGGAGACGATCACCATCGTGCCGGCGGTGAGCGGGGGATAGCGGACGCTCTGTCGCGCGATGAGAATCGGCGTCGTGCGCAACAGGGCGGGCTCCGTCGCGCAATGGGATTCGTGCTCCGTCGCGCAATGGTTTTGTTGACGCGGAGGCGCGGAGGCACGCGGAGGCGCGGAGAACGGCCACTCCCACTGCAACTGCAACTGCAACTGCAAATGAAACTGCCACTGCCATTGCTCTTGGGGGGTGCGGGGCGGGATCTTTCCGCCACACCGCCAAATGTGTCAGCCGCTTTCCGGATTCTGTCCGCACTCCCGACGAACGAAGGTATTGGAGGTGCCGTGGAGAGCTCTCTCCGCCGCACCAACAAATTTGTGGCAGTAAATGTGGCCGCTACTGCGCCATCGCCGCGACAATTGCACTTTTGGTTGCCGTTCTCCGCGCCTCCGCGTTCCTCCGCGTCTCGGCGTCAAAATCCATTGCGCGGCGGAGTCGAATCCCATTGCGCGATGGAGCACGAATCCCATTGTGCGACGACCCCCATTCCCACTGCGAGACGAGTCAGGGCGACGCGTCTGCGCGAAGATCAGTTCAGTGCTCCGGATCCGACTTCAGTTTCGCCTTCTGCTTCGCTTCCTCGGCGGCAAGTCTGCGACTCGCCTCCGCCAGCAGCCGCTCGATCTGACCCGTGTTCTCGGCCAGCGTGCGCTGCGCGACGGACACCGCGGTTCCTGCGGTCTGGAGCGCGGCACGGCGCATCTCGGGATTCTTCGCCGTCGCTTCGACCGCTGTCTGCACGCTGACCGCCAGGGCCGTGAGCGCACGGCCAAGCTCGACGAGCGCGGAGTCCGACGCGGCAACGCGCATGGCTGGAGCCTTCGCGCCTGTCGTGTCCCTCGGAGCGAGGACGGTGGACTGCTGGGCCGAAAGTGGCAGCGCCGCGACGGCGATGAGCAGAGCGCTTGAAACAACCGCGAATCGAGACGACATCGACGACTCCTCGCGGGGACGAAACGCCACCGCAGACGCAGGGTGAGGTGCCTCCTACCCCCGAGTCACGCCGCGTGATCCCGAACGAGGCCACGTGCTTGACACGGTCGGGCACGCCGCGCTTCCATTTGTTCGCACGACGCCGCACCATCGGTCGTGACAAAGGTCGCTCTCCGACGCGGTCACCTCTCGCATCACCGACTCACAGTGTCCCAGCTCCCGCCGCGCATCCTCATCGCGGACGACCAGCCCGACGTGCTCGAGGCGCTTCGCCTGCTGCTCAAGGGCGAGGGCTTCGTCGTCGAGACGGTGAGCTCGCCGGCCGCGCTGATCCGCGCGGCAGACGGCGCCGAATACGACCTCACCCTCATCGACCTCAACTACACGCGCGACACCACCAGCGGCCTCGAAGGGCTCACGTTGCTCGGAAGGCTCCAGGCGCTCGACGCCACGCTCCCGGTGATCGTCATGACGGCGTGGGGCTCGGTGGAAAGCGCGGTGGAAGCGATGCGGCTCGGCGCGCGCGACTACGTGGAGAAGCCGTGGGACAATGCGCGCCTCCTCGCCACGCTGCGCACACAGGTTGAGCTCGCGCGCGCCATTCGCGCCACGCGCCGGCTCGCCGCCGAAAACCAACGACTCCGTGGCACCGACGCGCGACCCGCGCTCGTAGCGGCGTCGCGCGCGATGCGCACGGTGCTCGACCAGCTCGAGCGCATCGCGCCGAGCGACGTGAACGTGCTCATCACGGGAGAGCATGGGACGGGGAAGGACGTCGTCGCGCGCTGGCTGCACGCCGCGTCACCGCGCGCCGACCGGCCGCTCATCACCGTGAACGCGGGCGGCATCGCCGACACGCTGTTCGAGAGCGAGCTGTTCGGTCACGTGAAGGGGGCGTTCACCGACGCGAAAACCGATCGTGTGGGCTCGTTCGAGCTGGCCGACGGTGGAACGCTGTTCCTCGACGAGATCGCGAACGTCTCGCTCAAGCAACAGAGCACGCTCTTGCGAGTATTGGAAAGTGGTGACCTGCAGCGCGTCGGCTCCTCGCGCGTGCGACGCGTCGACGTGCGCGTGCTCGCCGCGACGAATGCCGACCTCGCACGCGAGGTCGCCGAAGGACGGTTCCGCGAGGATCTCCTGTACCGGCTCAACACGGTGGAGATTCACCTCCCTCCTCTACGGGAGCGGCGCGACGACATCCCCGAGCTCGCCGCACTCTTCCTGCGCGAGCAGGCCGCGCGCTACAAGCGCCCCGCCGCGGAGCTCACGCCAGCCGCGATGCGCGCACTGCTCGACCACCAGTGGCCCGGCAATGTGCGCGAGCTGCGACACGCGGTGGAGCGCGCGGTGCTCATGGCGCGCGGCCACGCCGTCACCGAGGACGATCTCGGCCTCCAGTCGCCGCGCACAGCGAGCACGCCCACTCCGCTCGGCGAGCTCTCCGCCGATCTGACGCTCGAAGGCGCCGAGCGACTGCTCATCCAGCGCTCGCTCGCGCGCTTCAATGGCAACGTGAGTCGAGCGGCCGAAGCGCTCGGCGTGAGCCGGAGCGCGCTGTATCGCCGGCTCCAGTACTACGGACTGTGAGCCCTCCGCCAGCCGCTACGCGACGGCGTCGCGTGTCGCACGACGCGCGCATCCTCGCGCTCGCGCTCGCGGGCGGGCTGCCGGCGATCATCGCCGTGTTCGTCTTCCTGTTCACGGGCGACTACGCGCCGCGCGTGCTCTGGACGGTGGGCGCGATCGTCATCGGTGCGTGGCTCGCCGCCGCGGTCGCGGTGCGCGGCCGAGTCGTGCGTCCGCTGCAGACGCTCGCGAACCTGCTCGCCGCGCTACGCGAAGGCGACTACTCCATCCGCGCGCGGGGCGCCGACCTCGACGACCCGCTCGGTCTCGCCTTCGCCGAGGTGAACGCGCTGCGCGAGCCGCTCCGGGCGCAACGGCTCGGCGCGGTGGAGGCGGTGGCACTGCTCCAGCGCGTGATGGGGGAGATCGACGTCGCCGTATTCGCCGTGGACGAGGGTGGCGTGGTGCGACTCGTGAATCGAGCGGGAGAACGGTTGCTCGGCCGTCCGGCGGGCCAGCTCACGGGGCGCACCGCCGATGCGCTTGGGCTCGCCGCATGTCTGACGGGCGAAGCGCGCCGGATCCTGGACTCGGCGTTTCTCACCGACGGCGGCCGATGGGAGTTGCGACGCAGCACGTTTCGACAGGGCGGTGTGCCGATGCAGTTGCTCGTGCTCACCGACCTGCGACACGCGCTGCGTGAGGAAGAGCGCCAGGCGTGGCAGCGGCTCGTGCGCGTGCTGAGCCACGAGATCAACAACTCCCTCGCCCCGATCCAGTCGATCGCCGGCAGCCTCGGCGCGCTGCTCGGTCGCGCGCCGCGTCCCGCCGACGCCGACGACGATCTCGCGCGGGGGCTCGGCGTGATCGGCGGCCGTGCGGAGAGTCTGAGCCGATTCATGCGCAGCTACGCGCGCATGGCGCGGCTCCCCGTGCCGGCACTGGCTCCAGTGGACGTCGGCGCGCTGGTGGAGCGAGTGACGCAGCTCGAGAAGCGCGTCGCTGTGCACGTGCGTCCGGGTCCGCCGACGACGCTTGCCGCCGACGGCGATCAGCTCGAGCAACTCATGATCAACCTCGTGAGCAACGCGGTGGACGCGTCATCCGAGACGCAGGGCGGCGTCGAGATTTCGTGGGCGAGACAGGACGGAGCGCTCGATCTCCGCGTGATGGATGAGGGACCGGGTCTGCCGGCGACGGCGAACCTGTTCACGCCATTCTTCACGACGAAGCCAGCGGGCACGGGGATCGGACTCGTGCTCTCGCGGCAGATCGCGGAGGCGCATGGGGGGACGCTGACGCTGGAGAATCGCGACGGGGCGCGGGGCTGCGTGGCGAGGTTGCGGCTCCCACTTTAGCGCGAGTGTGAGGTGCGGCCGGCTCTTTCGCGCAATGGGATTTCACGCGGAGGCGCGGGGAACCGCGGAGACGCGGAGGACCGCAACTTCAAGGGCAACTGCTCGAGGGCTCCGGGGCAGGGACCTCTCCGCCTCACCTTCAATAGTTCGGGCCCGCCGTTCGTGGAATGGGTTGGGTGGTAGCAGCTTCTCCGCGCCTCAGTAGTTCTCCGCGCTCTCCGCGTGAAATTCATTGCGCGACGGACCCTGCTCACCTTCTCGCTCCACTCACTGTCCGATTCCGGGACGACGAATCCCAGAAGCGAACGATCACTCGTGGCGCGATGGAGACGTTCGCAGACCTAAGCTGTTCATTGCACTCGGTTTACGCCTAGTGCCACGACGGGCACGCTCCTCGCCTTGAGGACCCGCGCATCCCTCACCCGCGCACCCCGCACCCCCGCAGATGGATATCGCTCGCACCCCAAAGCCCAAACGCGCGCGCTACATCGCCATCGGCGTCGGCGTCGTCGCGTTGGTGCTCGTGACCATTCTGCTCGGCAGCCTGCCGACGGCGGCGCCGTCGGTGGAGCGTTCCACGCTGCTCATCGACTCCGTGCAGCGCGGCACGATGGTGCGTCAGGTGCGCGCGCCTGGCACGCTCGTGCCCGAGCGCGTGCGCCTCGTCTCCGCGCTCACGGCTGGCCGCATCGAGGCGCTTCCCGTGCGGCCTGGCGCAACCGTTACCGCCGGCGCCGATCTGCTCGACATGTCCAACCCCGACGTGCAGCTCGAGGCGCTCGAGGCGGGACGTCAGGTCACCACGGCGGAAGCCGCGCTGGTGAACCTCGAGACGTCGCTCGCGACGCAGCGCCTCACCCAGCAGGCGACGATCGCGTCGACGGAAGCGTTGGCGAGCGACGCGAAGCGCCAGGCGACGATGCTCGCGTCGCTCGGCAAGCAGCAGCTGACGAGCCGCAACGAGATGGCGCAGGCCGAGGAGCGCGCGGCGGAGCAGTCGGCGCGGCTCGCGGCGGAGCAGGGGCGGCTTCGCGTGATGGACGGCGCGATGGCGCGACAGGTCCAGCTCCAGCGCAGCGAGGTCGCGCGTGCGAGAGCAATCGCCGAGTTCCAGGCGGCACGCGTCGCGTCGATGCACGTGCGCGCGCCGGAGGACGGCGTGCTGCAGACGCTGCCGCTCGAGCTCGGACAGTGGGTCGTATCGGGGACGGTGCTCGCCACCGTCGCGCAGCCCGGCCGGTTGAAGGCGGTGCTGCGCGTGCCGGAGACCCAGGCGCGCGACGTCGTCGTCGGACAGCCGGTCGACGTCGACACGCGGAACGGGATCGCCAAGGGCCACGTCCTTCGCGTCGATCCGTCGGTGCAGAACGGCACCGTGACCGTGGAAGTCGCGCTCGACGGTGCGCTCCCGCGCGGCGCGCGTCCCGACCTCTCGGTGGACGGCACGATCGAGATCGAGCGGCTGCCCGATGTGTTGCACGTCGGACGTCCGGCGTACGGGCAAGGCGAGAGCACCGTCGGTCTCTTCCGGCTCGACCCCGATGGCAAGTACGCCTCGCGCATTCCGGTGAAGCTCGGACGCTCCTCGGTGAACAGCATCCAGATCATGCAGGGGCTCAAGGTGGGAGACAAAGTCATCATCTCCGACATGAGCACGTGGGACAACGTCGATCGCGTGAAGCTCAAGTGACATGGCCGCGATTTCGGACAACGCGGACAAACCTTCTGTTGGTCGGCGGTATCTAGCTCTCAGTGCACTCTCTCCACTCTCTCCACGAGCGACAGATGATTCAGCCAGCCGCCTCCAGCACAGCGACGCTCACCCCGAACGCCGACGCGCTGATCAGCATGCGCGGCATCAAGAAGGTGTTCGTCACCGACGAGGTGGAGACACACGCGCTCGTCGAGGTACACCTCGACGTGAAGCAGGGAGAATACGTCGCGATCTCCGGCCCATCGGGCTGCGGCAAGACGACGCTCCTCTCGATCCTCGGTCTGCTCGATGCCACGACGGAAGGCGAATACCGCCTCGCCGGCGAGCCGGTGTCCGGCCTCTCGCCGTCCGAGCGTGCGCGCGTCCGCAATCGGCAGATCGGCTTCATCTTCCAGGCATTCAACCTGATCGGCGACCTCACCGTGTACGAGAACGTCGAGCTCCCGCTCACGTATCGCACGGGAGACGCGGCGCTCGATCCCTCCGAGCGCCGGCGTCGCGTGGTGGAGGCGCTCGAGAAAGTCGGAATGGCGCATCGCACCAAGCACTATCCGGCGCAGCTCTCCGGCGGACAGCAGCAGCGCGTGGCGGTCGCGCGCGCAGTCGGCGGCGAGCCGGCGATCCTCCTCGCCGACGAGCCGACGGGAAATCTCGACTCGCAGAACGGCGAAGCGGTGATGGGGCTGCTCCAGGAGCTGCACCGCGGCGGGGCGACGATCTGCATGGTGACGCACGATCCGCGCTATGCCGAGCACGCCGACCGCTCCGTGCACCTGTTCGACGGACGCGTGGTGGAAGACACGGCGCACGCGGGCGGGAAGCTGGTCGGCGC
>JBDTOD010000079.1:0-20527 GCA_039933415.1 bacterium
CGGCCAACGATCCCCTTGATCACGTAGCCCACCAGCTCACCGGTAACGAGCGCTTCGGTGCCGTGCAGTCCGAGGTCGGCCAGCTTGTCGGACTTCGTCAGGCGGCCGGCGAGGTACATGCCTCCGCCGATGAAGTACGAGCCCGGCGTGGCCGTCGTGCGGACGAAGGTGGCGAGTCCCTGAAGCTTCTTGTTCGCCTGGGTGGCGGAGTCCTGGAGCCGCGCCGCGAAATGGTCGTCGAACGGGCGCGCGAGCAGGGTGACGATGGCGACGCTGCCGGCGAGCACCGCATCCCGGTAGGTGAAGAGCGGCAGAGGCGGGCCGACCGTATCCGCCTGCGCCGACCCGATGCGGGGGAGGATGGAGGAAAGGACGCAAACGGCAAGGATCAAGCGGCGCATGATAGCGGGTGTGGGTGGTGTGTCTACGGCTCGTTGCGCCCCGCGCGCCGGGCTCGTCCTCCAGAGAACGCTCCTTTCCCCCGCGCCGATGCTCTTCAACTCGTTCCAGTTCGCGCTGTTTTTCCCGCTCGTCACGCTGCTGTACTTCGCGTTGCCGCACGCGAAGCGCGGCCCGATGCTGCTGATCGCGAGCTGCCTGTTCTACATGGCGTTCGTGCCGGCGTACATCTTCATCCTGCTGATCACGATCCTCATCGACTATGTCGCGGGGATCCGGATCGAGGAGTCCACCGGCGACCGTCGACGCGTCTGGCTCGTGGTGAGCATCATCTCCACGTGCGCGGTCCTGTTCATCTTCAAGTACTTCGACTTTTTCAACGAGACCGTCGCCATCGCCGCACGCGCGATGGGCATGGCCTACGCCATCCCCGCCCTGCACCTGCTGCTCCCGGTCGGTCTCTCCTTCCACACCTTCCAGAGCCTCAGCTACGTCATCGAGGTCCACGCCGGCCGCCAGCGCGCGGAGCGGGACTTCGGGCTCTACGCATTGTACGTGATGTTCTACCCCCAGCTCGTCGCGGGTCCGATCGAGCGGCCGCAGAACCTGCTGCACCAGTTCCGCGAGAAGCACG
Organism: bacterium; assembly: GCA_039933415.1. Classification (GTDB taxonomy): domain Bacteria; phylum Gemmatimonadota; class Gemmatimonadetes; order Gemmatimonadales; family Gemmatimonadaceae; genus AG11. The sequence goes on from JBDTOD010000079.1 coordinate 1,034, forward strand.
AGTTCAACTACGACCGTGTCGTGGCCGGCCTGCAGCTCATGGCGTGGGGCTTCGTGAAGAAAGTCGTCGTCGCCGATCGGCTCGCCGATCTCGCGGGCGTCGTGTACGACACGCCGCACGACTACACGGGCATCCCGCTCTGGATCGGCACGATCTGCTTCGCCTTCCAGATCTACTGCGACTTCTCGGGCTACTCGGACATCGCCATCGGCTCCGCCCAGGTCATGGGCTTCACGCTGATGAAGAACTTCGACCGCCCGTACATCGCGCGGAGCGTCTCGGAGTTCTGGCGACGCTGGCACATCTCCCTCTCCACCTGGTTTCGCGACTACCTCTACTTGCCACTCGGCGGCAATCGCGTGGCGCGACCGCGTTGGCTCACCAACCTGTTCATCACCTTCCTGGTGAGCGGGCTCTGGCATGGGGCCCGCTGGACTTTCGTGGTGTGGGGAGCGTTGCATGGCGCGTACCTCGTGGGCGCCATCCTGACGTCCGATGTGCGCGCGCGCATCCGCGGCGCGCTCGGCGTCGAGCGGTTCCCAACGCTGCTCGCCGGTTGGCAGATGGGCGTCACCTTCGTGCTGGTCTGCATCGGGTGGGTGTTCTTCCGCGCCACCACCTTCGCCGACGCGTGGTACGTGCTCTCGCACCTCGGCACGGGAGTGCCCGCACAGCTTCGCGCGCTCGCCTCGGGTGACCGTTCGGCGGCGCGCTCGCTGCTCTTCCTCGGACTGGAATCATCGCGGCTGATCCTTGGCGTGGCCGCCGTGATCGCGCTCCTCACCGTCGAGCGGCTGCAGGGCGCGGGACCGCTGCGCATTCGACTGTCGAGCGGACCCACCCTCGTTCGCTGGGCCGCCTACGCCTGCGCGGTGCTCACCATCATGACGCTCGGCGTCTTCCATAGTGCCAAGTTCATCTATTTCCAGTTCTAGTCGAGCGACGGCGCTCTACACGCCCGCGACCGGCGCGCGCATCGCGGCGCGTGCGCGTGTTCGCAGGCGACGCGGCGCGGGAGCGCTTTTCCTGCGCGCCGGCCTGCTGCTCTCGATCGCGGCGTTGCCGGTCGAGTTCAGCGCGTGGATCGACCCGGGACATCTCGTGCCGATCCGCACGCAGGAAGCGGCGATGGCGCGCGTGCTCGCGTCGGGGCGCAACGTCACCGATCTCGGCAACTTCAACGATCGCGCGATCGAGCGCTCACTTGCCGCGCTGAGGACGAAGCGCGCCGAGGTGCTCACGCTCGGCTCGAGCCGCATGCAGCCGATGCCGGCGTCCGCGTTTCCGGGCACGGTGTTCGTGAATGGCGCGATGCAGGGCGGACTGCTCGACGACATGATCGCCGTGTACGGACTCTATGACACCGACGCGCGGCGTCCAGGGCGCGTCGTGATCAACGTCGATCCGTGGACGGAGAGCTTCGACGGAATGGCCAGCTGGTCCGCGCTGGCGAACGAGCGCACGGCGGTGATGCGGCGCGCGGGGATCCCCGTGTCGCCGCTGCGAGAGCGCACGTCGATCGCGGTGAAGGCGCTCAAGCAGCTTGCCGCACCCGAGTACTTCCGCCTCTCGGTGTTCTCGTACCGGCACTACGGTTCTCGCGGCATCATGTGGACGGCAACGGATCGCGTGCAGAACACGGAGAAGACGAAGCTTCCCGATGGCACGGTGGTCTGGCAGGTCGTGTCCGAGGACAGCGCGCTCGCGCGAGCGCTTCGCTTCTCCAGGTACGACATTCGCGTCGATCCGCGCTTCCAGCATCTCGACGCGCGCGCGCCCGGGCGTGACGGCGCGCTCGAGAAGTTCGTGCGCTACCTGCGCAGCGAGGGCGTGGAGGTGACGATGCTGCTCGTCCCCTTCCCGACCGAGATGTACGACGCGTTCGTCGCGATGCCCGGATATTCCCTGCGTTCAGTGGAGACGAATCTGCGCGCGATCTCCGCGCGCACGGGCGCCGGCGTGATCGGCGGGTTCGATCCGCGACCACTCGGGATCACGTCGCGTGATTTCTTCGACGAGGATCATCTGCGGCCGGATCCGTTGGCACGCTTGGTTTCGTCGAGGCGCTGACGACGACAATCGGCGCGCCTCAATCTACTTGCCGACCACGCGACTCTTCACCGTGATCTCCTTCGACCGCTCGAGATCAGCGAGAAACATCGCCTCGGCTCGAGCGCCCAGGGTCGCGTCCTCGATCACCGCATCGAGCTCGTAGTTGATCGCCACGCCGAGCGGGTTGAAGTCCGTGGAGCCGACGCGGACCCAACGGCCGTCCACCACGCTCGTCTTCGCGTGCATCATCGCGCCGCAGAACTCCCAGATGCGCACGCCATTCGTGAGCAGGCGCCGGTAGTAGCGGCGCGTGAGCAGCGTGACCCACGGATGGTCGTTGCGCTGCGGCACGAGGATGCGCACGTCGACTCCGTCGCGCGCCGCGCCCATCAACGCTTCGATCTCCGACCAGCTCGGGACGAAGTACGCGTTGGCGATCCAGATCGAGCGCTCGGCGGAGATCGCCTGCATCTGAAGAGCGCGCGCGATGCGGAGCCGGAGCGGCTCGCCTTCGACGATCCCCACGAGTGCCGGCTCGGCCGTCGACGGATCGAGGTGCGCGCCGCGTGCCACGCGTCGCACCAGTCGGTGCGAGCCGCGGCGCTCCCGCTTCATCACGCGTTCCCACATCGTCTCGAACGCGGCCTGCATGTCGCGCGCTGCCGGTCCTTCGATGCGCACCGCCGTGTCGCGCCAGTGGCCGCGGTGGCGCTTGGTCTTGCCGAGCCACTCGTCGCCGATGCCGACGCCGCCGGTGACCCCGACGCGCGAGTCCACGACGAGGAGCTTGCGATGGTCGCGGGGCACGAGCCCGAACCAGGCCCGAAGTCCGGGGGGGTTGAACACGCGAATCTCCACGCCCTCGTTTCGAAGCGCGGCGAGAAAGCTCGCCCTGATGCCGCGCATGCCGATCCAGTCGGTGAGCAACCGCGCGCTCACTCCGCGCGCCACGGCGCGCGTGAGCGCCTCGGCGAAGCGGTGTCCGATCTCGTCCGAGCGGAGGATGTAGCTCTCGAGCACCACTGACTCGCGCGCCGCGTCGATCATCGCGAGCATGACGTCGAACGTGTGCGGGCCGTCGTGGAGCAGCTCGACCGTGTTGCCGCTCGACACATCGGCGGCGGCGATGCGCCAGAGGCCGCGTGCGAACGACGGCCCACGTCGCGGCGCCGCGTCGGACGCGTCGGACGCGACGGGCGCGACGGCCGCGACGGCGGGCACCACGGTCGGAAGCGCGGCTGGAAGCGCGGCTGGATCCGGGACCATCGGATCGGCGCGATCGGTCGCGGGGGTCGTGCTCGGCGCAGAAGAAGTCAGGTCGTTCGACACCGGTACACGTTACGTCCCGCTGCCTCGCTCCGCATCCGCGGCGTAAGTGGTGTAGGCCTCGAGCTCTGCAAACTCGAAGGGCTTGCGCACCACCGGCCGGCCGAGCGTTTTCCAGATGCGGGCCTGCCCCGAATCGCCATCCGCGAGGTCGCCCGTGACGAACACGACCCGCTCGGCGAGCGCCGGTCGATTGTCCTCGATCCAGGCGAGCAGCTCGAAGCCGCTATCGGTGCCCAGCCAGACATCGATGAAGAGGGTGTCTGGATCGTGAGACTCGAGGAGCTGACGCGCCTCGGCGAGCGATCGCGCCACGTGCACGATATGTCCTCGACGCTCGAACCACCGAGCCACGGCTCGGCCGATGGTCTCCTCGTCGTCCACATATAGCAGTGTCGCCATGTCGGTCCTTGCGACCGAGGGGGCAGGACTGGTCCCCGGCCGGGACTGAACCCAGTGCATAGACCGTGCGTGACAGGCCCGTGGAGTGACTCCCTTGGCCGCGAAGATGCCTGCGTCCATACTAAGAGAATGCTCAACATCGATCTGACGGGACGCCGAGCGCTGGTCGCCGGCGTGGCGGATGACGGCGGGTTCGGGTTCGCGATCGCGAAGGCGCTGGCCGAGGCGGGAGCGAGCGTGTGTGTCGGGACGTGGCCACCGGCGCTCAACATCTTCCTCAATCTGATCGAGCGCGGGAAGATGGACGACTCGCGACGGCTGAGCGACGGATCGCTGCTCACCTTCGAGAGGATCTATCCACTCGATGCGGCATTCGACACGTACGAGGCGATGCCGGAGGAGCTGCGCGCGACCAAGCGCTACAAGGACGTTGGCGACTGCTCGATCGACGGGCTCGCAGCGCGGCTGGTGGCCGACTTCGGCGAGACGCCGCTCGACATCGTGGTGCATTCGCTGGCGAACGGCCCCGAGGTGAAGAAGCCGCTACTCGAGACGAGCCGAGAGGGCTATCTGGCCGCCGTGAGCGCGAGCGCATACTCGCTCGTGAGCATGATCGCGCGACTGAGCCCGTTGATGCGCGCGGGCGGCGCGTTCGCGTCGCTGACGTACATGGCGAGCGAGCGCGTGATCGCCGGCTATGGTGGCGGGATGTCGAGCGCCAAGGCGGCGCTGGAGAGCGACACGCGCACGCTGGCGTTCGAGGCGGGACGGAAGTGGGGGGTGCGCGTGAACACCGTGTCGGCCGGTCCGTATGCGTCGCGCGCCGCGAGCGCGATCGGGATCATCGGCAGGATGGTGGAGTACGTTGGCGCGAACGCACCGCTGACCGAACAGCTCACCGCCGACGAAGTCGGCGTCGCGACCGCGTTTCTCTGCTCACCATTGGCGAGCGGGATCACGGGGACGACGCTGTATGTGGACAAGGGATTTCATACGATGGGGATGGCTGTTCAGGAGTAGCGACTCGCACACTCACCGTTCGAGGAACGCTGAGTGGGGAGTTGGGGGTGGGGAGTGACAAACGGCCTCGGGACGCAGAAGCGCCCTGAGGCCGTTGCCGTTGCCGTCACTCACCACTCCCCACTCCTGACCCACCACGCGCGTCCCGCGCGCCTAGATCGGCTCGCAGTACGCCGACCCGTCGGACCTCGTGGCCACCTGATATCCCGTGTGGCACTGCGGGCCCGTGCTCTCGTCGAATGACGGGGCGTTCGGCGGCCTGATGGAGCGGCGAGGAGCGGTCGATGATTCGCTGCACGCGGCGAGTGCGAGCATCGCGGCGACGGCGAGCAACAAACGATTACCCATGGTGCACCTGACGGTCGAAGCGGACGGCTCGCGGCCACGGCACTCGGCGCCGTGGAGCTCTGCATGCTCGTTGCGTAACGCTAGACCTATGCCAGCCGATCGCGGTCACCTCGACAGTGACGGCCGAGGTCGTCTGATGACCTAGCGTCCTGTGACTAGCGCGATGCGAGCGCGACGAACTGCTCGTCGATGAGACGGAGCTCGCGTGGCAGGTCGGCGCTCGCCGCGAGCTTGCGCGCATGGTCGAGACATACCTGCGCGCCCTCTGGCTCACCGCGCCGTCTGGCGAACGTGGCCAGTTGAATGAGACAGCGCACCCGCTGAAACGGAATGTCGGCGATGGTGAACTGCCCGTACGCCGTCGTGATCCGCTCCTCCGCTTCGGCCACCCGGCCGACGTCGCCGAGGGCGATGCCGAGATTGAGCAGCGCATTCGCGTGCATTTCCAGGTCGCCGGCCTGACGCGACTGCATCACCGCCGCCTCGAGCGTCTCGCACGCGAGCGCCGGCTCGCCACGCTCCGCCTGGAGCCTGCCGATGTTGAGCAGACTGCACGCCTCGCCGCGCGCGTCGTCGGCAACGCGGTACGAGTCGCGCGACGCGCTAAACAAATTCTCAGCTTTCTCGAACTCGCGGCGCTCCGCGGCCAGTCCGCCGAGGTTCTGGAGCGCCTTGGCGCGCGTGGCCGGCGCGGTCGCGATCTCGAGCATCCGCTCGAAGAGCGCCTGCGCCCTCGCGTCATCGCCGCGCGTCGACCAGACGGCGGCCTCGATGTTCAGCGCATCCGCCTCCACGTCCGGCAGCGCGTTCGCGCGGGCGAGTGCGGCCGAGGTATGCGCGCTCTCGATCGCGTCGTCCCACTGCGACTGGAGTCGCTGCAGGTTGGCGAGGCGCCACCAGGCCTCCGCCGCGGCGGCGGCGTTCTCACGCCAGCGCTCCGTCACTTCGACGAAGCACGCACGTGCGCGTGCCGACACACCGCTGCGGTCGTAGCGGACGCCGTCGGCGAGAATGGACGCGAGATCGTCGGTGGCGCGATGCCATTCGGTGTTCATCGTGCGCATGAATGCGGTGACAACCGCATTGCGTCAAGCGTGGCGCGTGCGCGTCACGCGGTCGCGACGACGCGGGCGACTCAGCGCGAACCGCGGAGCTGCAGCTCGAGATCGAGCGGGTTAGCGGCGAGCTTGACGGCCATGTCGAACGCGACCTCTCCCGACATCACGAGATCGGCGAGCGACTGATCGAACGTCTGCGTGCCAAACTGGTCGCGCCCCTTCACCAGGGCGTCGTTCAGGTTGTCGGCAGTGCCGGCGTCGAGGATCGTCTCGCGAACGTAGGGCGTCATGAAGAGCAGCTGCGTGGCCAGCACGCGGCGTCCGCCGTTCTGTCGCGGGATGAGCTTCTGTGCGACGATCGCGTGCAGCGCTTCGGCGAGCCGGAGCCGCGCCGACTGCTGGTCATCGCTCTCCATCCGCTGCAGCAGGTTGCGGATCGCCGTGCCAGCGTCTGGCGCGGCCATGCGGCCGATCACCAGCCGACCCGCTTCGACCGCGCGCAGCGCGGCCTCGATCACGGCCGGCTGCTCCATCCCGCCGATGACGATCGCGTCGGCGTCCTGAAGGATCGCGGCGCGAACGCCATCCTCGAACGAGTCCGTATCGCTGCCGACTTCGCGCTGCGTCATGCTCCACTTCTGGCTCTTGTGGAGATATTCGATCGGCTGCTCGATGAGGACGCAGTGCCGGCGCGTGGCCGCGGTGGTGTTGAGATAGTTCACGATCGACGCAATCGTCGTCGACCGCCCCGACTCGGGCGCGCCGCAGACGAGAATGAGCCCTGCGTCGACGCGAGCGGCCTGGACGATCGCGCGCGGGAGGTTGAGCTGTTCGAACGTCGGCAGCACGTCGGAGATGACGCGCATGACGATCATGTAGCTCGATCGCTGGCGGAGGATGTTGACGCGAAAGCGCCCCACGCCGCGCAGGCTCCACGAGCCCTCGTACTCCTTCACGTCCTCGACGCGATCGGCGGAGCCGTTGGCCTCGAGCACCCGGACCGCCAGCGCGCGCGTGTCGACGGGGGAGAGCATCGGTGTGTCCAGCGGTACCAGCGCACCGTCGATGCGCGCTTGCACCACGTCACCGGCGCGCACGTGGATGTCCGTCGCTCCCTGCCGAACCGCTCCCTCGAGCAGGGAGTTGAACAACTGCTCGAACGCGCCCGGCTCGAAGACCGTGCGTCCGCGCGGAGCATCGGGCCGGCCGGCCTGATCAGGCGTGCGCGTGACCGAGGGCGTCAGCGGAATGGCCATCACATCGTTGATCGTAAGCGGGTTCGCCATGAGACGAGGAGAAGGACGCGTTCGATTCGCACACCCATCGGCGGGCATGCGTCGGCAGCGTTAGGGCCTTCATGAGGGCAGGACGACCGCGCGGAGAGGCGGTCACGGTCCGCGAGGCGAGTTGCGACTCACCGCCGGTCTCGAGTTTCGACCCGACCGTGTCGCCACGCGAGTGCTCGGGAGCAGCGCGTTGCTTTCGCACGGCTGGTCGGTCTGCTGGGAGACGGACCACGACCCCCACGCGCGCCCCCGACCTATCTCAGTGAGCAGGACCCGATGGTGCCTCTGGTCGCACCGAGCGACGACGCTCAGCTGACGACGACTTCGCCGACGACCGAGCTCCGCCCAGCGGGCCCCCTCGGGCCGCTCCCAGCGGAGACGCCGTCTTCGCCGTCGTTGCTCGTGCGACTCGGCGGCCGGCAGCGTGTCCTCGGGCTGCAGCGCCGTCGCTTCTGGCGCGAACTCGCCTTCGCCGGCGCGATGCTCTCGGCCGACGCACTCACCGTTGCCGTGGTGTTCGTCGTGCTGGCGATGTTTCCGCTGCACGTGAGCGCCGCGCATTTCGAGTTCGTGAACGGGCTCATCCCGGTTGCGCCGCCCGCGCTGCTCCGGCGCGTCACGTCGCTCATCTTCTGCCTCGCCGCCACGCGCTCGTACTCCGCGTCGGACATGGGGAGCCAGTCGGGGCGCATCGTGCTGGCGATCATGCTCGGCATCGTCCTCCCGCGCTGGCCGGAGCTGTGGACCACCTTCATCCTCGGCCGCGCCCTGCTGCTCGGCGGAGTGGTCGTCGCGCTCACCGTGGCGCTCGTCGCGCAGCGGCGCGGCATGTCGGTCGCGCTCCAGAGCTACGACCCGCGACGCCTCGACCAGGAGCGCACGCTGCTCGTCGGGATCCACCATCAGCTCCAGACCTTTCTGGCCGAGCACACGGATCACACGCTGCATCCGCCGGCCGTGTACGAGCTCGAGCCGTCGTGGCCGGGCGACCAGCAGGAGGGGTGGCACCAGCTGTACGAGGAGGTTCATCGCTCGCACGCGGACGCGATCATCCTCGTCGGCCCGCTCACGGACGAGGCGCTTCAGAACGTGCTCATCGCCGGCTCGAGCGCGGGGTGTCGTGTGTTCGGGCTGCGCCGCCGCCCGCTGCGCGAGATGAAAAACCCGACGCTCATCCAGCGCGGTGAAGGACCCATCTCCCTGCTGAGCAGCCCGGCGCTCCTCGGCTGGCAGCTCGTGGCAAAGCGCACGCTCGATCTGAGCGGTGCAGTGTTCGGCCTCCTGATCTTCTCGCCCGTGCTCGCGGCGTGCGCCGTGGTGGTCAAACTGTCGTCGCCCGGGCCCATCCTGTTCAGACAGCGGCGCGTCGGGCTGGGCGGCGAGACGTTCGAGATGCTCAAGCTGCGCACGATGGTGCGCGACGCCGACGCGCGCGCCGCCGAGGTGCACAAGTCCAACGTGTACGCCGACCTGAAGCTGTTCAAGCTGGCGGGCGATCCGCGCATCACGAAGGCCGGCCGCTTCCTGCGCAAGAGCAGCCTCGACGAGCTTCCGCAGCTGTGGAACGTGCTGCGCGGCGAGATGTCGCTCGTCGGTCCGCGGCCGCCGCTCCCGCGCGAAGTGGCGCAGTACAAGACGCGCCACTACGTGCGATTCGAGGTCGCGCCAGGCATCACCGGCCCGTGGCAGGTGAGCGGCCGCAACGAAATCACCGACTTCGAAACCGTCGTCGAGCTCGAGCAGATGTACATCGCGGGGTGGACTGTCTGGCGAGACCTGGCGCTGTTGCTCCGCACCGTTCCAGCCGTCCTGAGCATGCGCGGGGCGCTCTAGCGCGTCTTCCGCCGTTCCGCCGCCGTTCCCTCCCGCAGGACTTCACACCCCCGTTCGTGACAACTCCTCATCGCACTCGGAACCGCGACGACGCGGGGAAGACGTCGCGTCGTTCTCTGGCCGACTCGGCCGGACGGATTGGCGCGCTCCTGCTGTTGGCGTTCGCGTCCGCCTGCGCACCGGCCACGCCGACCGGTGGAGCGCTCTCGCCGACGCCGCGCGGCAGCTACTCCTGGTCCGTGGAGCCCGGCGATCTGATCCGGCTCAAGAACTGGGGCGCGCCCGAGCAGTCCGGCGACCTCATCGTGAACGAGCGCGGCATCGTGCTCATTCCGACCGTCGGCCACATCCCGGTGCAGGGCATGTCTCCGGATTCGCTCGAGCGCACCATCGTGCGCGCGTTCAGCGGCCGAGTGGATGCCTCGCGCGTGGATGTGCAGATCCTCCGCCCGATCACCGTCACCGGTGGCGTGCGGCAGCCCAACGTGCAGATCGCCGATGCGTCGGCGTCCGTCCTCTCGCTCGTCGCGAAGTCCGGCGGCGCGATCCGGACCGGCGGCGACAGCCGCGTCTTCCTCGTCCGCACGGGGACACCGACGCGCGAAGTGTCGGTCGCCGATCGCATCGGCGACCTCGATGTTCGCTCGAGCGATCAGCTGTACGTGCAGGATCCCTCCTTCGCCATCCGCAACGACGTCACGATCCGCGCCGCGTACGCGATCGTCCAGTTCATCGCCACGATCGTGACCGTCTACTACCTGATTCGCCAGAACTAGGGCGTCTCCTCCGACCTCCCGTCCAATGGAAGCTCTTCCTCTTCCTGTCCTCGCCGATCCCACACCAGAGATCGATCCGCGCCGCATCTGGGCGACGATCGCCCGCAGCGCGTGGCTCATCCTCGGCTGCGTGCTGCTCTCGCTCGCCGCGGGTGCCGTGGCCGTGCGACGCATGGAGCCGGTGTACCAGTCATCCGCATCGGTACGCATCGATGCGAAGCCGGGCAACATGGGCGCGGCGATGTACGGACTGCCGACGGACAACGTGAATCTCGTCGCCACGGCGATGGAGGAGCTCAGCAGCCGCTCGCTCTCCAACGACGTCGCCGATTCGCTCGGCCTGCGGCTGCAGGTGGCCGAGCCGCTTCGCACGCCTCGCAGCGCGGTGATCGGATGGGCGCGGGTGGCATCGGCCGCGCCGTTGCGGGCCTACCGCTTCGTTCAGGCGTCGAACAACCGTGTCACGGTGCGCGAGCTCGGCGGACCGACGCTCGGCACCTTTCCGCTGACGAGCACGATTGCGCTGCCTGGCGTTTCGCTGCGGCTCGCGCCGTCGGCGCTGCTGAAGGGCGACGCCTCGCTTCAGGTGACGTCGCTCGAAGAGGCGTCGGCGATCGTGCGTGGTCGCGCGTCGGTGACGCAGCCCAACATGAATGCCAACATCGTGCTCATCACGTACGAGGGGAACGATCCCCAGCTCGTGCTCGACCTGGCGAACGTGACGGCAAGCCGGTTCGTCCGGAAGCGGCTCGAGGCGGAGAAGGCGGGCGCGCGCAGCACGCTCGCGCTGCTCCGCACGCAGCTCGACACGCTCGGCGGCGAGATGCGCGTCCGTGAGCTCGCGGTGAGCCAGTTCCTGCGCGAGAACAAGATCATCAGCGTGGAGAACGAGGCCACGCAGGCGTCGAACGAGCTCCAGCGGCTGCAGGAGCTGCGCGTGACGGCGACGACCGACCGCCAGGCGCTGCTCGCATCGCTGGAGACACTGCTTCAGGTGAAGGACACCTCCGACGGCCGGCTGGCGTACGAGCGGCTGCTGTCCGTGCCGGCGTTCGCGCGGCTGCTCAACAGCTCCAGCCCGAGCACGATCGCGATCGAACGGCTGCGCGTGCAGGAAGACCAGCGCGCCGCCATGCTGCGCCGCCTGAACCCGAACGATCCGGACATCCAGTCAGTCGAGCGGCAGATCGAGACGTCCAAGCGCGACATCGTCGCGACGACGCGCACCTACGCCGACGGATTGGGCGAGCAGGTTCGCGCGCTCGACGGGCGCATCACGATGCTGCGTGCGTCGGTACAGCTCCTCCCCGCGCAGCAGGTGGAATACGCCCGGCTGCTCCGCAATCAGAAGGGCGTCGAAGACATCATGAATCAGGTGCAGGGCCGCTTGAAGGAGGCGGAGATCACCGCGGCGGTGCAGGACTCGACGGCGATCGTGCTCGACCGCGCGGAGCTGCCGGGCGGGTCGCTCGGCACGTCGCCGCCGGCGATCTTCGCCGTCGCGCTGTTCGCTGGCCTGCTGATCGGCGTGCTCGTCGCCTTCCTGCGCGACTGGCTCGACACCACGGTGCACGACGAGCGCGACGTCTCGGCAATCGTGCGCGCCCCGGTGATCGGCATCATCCCGAACCTCCGCCAGGACGCGCTCACCTCCAAGTACCGCGCGGTCGTGTCGAGCGGCGATCCGGCCAAGGCGCTCGCCTCGGCCAAGCCGCAGCGCGACGGCGAGAACCAGACGATGGCGGCCGAGGCCTATCGCGCGCTGCGCACCAACCTGAGCTACGTGAGCCCGGCCAAGCCACCGCGCGTCATCGTCGTGACGAGCGCCCTCTCGGGCGACGGCAAGACGACGAGCGCGTCGAACCTCGCCGTGACGCTGGCGCAGCAGAACAAGCGCGTGCTGCTGATCGACGCGGAGACGCGGCGCGGCAACATGCACACGCTGTTCGGCATCGAGGCACGGCCTGGCTTTTTCGACCTGTTGTACGGTCAGGCGACGCCCGGCGAGTGCATTCGGCGAGTGGCGCTCGAGGGCAGCGGGCATCTCGATGTGCTGCCGTCGGGCGGCATGCCGAACGCCAACGCCGCCGACCTGCTGGTGGCGAGCCGGCTCGCGCCGTTCTTCGAGCGGCTCCGCATGCAGTACGACTACGTGCTGATCGACACGCCGCCGCTCAACCTGTTCACCGACGCGGCGCTGATCGGCGCACACGCCGACGCGACGCTGCTCGTGGCGCGCGCCGACCGGACGGAGCGGCAGGCGCTGCGCTTCGCGGTGCTCCAGCTCCAGCACGTGCAGGCCAACCTGGCTGGCGCGATCCTCAACGGCGTCGATCTGCGTCGTAACTCGCGCTACCGTGGAGGCTACGATTTCGGCCGCTACGGCGCGTATTACGCCTGAGGCACCGAGCACCCCCGTGAGGCGCTCGCGGCATTCATTCACCTGGAAGGTCGGGCGCGCGATCGAGTCGGCGACATCGAGCCGCCCGCTGTTCCGGCGCACCGGCCCGGCGTGGGGATTCGGCCTGCTCGGCCTCGTCTTCGAGCTGATCCTCGCACCGGTGGTGTTCGCCGCGACGGTGGTGATTGGTTTCGCGACGTATCTCGTGCTCGACGCGCCCTGGACGCGGATCCGCGAGCAGCAGCGGCCGCGCTTCGTCTCGGTGCGCATCCTCTATCTCAACACCCTCATCCTCGCCGGCTTCTGGCTGGCGGTGATGTTCACGTTCAGCGCGGCCGATCCGTCGATGAGCTCGAGCGTGGCACAACGGCTCCCCGAGCTGCTCGATGTCGTCACGGCTCATGACTTCACATCGTTGGTGCACGTGAACCAGACTCACGTCTCGCACTCGACCGGACTGTCGATCGAGTCCGCGTCCACCTGGTTCTACGTCTTCCTTCACGGGATCCTCTCGGCACTGACGCTGAATCTGATTCTCTATGGGCTGGTGGTGGCGCGGCGTCGCATGCGCGTCCTTCACGGCTTGCACGTCCGGCGCGGACAGCTGCGCTACGACGGCCACGTGGGACTGTTCATCGATGGCGACGGAACCTCTGCACGCTGACATCGTTCCGCTCCGGCCTCCCGGGGCCGACGCGGCGCTCGGTGACGTAAAGAGCGCGCCGGCGCCGCGGAAGCGGCGTGGCGGTTGGCTGCGCGATTGGCGCGCGACGGTCAGCAACAACGACCTCGCGGCGTGGTCCGCGGTCGCCACCTTCTCTCTCTATGTGGCGATCGCGCTCGCCGGCGGTGGGGGGCGCGCGCTCACCCTGACCTTCCCGCTCGGATGCGTCGTCGTCGCGCTGTACGCCTACATGCGCAGTCCGTCGACGTACGTCGGGTTCGTCCTCTGGTCCTGGCTGCTGACGCCGTTCCTGCGGCGCGTGTTCGACCTCCAGTTCGGCTACCATCCCGCGAGCCTGCTGCTCGTGGGACCCGTGCTCGCGACGACCGTATCCGGCTTCACCCTGCTGCGGCGTGCGCAGAGCCTGCGCAGCACGATGGCGGTGCCATTCGTCCTCGCGATGACCGCGCTGCTGTATTCGTACGTGGTCGGGCTCATCCAGCAAACGTTCGTCCCCGCGACCTACGACCTCATGAACTGGGGCTCGCCGCTCCTGTTCGGGTTCCACATCGCGCTCGAGTGGCGGCGCTTTCCGCGCCTGCGCAGCGTGCTGACCAAGATCGCGCTGTGGGGAATCCTCGTCACGGCGACCTACGCCCTCGTGCAGTTCGTCGACCCGCCGGCGTGGGATCGCGCCTGGGTGATCAACTCGGAGATGTACAGCGTCGGCCTGCCGGTGCCCTTTCTCATCCGGTCCTTCAGCACGCTCAACGCGCCAGGCCCGTTCGCGGTCTTCCTCGTGTTCGCCGTGCTCGTCGGGCTCCCGGCGCCGCAGCGGTGGAAGTTTCTCGCGCTGGCGCTCGGCCTGACCGCGCTGCTGCTCACCAAGACGCGTTCGGCGTGGGGTGCCTTCGTGCTCGGCGCGCTGGTGTTGCAGATCCGGCAGCCGTTGCGCAACCTGCCGCGGCAGTGGATCGCCCTGGCGGTCGTGCTCGTGCTCGCCGCCCCCGCGGTGACGCATCCGCGGATCATGCGCGTGGTGTCGGGCCGTGCCGTCTCCCTCTCCAACATCGAGGACGACCGCAGCTATCGCGAGCGGAAGCTGGTCACGCGCGTCACGATCAACCGGCTCAAGCACAACGTCGTCGGCGACGGACTCGGCCACCTTGGCGGCGCGGGGAAGCTCAAGGAGGCGAACGGGCGCAAGGTGTCCATCACCGCGATCGACAGCGGCCTGCTCGAGGTATTCAGCGTGATGGGCTGGATGGGTGGCGCGCTCTTTACTTTCGCGATGTTCGGCGTGCTGATCCCGATCGCGAACGAACGTCGCGCCAACCGCGACGCGGTGTCGAACGGTGCCGCCGCGGCCGTGGTCGCGCTGCTCGCTGCGTCGTTTTTCGGCAATGTGTTCAACGGCGTGTCCGGCGTGATCTTCTGGTCGGCCGTCGGCCTCACGACGGCCGGACGTTCCTACACTCTCGCGATCGAGCAGGCGCGCCGATACTCCATCGAGCCGGGCATGCCACTCCATCCGTCGCTCGCTCGCATCTTCCCCGCCGCATGACCATTCCCCTGACGTCCGGCGTCGCCGCGCCGGCGCCGACGCCGCTCCGACGCATTCGTTCCAGCACCCGCCGCACCCCGCTCGACGTCGGTGAGCTGTGGCGCTACCGCGACCTCTGGCTCACGCTCGCGCTGCGCGACGTGAAGTTGCGCTACCGCCAGACGGCACTCGGCGTCGCCTGGGTGGTGCTCCTGCCGCTGCTCGCGAGCGGAATCTTCACGCTCGTCTTCCGCGTCGTCGCCAAGCTGCCGAGCGACGGGTCGCCGTACTTCCTGTTCGTGTTCGCCGGCTATCTCGGCTGGAATGCCTTCCAGAACACGCTCCAGCGCTGCGGCATCTCGCTCATCGGCAACACCGCGCTCGTCACCAAGGTGTACTTCCCGCGGATCATTCTCCCCGCGGCCTCGGTGCTCGCCTCGCTGCTCGACTTCGCCATCGGCATGGTCACGCTGCTCCTCGTCCTGCTCGTGCGCGGCGAGATGCCGTCGCTGGCGATGCTGGCGCTGGTGCCGCTGCTCATGCTGATCCTCCAGGTGCTCGCACTGGGGCTCGGACTCTTCTCGGCCGCGCTGTCGGTGCGATTCCGCGACGTCATGTACGTGCTTCCCTTCCTCATCCAGCTCCTGCTGTACGCGAGCCCGGTGGCGTACGGGATCTCGGCCGTCCCGGAAGGCGCCAGGCGCTTCTACCTGCTCAACCCGATCGCGCCGCTGCTCGACGGGCTGCGTGCCTCGCTGCTCGGACGCGGCGACGTGCACTGGATGGCGATCGGAACATCGGCGCTGGTGAGCGTCGCGCTGTTCATCGCCGGCACGCTCTTCTTCCTGTATCAGGACCGTCAGTATGCCGACGTCATCTAGAGGCGCGGGGTGCGGGATGCGGTGTGCGGCGTACGGGGGCGTGCAATGACGTCCGTCATCCCGACACCGATTCCCTCGTCAGGCGAAGCGCAGAGCGCACCGCGCATCCTGCAGAGCGCACCCCTCATCACGCAAATCGCGCCCGCGCTGTCGATCCGCGGCATCGGCAAGAGCTACAACGTTGCCGCGCGGCAGTCGACGACGCTCTCCGAGCAGGTGGCGGATTGGGTGGGTCGTGCGCGGACGTCGGCCGACGCGAACAAGTTCTGGGCGCTGCGCGACGTCTCGTGCGAGGTGGGTCGTGGCGAGATCCTCGGACTGGTCGGCCGCAACGGCGCGGGCAAGAGCACTCTGCTCAAGATCATCAGCGGGGTCACCGCGCCGTCCACGGGCGACATCGACGTGTTCGGCCGCATCGGCTCGCTGCTCGAGGTGGGTACGGGCTTCCATCCGGAGCTGACGGGGCGCGAGAACGTCTTCCTCAACGGCGCGTTCATCGGGATGCGGCGCGCCGAGATCCGGCAGCGGTTCGACGAGATCGTCGAGTTCTCCGGGGTGGAGGCATTCCTCGACATGCCGATCAAGCGCTACTCGAGCGGCATGCAGGTGCGGCTCGCGTTCGCCGTGGCGGCGCATCTGGACGCCGACATCCTGCTCGTGGACGAGGTGTTGGCCGTTGGCGATCAGGCGTTCCAGGACAAGTGTCTCGGCAAGATGCGCGAGGTGAGACAGCGCGAAGGGCGCACCGTGCTCTTCGTGAGCCACAACCTCGCCGCCGTGGCGAGCCTGTGCACGCGTGGCCTGCTGCTGAGCGGCGGGCGAGTGATCGCCGACGCGTCGGCCACGGAGATCACGCGCCTGTACGCCGCCGGCGTCGCGACGACGACGAGCGACGAGGTGGACCTCACGAGCGTGCCGCGCATGAAGCGGTCGGCGGCACGGTTCACCGCCGTGCGGGTGAGCGGGCTGGATGCGGGCGGGTCGGAGACCGACACCATCCTGGCCGGCTCCTCGCTCGAGATCGTGCTCACCGTCGGTGCCGACGAGCGGATCTCGCGCGCCGTCGTCGGCGTCGACGTGATGGACGAGCGCGGCCGCCCGGCGGCGGGCGTGTCCACCGATTCCAGCGACGTCTGGTTCGACGTCGACGCGAACGGGGAACGGCGCGTCACGCTGCGGCTGCACGACGCGCGGCTGCGCGCGGGCGCGTACACGCTCGGGCTCACGCTGCGCACGATGTCCGAGGTGCTCGACGAGGTGGACGCCGTGGTGCGCTTCGAGGTCGTCGCCGATCCCGACGCGCCGTACGAGCGGTGGCCGGGCTGGCCGCAGGCGTCGTACGTGCCGCGATTCGACGTCGCGCTGGGCTGAGAAGTCGCGCGAGAGAGACGGTCGACGTCGGGTGGCGCGAGGGTGACTTCACCCCGCTGCTACGCGTCCTTCTCAGGTCGATCGGCCCTCCGTGACGTCCCTCTTCAGCCCCCCTCCCGTTCCCCTCCAGCGGCCCGTTCGCGTCTTCCTCCCCTGCACCGGTCTTGGCCGCCAGCGGCGGGGGTTCGAGACGTTCACGCTGGAGTGCGCCGACGCGCTCCGCGGCGATCCCCGCATCGCGCTCACCGTCTTCTCGGGCGCGGCGCTGCGCGGAGTGGACGCACGACCGCGTTGGAACATCGCGCGCGACAGTGTGCTCGCCGCACTGATCGGGCGTCTCGCCCGACGCGACCGATACTTCGTGGAACAAGCCACGTTCTTTCTCTCGTTTCTCCCCGCCCTCGTGCTTGGTCGTCCCGACGTCGTCTACTTCGCCGATCTCAATCTCGGCAACCTGTGCTGGCACTGGCGGCGTCTCTCGCGGCAGCGCTTCACGCTGCTGTACTACAACGGCGGCCTGACGACGCAGCCGTTCACGCGCACGGACTTCGTCCAGCAGCTCACGCCGGCGGGGTTCGACGACGCGGTGGCTCGCGGCGAGTCCACGCAGCGTCAGATCACGCTCGCGCACGGCGTGCGCGTGCCCGATCACCTCCCCGTCCGCATCATCGGCCGCGAGCGCGCCGCGCTGGGTCTTCCCGCTGACCGGCCCGTCGTGCTGGCGGTCGGCATGCTCGACACGACGATCAAGCGGATGGACTACCTCATTCGCGAGATCGCCGCGCTGCCCGCCCCGCGGCCCTTCCTCTGCCTGCTCGGCGCCGACGGTCCGGATGCGACCGCGGTGCGCTCGCTCGCCACGGAGCTGCTCGGCGACGACGTGCTCGTGCGCGCCGTGCCGCATGACGCGATCGGCGAGTACTACCGCGCCGCCGACGTCTTCGCGCTCGCCTCGCTGCGCGAAGGGTTCGGGCTCGCGTACGTCGAAGCGCTCGCGCACGGGTTGCCCATCGTCGCACACGACACGCCCGTGACGCGTCACTTGCTCGGAGACTTCGCGCATCTGGTCGACCTCTCCCGCGCCGGCGAGGGCAGGCGCGCCCTGGCCGCCGCGCTCGCCGCGCCGCTCGACGAACGCGAACGCGCCGCGCGGTACGACTCGGCGCACGACCGGTTCGGGTGGGACGCGTTGCGCGAGCAATACGCGCAGCTGCTCATGCGCGTCAAGGCGGCGGCATGAGCACGCCGCTGTTCAGCGTGGTGATCCCCACGCGAGACCGGAACGAGACCCTCGCTCGCTGTCTCGATCGGCTCGCGCCAGGTGCGCAGACGCTGCCGCACGACGAGTACGAGGTGATCGTCGCCGACGACAGCCCACTCACCGCGGCCCGCGAGCTCGTGACCGAGCGCTATCCGTGGGCGCGCTGGATCGCTGGTCCGCGCCGAGGACCGGCCGCCAATCGCAATGCGGGCGCGCGAGCCGCGCGCGGCGAATGGCTCGCCTTCACCGACGACGATTGCCTTCCGCAGACCGGGTGGCTCGGCGCCTTCACGGTCGCGCGTGGTTCGAAGGTGGACGCGCTCGAGGCGCTCGAAGGGCGCACGACCTGTCGCGCCGGTCTCAACTCGCCGCGTCAGACCGCGCCCGTGAACCTCGACGGCGGGCTGCTCTGGTCCTGCAACTTCGCCATGCGCCGCGCTGGGTTCCATGAGATCGGCGGCTTCGACGAGCGCTATCCGTACGCCCACATGGAGGACGCCGATCTTCAGGCTCGTCTCCAGAAAGCGGGCTACATGATCCGCTTCGTCCCCTCGGCCGAGATCGATCATCCGCCTCGGCCGATGGCGTGGGGCACCAGGCTCGCCCGCGTGCACGAGGCGAGCGTGCTGCACATGGAGCTGCACGGCCCGGTGCGCGGACTGCCCTGGTATCTCGTCAACCAGACGCGCGCGCGACTCTCTCGCATCGTGCGAGAGCACAAGTCGCTCGACACGCTGAGCGCGCTCGCCTCGCTCCCCGTGGAGCTCACGTCGATCGCGCTTCAGTGGCGCGGCTGGAAAGTCCGCGCGCATACGCTGGCCGGGAAGGGTCCGTGACGGCGATCGCTCTCGAGCCGGATCGGCCGCTCGAGCGCGCCGCGATCGCGCCGCCGCTGCTGCGCTGGTGCATCGTGACGTGCGAGTATCCACCGCTGGCGGGCGGGGTGAGCGATCATACGAGGCTGCTCGCGGAGGCGCTCGCCGCGTCGGGCGACGCCGTGGACGTGTGGTGCCCTCCCGCTCCGGCGGCGCCACCGCCGACGCCAGGCGTTGCGGTGCACGTTCTGCCGTCGCACTTCGGACTCGATGCGTTGCGCGTGCTGGGCCGAGCGCTGCGCGCGTTGCCCGCCGACACGCGCGTGCTGGTGCAGTACGTGCCGACCGGCTACGGCTGGCGCATGATGAACGTGCCCTTCGCGCTCCTGCTCTTCTCGCTGCGTCGGCGCGGATTCGATCTGTACGTCCACGAGGTCGCGATGCCGGTGCGACGCGG
>JBDTOD010000080.1:0-20077 GCA_039933415.1 bacterium
GGATGCAGGATGCAGGATGCAGGATGCGCACCCCTCATCCCCCGCCCCGCATCCCGCAGCTCTAGCGTCTCACCGCCGCCGCGAGCATGCTGAGCAGCGTCGGCGGACGGCCCGCCTCGCCGCGCTCCAGCCGATCCAGCACCTGCTCCAGCGCGAGCTGCGCACGCTCGACCGTCCGCGCGTGCGCGGCGCGCGCGATGCCCCACACTCCCGGCACGAGCACGACGGCAGGTGCGACCGCCGCAAGCACGGGAAAGCTGAGCGCCACGAGAATACCGCCAGCCACCAACGATGCGGCGCCAAGCCCGACGTTCATCTGCGCCATCGATGCGCGGTGGCCGCCCAGCTGCGCGTCCAGTCGCACGACGACGTGGGATGGATCGAGCGCGATCGCCGTGGCCGCGACGTCGGTCGCTCGCGCGAGCGCGTCGCCCTTGCCGCTCACGGCGCGCTTCACCGCGCTCGCAACACCGCGATCCGCTTCCCATATGATTCGGTCGCCGAAGTGTCGCTTCACCATGAGACACTCCTGGCGCTGCATCCAGTCGTCGAGCGCCTGGAGTACCTGCACTGGAGTGCCTGACACGGTGCGCTGAGCGTTCACCGTCGCGCCGCCGTACAGCGTCGCGAGGAGCCCCTTCTCCTCCGGCACGGCAACGCGCGTCCGCTCCTCGGCGAGCGCCTGGCGCAGATGCATCTGGTCGAGTCCGACTTCCTTCGCCAGGTCGAGAAGCTGCGTTTCGGTCAGCCGGTCCGCCGTATCGCCGGAGCTTCCCGACTGCAGCTCGAGCGCACGCGCGAGGACGCGCTCGACCGCGGCGCGATCGACTGTTGCCGGAACACTGCCTGGCTTGGGACCCTCGGAGGACATGCGTGAAAGATAACGCCCGTTCCTCCGACGTCAGATACCGCCGAGGATGACGTCGAGCTGGCGCGCGATCGCCCTGGTCACCGCGTCAGGCATCGAGAACGCCGCCGCGAACGCGGCGCGCGGATCGGTCGGCGCGGGGCGCCCGGCGGCCTGGAGATAGAACCGCATGTAGCCCGGCACGGCGCTCGGAATCGTGCGCTCGAGCAGCAGCGCGCCCGCGCGCACCGCGGCCGACTGCTCGAACCGCGCCGCGGCGCCCGCGCGGCGGTCGGCCGGCGTGGTGTTGTCCTCGATCGCGGTGCTCGCCACCGAGCCCGCGATCTCGTGCGCGAAGGTGTACAGCACCGCCTCCACGTTGTCGCGCGAGTCGGGTAGTCCGACGCCGACGGCATTCTGCAGCTTGCCGAAGTGCACGGTGCGTCCCTCGCCACCAAGCGGCAGCGTGAGGTAGACCTCGCCGTTCTGCTGCTGGGTGTTGTTGAGGAACCGCTGGAGCTGCGGACGCCATTGCCGCTGCCACAACGAGTCGACGCGCGCGATCACGCTCGCGCGCGCCCGAACCTCCGCCGTCCAGTACTCGTGATGGAACCGCCGGCTCTCGTCGTCGACCGACGCGACGAACAGCCGGAGCCACTCACGATCGGCCGCCGTGGGAAACGATGCGGCGAGGATCGAGATGTACGTCTGGAGCGCTGGGTCGTTCGTCGCGCGCGGATTGCCGTTGGCGCGCGAGAACAGATCCACGGCCTGGCGCATCTGATCCCACGACGCGAAGTAGAAGGGGATGAACTGCGGGCCGGTGGCCAGCGACGGCTGGACGCTGATGCGCTCGAGGAGGCGAGTGCGGTTCGCGTCGAGCTGCGACGAGACGTTGCGCTGCCGCCGAAGTGCGATCATGCGGTCCCGATAGCCGCGCGCGAAATAGGGCACGAGCATCGAGTCCGTCGTGAGCAGCGCGTACGAATGCAGCCACAGGTCGACGTGCTCGCGCGTCCGCACCGGCCACGTGGTCTGCACGAGCGGCGGCTGTCCGCCCTGCGGCACGCTTCCCGACGCGGGACTGGGCCCAGGCGCCGGAGTCACCGTCCCGCCAGACGCGCAGGCGAGTGCTGCCGCCAGGAGCAGCACACCTGCGGAGCGCGTGGCGAGACGTCGATATCGGTGGTCAGTGGTCACGGCGAGGCCTCGGTGCGAGTGATCTTTTGGACGATCGATTCGCAAAGCACGCGCCGAGACCGGAGCATCGCCGCTCAATCGCGTCAGACGCCGGCCGCCGTTCGGCCGCACGTGACGCAGAACTTCCATCCGTGCTCCAGCTCGCTCCCACACGCGGGACAGTGCAGCACCGTGAGATCCTGACCGCAGTGCGGGCAGAAGACGATCTCTCGTCCCGCGGGAAGCTCGCCCTTGCAATGCCTGCACTGCTCACCGGTCGGCGACACGGCGATCGGGCGCGGAAGCTTTCGTGTACCGGCGCCCGGCGTCCCGCCGGCACTCGCGCCGCTCGCGCGTGACACGTCGGACGTCGATGGCGAGGATGCTGCGCTCGCCGCCGCGGCGCCCGCCGCCGGCGCGCTCGATGGGGCCGTGCTGGCGGCCGCGCGAAATGGCGCGGTGTCGGGCTCCTTCCTGGGCGCGGCGTTCGTCACGCTCGCTCCTTCTGGCTCCGTCGGGCGCCCTGCGGCTTGCCCCTCCTGGTCGAGCGCCTGGAGCGCGGGCGGAGCGAGCGCCACGCGAGACTGGGCGAAGTCGCGAATGAGCGCCGAGTCGGGATTCGGTGAACGGAGCGATGCGCCCAGCTCGTCGCGCATCCGGTCCTCGACGACGAGATAGCTGCGACCGCCGGAGAGCAGCTCGAGCATCGCCATCTCGTAGTCCTGATTCGTCTCCAACCCGAGCTCGCGTCGGTGCAGACGATATGGAAGGATCGTCGAGTACAGGTCGCCGACCTGGAAAGGCTGCGTCAGCAGTTGAGGGGCGGTGGCGCGAAGCGTCCGCACCAGATGCCGGTACATCCGATCCACGTCGTCCATCTCGGCTCCTCGTCGCTCTAGTTGGTTGCTGGGCTCGTCCGCGGCAGCGGACGCGCCGGCGCGAACGGTCGACCGGCGGGAAATGGCGCCGGCTCGAGCGTGACGCGCTTCCGCACTCGCTGTGCCTCGAGCCAGGAATCGAACTCCGACGTGCGCGCGCCGTCGGATGACGACTGCTCCTTCGCCGCGCGCACGGCGAGGTCGTTGGCGTACTCGTTCTGCGGATGTCCGGCGTGTCCGCGCACCCACTGCCACTGCACGCAGTGGGGCGTGGCCGCGTCGACGAGCTCCTGCCAGAGCGCGAGGTTCTCGATCGCTCCCTCGCGCCGCCGCCAACCGCGCGCCGCCCAGCCATGCACCCACTCGGTCATTCCCTTCACCAGATACTGCGAGTCGCTGGTGAAGAGCACCCGAAATCGTCCGCCCTTCCGCCCGATCACGCGAAACGCTTCGATCGCGCTCCGTAGCGCCATTCGATTGTTCGTCGTCCCTGGCTCGGCGATCCAGTAGTCCCAACGAGTCAGACGCCCGGTGGCCTCGTGGCAATGCTCGATCACCCCCGCCGCGCCGCCTGGATTGTCTCCCTCACGGCCATTCCCGAGACACGACTCGTCGGCGTAGATCGCGACGAGGGGCAGCTCGAGGCTCCTCGGTTCCTCGTCGCTCATCCCACGACCTCGATGCCTTCGAGCTCGTCGATGAACAGCGTGAGCCTGTCGCCGGTGGTTGGGTGATGCGCCTCGAGCGCCTCGCGTCCTCCAGACACGCGCAGACGGTCTACGACGATCACGAACTCGGTACCCCGCCGCCAGACGGCGAGACGCCGCCCGTCGGCGATCGCGCGCTCGAGGGCATCGTACTGCGCAGTGTTCAGTTGAGTGGGGCGACGAGGCATGAGTCGGTCGAACGCGAAGTCCTTCAGCTGCACCAGCGCCGAGCGAGCGACGCGAGCACCGCGGTCGCTCGCTCGAGTTCCTCCAGGGCAATGTACTCCTCTGCCGCGTGCGCCAGGGAGATGTCGCCCGGCCCGAAGCAGATCGCGGGAATGCCCGCCGCGTTCAACAGAGCGGCATCCGTCCACGCCGACATCCCCGACACGCGCACAGCCTCGCCCTGGTCGCGCAGCGCGGCGTCGAGCGAGTGAACGATCGGCGAGTCGATTGCGACGTCGCTCGGGCCCTGCGACAGGAGCGGGCGCACCGTGGCGTAGAAGCTCGCTCGTCGCGCGCGAACCGCGCCGCATGCCCGCTCGATCTCCGCCACGACGTCGATGTCGCGCTCGCCGGGGAGTGTCCGGCGCTCCAGTCGGAGGACGCAGCGGTCGGGATAGGTGGACATCCCGATCCCGCCTTCGATCATCGACGCGTGCAGCGACCCTCGGCCAAGCAGCGTGTGCACACGCAACGGAAGCACCTCGGCATCCAGGCGGTCCAACTCCGTCAACAGCAGTCCCGCGTGGCGGATGGCGTCCACTCCAAGCTCCCATCGGCTGCCGTGCGCCGCCCGGCCACTCACGACGACCTCGATCCACACGAAGCCGCGATGCGCCGGCATGATCTCGAGACAGGTTGGTTCGCCGACGATGGCGGCATCGGCACGCACACCCCGCTCGAGCATCGCGCGCGTGCCGACCGATTCGAACTCCTCATCGGCCGTCGCGGCGAGCACGATCTCACCGGCGAGCCCATCACGGCACGCTCGCCACGCGCCCGCGCACATGGCCGCGACGCCGCCCTTCATGTCCGTCGCACCGCGGCCATACAATCGCCCGTCGCGCTCGTCGGCGGCGAATGGCGGATGAGTCATCCCATCCACGCCGACCACGTCGAGATGGCCGCTGAACATCAGCGACCGCGCTCCCGCCGATGCGTTCCCGATACGGGCAACGAGATTGGGCCGACCGGGCACCGCCTCGTGAACGTCGACGCGAAAGCCCCACGCCTCGAGCGTGCCACGCAACAGCGCGACACATCCGCTCTCGCCCGGCCCCTCACGCGAGAGCGCGGGATTGCGGGAATCGATCCGCACGAGGGCGCGGGCGAGCGCACGCGCGTCGCCAGGGGCAATCACTTCGATGGCGGTCACGGCTCGATCGTCTCGACGTCGTGGCGCTCGTCGATCGAGGCAATGATGCTGAAGCCGTCCCGGTCGATGCCGAAGGGGAGTCGATCGCCGAACGGCGCCAGTGCGTGCGTGAGCTCGTCTTCACGCCCGTCGCGCGCGATGGCGATCACGCAGCCGCCTCCCGACGCGCCCAGTGCCTTGATCCCGAGCGCTCCCGCGCGCGACGCGACGTCGACGATGGCGTCGATGCGCGGCGTGCTGATCGATGCATGCAGCAATCGCTGATGCGACCAGTGCTCACCGGTCAGTGCGCCGAGCGAGTCGAGATCATCGTCCCGGATCGCCGCGGCCATGTCGACCGCGAGCGACTTCAGTCGCGCGAGCGAGCCACAGGTGCGCGGTTCGCCGCGCATGTAGGAGTCGATCACGGCGGCCACGGTGTCACCCGAGAGCCGGGACTCGCCGGTATAGAGCAGCACGCCGCGCCGCGCGAGATCGGCGGCGAAACGCTCGGAGACACTCAGCGTCTCCACGCCCACGCAGTCGCTGAACGTGAGCAGCAACGCCCCGCCGAACGCGGCCGCGTAGTGATCCTGATAGCCGCCGACGATGCGCAGCTCCTCCACCTCGGTCGCCCGGCTGCGCATGGCGAGCTCGCCAAGGTCGAGCGGGTTGCCGGTGAGCGCGGCAAGTGCGCCGGCGAGCGCGACGCCACACGCCGACGATCCACCGAGTCCCGCGCCGTACGGGAAGTCGGTGGCGATCGTGGCCACGGCACCCGGAAGGTTCGCTCGTCGAAGCGCTGCGGAAACGATCGCATCAGGTGCGATCAATTCGGCTCCCATGCGGCGGGCGGCGTGCTCGCTTGTCGCCGCGGTCGCGGTGGCGAATCGCGTGATCGCCACGCTGCACACCGCTCCTCCCTCGCGCTCGCAGTACGGCGGGACGTCGGTCCACCCGCCGCCGAAGTCGAGGCGGGTCGGCGCACGCGCGACGATGGCGCGGGTCACGAGTCCGCGGCTACGAGGAGTGGTCGTGCACGATACGCCACCGTCCGTTCACGCGCCGCACGACGAGCGACGTCTCGCCCTGCGCGGTGACGGAGTCGCGCCCGCCCACTCGCCGGGCGAGGACGTAGGTCGCGATGACGTTGGCGACATCAGGCGCGAGCGGATCGACGTCGAGGAGGAGGAACGACAGCGAGTCGCGCGTCGCGCCGGGCGCGAACCTGGGCGCGTACGCGCCACTCGGCCGCCAGCTTCCGGCCGGCGCGGGCGCGCACGCCACCGTCACGAGCGCGACCATGACGGCGACCCGTCGTGCGGCACCCGGCCGCACGACGCTACTTCTTCTTCTTGGCCGGCGTCTTGGCGTTCTTGCCAGCCGGCTTGGGTGCGGCCTTCGCCCCGGCCTTCGCCGACTTGCCCGCCTTGGCGGTCGGCTTGGATGCGGATCCCTTGGCGGGCGCTTTCGCCGGAGCCTTCACCGGCGCCTTGGCAGCCGCCTTTGCCGGCGCAGCCTTCGCGACGACCTTGGCAGGAGTCTTGGCTGCCGGCTTCGGTGGCGCGGCCTTCGCGGCGGGAGCGGGCGCCGGAGCTGGAGTCGGCGCTGGTGCGGGCTTGGCGACTGGGCGAGGTCCGCCGGTGCGCAGCGAGAACGCGCCGGGCCGCTGTGGCGGTGCGATTGCCGCCGCCGCCGCTGCCGCCGCGTCACGAGCGGCCTTGTCGATTGCCGCCTTCTCCGCCGCGATCTTCGAGGCCGTCGGGCGGATCTTCTCGCTCGCCGGCTTCTTCGAGTGCGCGTCCTCGGCTTCCCGGATCAGCTTATCCGCCTCTTCCTGCGTCATCTGACCGCGGCGAACCATGTACTGAACGAGGTCGCGAGCGCTCTCGATCGCGAAACCGGCGAGGCCGGCTGCGGCGCTGATCACGTCCTTCATCGCCGAGGAGACCTTGCTGCCTGCCTCCTGGCTGATGAGCTGAGCGCGTTCAGCCATCTCGGCGACCGTGTCGCGCATGTCCGCGCCACGATGTCCGGGTCCGCGTCGCGGTGCTGGGGCGGCCGGCGCTGCTGGCGTCGCCTCGTCGATCGTTGAATCGTTGTCCACCATGTGCCCGTTCCGTTCCGGTGCGCCGGGGGAGGGGCTCCCCGTTTCATTGAAGGCCGCACCTCGACGCGCTAGCTTGCCGCGTCGCGCGTGAAGCCCGGTTTTGTGGCGGCAAGTATATGATTTTTCGACAGCTACGCAAGGTTCGATGACGCGAAGCGCGAAGTTGAGCAAAAAACAGCTGGAAAGCGTATCGCTCGTTTACTACAGCAATTAGGGGACAAATAGTGAACCTAATACAAGCATCATAACGACATTATATGCTCACAAACGTCAGGGTGTTGGATCTTTCGCGAGTTCTCGCCGGACCCCTCTGCACGATGATGCTCGGCGACTTGGGTGCCGACATCATCAAGGTGGAGCGTCCCGGCACCGGCGACGAGACGCGGGGGTGGGGACCTCCATTCGATGAAAGTGGGGAAAGCGCCTACTTCCTGAGCATCAACCGAAACAAGCTCAGCCTTACAGCAGACCTGAACCTGGCGAAAGATTTCAAGCTCGTGCGGGAGCTCGCTGGCCAGGCCGACGTCGTGGTCGAGAACTTCCTGCCGGGCACCCTCGAGCGACGTGGATGGGGCGCTCAGGTTGCGCTCGCCGAGCGGCCAGAACTCGTCTGGTGTGCCATCAGTGGATTCGGCCCATCGAGCACGCGGCCGGGCTACGACCTGATCATGCAGGCGGAATCGGGCTGGATGTCGATCACCGGCGCTCCGGATGGAGAGCCGATGAAACATGGGATCGCTCTGGTGGATGTCCTGGTCGGGAAGGACGCCGTCGCGTCGATTCTCGCGGCCCTCGTCGCTCGCGGTCGCACCGGTGCGGGCCGCCGAGTCGACGTGTCGTTGAAGGCATCCGCCGAGGCGGCCCTGATCAACGTGGCGCAGAACGCGATGGTCAGCGGAAGGGCGCCCACCCGATGGGGAAACGCGCACGCGAACCTGGTCCCATACCAGCTCTTTCAAGCACAGGACCGTGCATTCGTCATCGCCGTGGGGAGCGACGCGCAGTGGACAGCGTGCGCACGAGCCATCGGACTCGACGAGCTGGCCGACGATGCGTCGCTCGCGACGAATGCGGGTCGGCTCGTGCGCCGGGCGGACGTCGTGCGTGCGATGGCGGAGCGCCTGACGACGGCGAGCGCAGCGCAGTGGCGTGAGCGGCTCGATGCAGTCGGGGTTCCGTGCGGTGTCGTGCGTACGGTGCCGGAGATGCTCGCCGAGAGCGGCGGATCGGCGCGAGCGGGACTCTCGCCCAGCGTTCCGGGATCGGTTCGTCTGCTTCCGCCGAAGCTCGGAGAGCATTCGGATCTCGTTCGTTCCGAAGGCTGGAATGCGTTCGCCGCGCAGCGGAAAGTTCGCAACTGAGCGCTTGGCGGGGCGGCTGTTACGGCCCCGCACGGCACGTCGTCACTTGAACGTGGCGACCAGATCTGCAGTACACGGCGTGACAGGCACCCTGTCCGGCAAGCGGAATCCGCGTTACTCTATCGTCGTGAGAACGACGGAACCAGAGCCGATCGTTGATCAGGACGACTCTGATCAACGGATCATCCAGCGCGTGCTCGCGGGAGACCGCGACGAATTTACAGTGCTGATCACGCGGTACAGTGATCCGCTGTACCGTCATGCCCTCTGCATGACGGGAAGCCCTGATGTCGCCGAAGACATCCTTCAGCTGTCCTTCATCAAGGCCTATCAGCATCTCGCGGAAGTGCGCGGGCGGTTCGATGCGTGGGTGTTCCGGATCGTTGCCAACGGCTGCAAGGACTGGCTCAAGAACATTCGGCGCTCGCATCTCAGCTACGACGAGGACGACCAGCCGTCGGGCTTTGCGACTCCGGAAGAAGAGCTCGACCGGACCGAGCTGAGAAGCGACCTGGACGTTGCGCTGTCGTCGCTGCCCGCATCTCTACGAGAAGCGTTCGTCATGAAGCACGTCGAGGGACGCTCGTACGAGGAGATGGCGGATCTGCTAGGGACAACGGTCGGCGCGCTGAAGATGCGTGTGCATCGCGCACGCGAAGCGCTGCAGGCCTTACTCGAGGAGAAGTACGCCTAACATGTACGACGATCTTCACTCCGATGGCCTCGGCGACGGCCGGAAGCGGGAGCGCCCGGCCAATTCGAAGCGTCCGCTCGCCGATCGCGAGGTACCGCTCGGTCCGCCGACGGCCACCGTCGCGGAAGCCGTGCATGCCTGGCTCGACGGCGACATTCCGGAGAGCAGCGTGCGTCGCGCCGAGTGGTCGCGCGACGTGGATTTCTGGAAGCGGATGAACGAGGATCTGGAGCGCCGCCGCCGCATGCGGACGCCCGCCCACGTGCAGGGCCGCATCATGGAAGCGATTCCGCAGCACGCTCCCTCGCTCATCACGCCCTGGTGGCGCCGCGAGTTCGTCGTGACGCCGTCGAGCGCGCTCGTTGCCGCGGCCACGCTGCTCGCCGTCGCCGTTGCGGCGACGGCCGCGGTGCTGAGATTCCTGCGTTAGCTACTGGCGTCGAACGCACGATCGGCCGGTCCCAAGGGACTGGCCGTTTTTTTTGCCCGACGCTCCCGTAGGAACCGGGGTGGCGCCCCGCTCGTTCCATGGGCATGACCGACCACGTTCTTCGTGCGACCGTCCGGCTGCCCCTTCCACGCCCGCAGGTATTCGAGTTCTTCGCCGATGCGCAGAACCTCGCCCGGATCACCCCTCCCGAGCTCGCGTTCCGCATCCGCACGCCGCTGCCGATCACAATGCGCGAAGGGACGCTGATCGACTACACGATCGGCCTGCGCGGAATCCCGATGCGCTGGCGCACGAAGATCACCCGCTGGGTACCGGGTGAGGAGTTCGCCGACGAGCAGCTGCGCGGACCGTACGCGCTCTGGCTGCACCGCCATCGGTTCCGAGACGACGGGCAGGGGCGGACGATCATCGATGACGAAGTGCGCTACCGCCTGCCCTTCGGGGTTCTCGGCGAGATCGTGCATCCACTCGTCCGCATGCAGTTGCGTCGGATCTTCAGCTATCGGACGAGTGCCGTGCGAAAGCTGCTCGGCGTTCCCGACACCCCGCGCGCAGACGAGGCGCCGCGCTTCGAGTGACCCAGCGTTCGGGCCGCGACCGCGACTACGCCGTTCGACCGGCGCGCGAGCGGAAGCGCAGCTCCTGAGCGCCGGCGCGCACCTGGAGCGTTGCGACGGCGATCCTCGTCTCTCCGAGCAGCAGTGCCGCGGCCCATACGATGCCGCTCACGCCGACCATGCCGGCGACTGCAGCAAGGAAGCTCGAGCGCGCTGCGGGCGGGCACCGGCATGCGGGTCTCCAGCACGACACCCAGGAGCGCGACCAGCGTCGCGGACGCAAAGCCTGCGAGCGCCGTGTAGATGGCGTGCAGCGCGCGGAGCAGGAGCACACTGCGCGCATTCGCGGCGCTCAGCTCGCCCAGTCGCCGAGTGGTGTCGGGAAGCTCGCTGTCAGCGGCGGGACGATGAGCGAGAGCGCCGCGAACGGGCTCGCGGTCGCGGCGGCGGCGATCAGTGCACGCGCCCGAAGAAGCGCATCAGCGCGAACAGGCCGACGACGACGAGCATGAATCCGACGACGGACGCGGCGAATGCCAGGAGCGCGAGCGGCACTGGCGGCTGCGAGCGTCTCGGACGGGAATCGGCATTGGATGGATCGTCCAGCATTCGGAATCGGTCAGCGATGTGTCGGTGTGCGCCGACGCTCACGTCGAGCGTGCACGGCTTGCTTCCAACGTAAACAGCGTCAGCTCAGGCCGCACGTTGAGCCGCACTTGCAGGAGGAAGCCCAGGCCGCGATTGACGTACATCGTGCGACCAGGGCCCACGTCGAACGCACCGGCGGTGTAGCGGCGATTGCGCACCGGCACGATCGGAGGCGGAAGAAAGGGGGGCTTCACCTGTCCGCCATGCGTGTGACCGGCGAGGACCCACCCGCGAACGCCATCCCAGATGGGAAGGTCCTGCGCGTCCGGGTTGTGTGACAGGACCACCGTCGGCAGAGCCGGCGAGAGCAGGCGGAGCGCCGACTGCGCGTCGGGTTCGCGGGCAGCGTGCACGGTGCGCTCGGGTGCGACAAGGCGGCCGGTGGGCGGCGCCCCGTGTCCCTGACCGAACTCGGGACTCCAGAAGTCGGCAAGTCCGGCGAACTGGAGGCCGCCGGCCACGTGCACCTCGTTCCGCAGCATTCGCATCCCCGCATCGCTGACAACGCGGGTCACCTGATCGGCGACCGCGAGACTCTGCCAGTTGCGCCCGTAGTCATGGTTGCCGAGTGATCCGACCGTGCCGAACCGCCCGCGCGGGATCACTGACAGCACTCGCGCGAGCTCGAAGACTTCGTGCGCCGTGCGGTATGAGACAAAGTCCCCCGTGAGCGCGACGAAATCGGGCGCGAGCTCACTCGTCGCGCGAAAGGTGCGCATGAGGTACTCCGAGCTCACGCGCGGCCCCACGTGAATGTCGCTGATCTGGAGCAGCGTCTTGCCCACAAGCTCGGCGGGCAGGCCATCGAGCGGCATCGCACGGCGCACGAGCTCGGGCCAGTACGGCTCGATCTGCCACGCGTACAGTCCCGTGCCGCCAACCAGCGCACATGCGCTCGCGCTCATCTGAAGGAAACGCCGCCGGCTCAGCACGAGTCGTCGTGCTCTCGATCGGGGCGCCAGACCAAGACGCGCAGCGCGACGCCGTCGCGCACGAAGTCCTCGATGCGCCCCTCCTCACGATACCCGCTCGCGACCAATGCCACAGCGGCGACGTCGAACGGAGTGTCGCGCGGGATCTCGCAGACGACGAGGCGCTCACCGGAGCGCTCGCACGTCTCGCGCACGGCACCGAGCAGTGCGAGCATCACACGCGGCTCCGCGGCGGCGAGGACGTGCACCTTGGCCGCGAGCTTCGCGCCGACGACGGCGCCGAACAGCACGAGCCCGACGATGCGCTCTCTGTCGATCTCGCCCACCAGGCAGAGATACTCGGGGTCCTCGAAGCGCAGCGCGTTCTCGAGCACCTCCTCCGCACGGTCGAGGTACCTCGTGCCGCGAAACGCGTCGGCGAGCACGCCGCGCGCGGCGAGTGCGTCCTCCGGCGACAGCGGACGTACGACGAGCTCGGTCACGCGCCGCTAGATGTGGATCGGCCGGCCGAGCACCGCGAGCGCGGCTTCCTTGGTCGCCTCGGAGAGCGTCGGATGTGCGTGCACGGTCACGCCGATGTCTTCGGATGAGCCACGATACTCGAACGCGAGCACGACTTCCGCGATCAGCTCGGAGACATTCGGTCCGATCATGTGCGCGCCGAGCAGTTCATCGGTTGTCGCATCGGCGATGAACTTCACGAATCCCGCAACGTCGCCCGCGGTGCGCGCGCGCCCGTTCGCCGAGAAAGGAAATTTGCCGACGCGATACTGTCGGCCGCTCGCCTTCACTTCGTGCTCGGCCAGCCCGACGCTCGCGATCTCCGGCCAGGTGTACACCACTCCGGGGATCGACCGATAGTGCATGTGCACGGGCTTGCCGGCGATCACCTCGGTGGCGATCACGCCCTCTTCCTCCGCCTTGTGCGCGAGGAGCTTCCCGCCGATGCAGTCGCCGATCGCGTAGACGTTGGGGAGATTGGTGCGCATCTGGTCGTCCACGAAGATCTCGCCGCGTGCCCCGAGCGCGAGGCCGAGCGCGGCGGCATCAATCCCACCGAGGGATGACCGCCGGCCCACGGACACGAGCACGTAGTCGGCCTCGAGCGTCTCCGTCGCGCCGTTCTTTTCGACGTCGACGAACAGCACGTCGTTCTCACGCCGGGCACCAGTCACCTTTGCGCCAGTGCGCAGCTCGAGCCCCTGCTTGCGAAACACCTTCTCGGCTTCCTTGACGACATCCTCGTCCATACCGGGCAGGATGGCTGGCGCGAGTTCGACGACCGTCACCTTCGCGCCGAGCCGACGCCACACGCTTCCCAGCTCGAGTCCGATCACGCCACCGCCGATGACGATCAGGTGCTTCGGTACTTCGGGGATCGTGAGCGCGCCGACGTTCGAGAGCACGCGCTGCTCATCGAACCTGAGGAAGGGAAGCTCGATTGGCACGGAGCCCGTGGCGATGATGACGTGCTTCGCCTCGTAGGTCGTCGTCGTGCCGTCGGCGGCGGCGACATCGATCAGGTTGCCGGCGCGGAGCGTCCCACGGCCCTTTGCCCAGGTGATCTTGTTCTTTCGGAACAGATACTCGATACCGCGCGTGTTCTGCGCGACGACATCGTCTTTCCGCTTGAGCATCTGTGCGACGTCGAGACGCACACCATCAGTCGTGATGCCATGCTCGGACGCGTGCTGGCGCATGAACTCGAAGTGCTCGGACGAGTTGAGCAACGCCTTGGACGGAATGCAGCCGACGTTGACGCAGGTACCGCCGAGCGTCTTGTCCATCTCGACGCAAACGGTGGCGAAGCCGAGCTGGGCGGCGCGGATGGCGGCGACGTATCCGCCGGGGCCGCCACCGATGATCACGACGTCGGCTGGAGTGTTGGAAGCCATGAGAGGAGTGCGGGGGCGGGTCAGTGCAGTGTGCAGAATCTAGCCGTTGCCCCGAGCGGGTGCGACGGAGCCGAGCGCGGCCTGGCGTCTGGTACCAGAGATCGGTAGCGTTGCCGGTTGGTTCCCACCACTCGTTAGGAACGGGATTCGATGGCCACTGCAGCAACCGTCTCCGCTGCGCCACAGACCGCAATGGCGTACCAGCCGCCCACCCGACAGCGCGTCGATTCCATCGACGTCCTGCGCGGCCTCGTGATGGTCATCATGATGCTCGACCATACGCGCGACTACTTCAGCACGGCGGCGTTCCAGTTCGATCCGACCGATCTCGAGAAGACGTCGGTCGTGCTCTTCCTCACGCGCTGGATCACGCACTACTGCGCACCGACGTTTTTCTTCCTTGCCGGCACGGGCGCGTATCTCCGTCGTGCACGAGGGGTGACGGCAGCGGAGCTCTCCAGCTTCCTCGTGAGCCGAGGCATCTGGCTGATTTTCCTCGAGCTGACGATCGTGCGCTACGGCATCTCGGGAGACCTGACGCCGCACGGCCGGTATCTCACTCAGACGATCTGGGCGCTCGGCTGGTCGATGCTGGCGCTCGCGGCGCTGGTGCATCTGCCGCTCAAGGCGATCGGCACGATCGGCATCACGATGGTGCTCGCGCACAACGCGTTCGATGGACTGCCGGTCGCGAACTGTGGACCGAAGCAGCCGCTGTGCGGCGCGGGAGACATCCTGCTCCG
Organism: bacterium; assembly: GCA_039933415.1. Taxonomy (GTDB): domain Bacteria; phylum Gemmatimonadota; class Gemmatimonadetes; order Gemmatimonadales; family Gemmatimonadaceae; genus AG11. The sequence goes on from JBDTOD010000080.1 coordinate 14,360, forward strand.
GTTCCTGCACGTGCCCGGGCCAATCGTATTCGGGCCGGACGTCGGCGTGCTCGCGATGTATCCGCTCATCCCGTGGATTGGCGTGATGGGATGCGGGTACGTGTTCGGGAAGCTGTACACGCTGGACGCGGACGAGCGGCGGCGACTCCTCGTCCGGATCGGTACCGGGATCACGGCGCTGTACGTCGTGTTGCGCGCCACCAACCTGTACGGCGATGCGAGCAAGTGGTCGGTGCAGACGCGCGGCGCTGCATTCACTGTGATGTCGTTCCTGAATGTGACGAAGTATCCACCGTCGCTGCTGTACCTGTGCATGACGATCGGGCCTGGCATCCTGCTCCTTGCGTTCCTCGAGCGCGAGCGGAGAGGGTGGCTCGGCAGCGCGCTCGTCAACTTCGGTCGCGTGCCGATGCTGTTCTATCTGCTGCAATGGCTCTTCGCGCACGGCACGGCGTACGTCGTGTACACGATCGCGGGCAAGCCGACGGACGCGCTGTACCTCCTGCGCGACTCGCCGGCACCGGCAATCCTCGTGCGCTCCGGATTCTCGCTGCCGGTGGTCTACGCCTTCTGGATCGCCGGGGTGCTCACCCTGTATCCGATCTGCCGGTGGTACGCCGGGGTGAAGAAGCGGAGAAGGGACTGGTGGCTCGGGTACCTCTGAGGACGAGCATGGAAGCGATCTGGACGGGCCCGCGGGTGACACGAGGATCCATCTCGGGATGACGCGGGAATAATAGGCACGCTGGGGGAGTCGTGCCTGCCGACGCGATCGCTCCTCCACCCGCCCAGATCGAGACATGACCACGGCTGCCGCGACCACGGCGACATTCGAGTCCAGCACGTACCGACCGCCGGCTCGGCAGCGCGTCGATTCCATCGACCTGCTCCGTGGGCTCGTGATGGTCATCATGATGCTCGATCACACGCGCGACTACTTCAGCGCGGCGGAGTTCCAGTTCGATCCGACGAATCTGGAGAGGACGTCGGTCGTCTTGTACCTCACGCGCTGGATCACGCACTACTGTGCGCCGACCTTCTTCTTTCGTGCCTGGGCGGGCGCGTACCTGCGCCGTGCGCGCGGCGCAACGCCGGCGGAGCTGTCGGGCTTTCTCGCCAGCCGAGGAGTGTGGCTGATTCTGCTCGAGCTCACGATCGTGAGAGTGGGCATCTCCGGTGACGTGTGGCCACACGGCCACTACGTCGGGCAGACGATCTGGGCGCTCGGTTGGTCCATGCTCGAGTTGGCCGCGCTGGTAAACCTGTCGCTGGCGGTGATCGGTGTGTTCGGCGCGGCGATGGTCATGATGCACAACGCGTTCGACGGCGTGCGCGCCGCCGGATGTAGCCTGGCGCTCCCTCGGTGCGGCGTGGGCGACGTGTTGCTTCGCGTCTTGCATGAGCCGGGGAAAGTCGCGCTCGGAAGCGACGGCATGACCTCTCTCGTGAGATACCCTCTCATCCCCTGATCGGCGTGATGGCCACGGGCTACGCCTTCGGCAGGCTGCACATGCTGGACGCCGCGCAACGTCATCGACTTCTCGTGCGGCTCGGCGCAGCGATCATCGTGCTGCTCATCGCGTTGCGTGCAACGAATCTCTACGGCGATCCGAGCAAGTGGTCGGTCCAGCGCAGCGGAGCGTTCACGGCGCTCTCCTTCCAGAACGTGACGAAGTATCCACCTTCGCTCTTGTATCTCTGCATGACGATCGGGCCGGGGATCCTGCTGCTGGCGTTTCTCGAGCGCGAGCGCCGCGGTCCGATCGGGAAGGCGCTCGTCACCTTCGGCCGCGTGCCGATGCTGTTCTATCTGCTGCAATGGGTGTTCGCGCACGGCGCGGCACTCGCCGTGTACACGGCGTTCGGCATGCCGACGGACGCGCTGCGCCCGCTGGGGGCCGAGCACACGTTGGGGTCAGAGCCCCGACTCTGACCCCGGGCTCTGACCCCGGGCTCTGACCCCGGGCTCTGACCCCGGGCTCTGACCCCGGTTCTAGTCGATCAGCATCGATGCCGGATCTTCCAGCAACTCTTTCACGCGCACGAGAAAGAGCACCGCCTGCTGGCCATCGATCACGCGGTGATCGTACGAGAGCGCGACGTACATCATCGGACGGATCACGACCTGGCCGTTCACGGCAATCGGGCGATCCTGCGTCTTGTGCAGGCCGAGGATGCCGACTTGCGGGAAGTTGATGATCGGCGTCGAGACGAGCGAGCCGAACACGCCGCCGTTCGTGATCGTGAAGGTGCCGCCGATGAGGTCGTCCATCGCGAGCTTGCCGTCGCGCGCCCTCTTGGCGATCGCCCCGATGTCGCGGGAGATCTCGATCATCCCCTTCCGATCGGCGTCCTTCACGTTCGGAACGACGAGACCCGCCTCCGAGGCGACGGCGATGCCCATGTTGACGTAGTGCTTGTAGACGATCGCGTCGCCGTCGATCTGCGCGTTGACGATCGGGTACGACTTGAGCGCCATCGTCGTCGCCTTCACGAAGAAGGGCATGAAGCTGAGCTTCACGCCGTGCTCCTTCTCCACCTTCTCCTTCATCCGTTCGCGCACGGCGCTCACGGCGGACATGTCGATCTCGTTGAACGTCGTCAGCGTGGCCGTCGAGCTCTGCGAGAGCAGCAGGTTTTCGGCGATGCGCTTGCGACGCGTCGTCATCTTCTCGCGCGTTTCGCGCTCGCCGGTCGGTGCGAGTGTACGGGGCGGTGCAGCGGGCGCGCGCACGGGCGCGGTGGGCGCGGAGCTCGGAGCGGATGGGGCAGCGCTCGGCGCAGCCGTGCTCTGCTCGATCACGTCGGGCTTGCTCACGACGCCGCCACGTCCCGTGCCGTGCACGCTCGCGAGGTCGATGCCCTTCTCGGCGGCGATGCGCTGCGCGGCCGGAGAGGCGCGGACTTCCGAGGGAGGGGCCGGCGCACTCGCCGGTACACTCGGAGCGGCCATGGTTGCGGGGGCGGTCGCAGCGGCAGGGGCCGCCGCAGTCGCAGTCGCAGGCGCCGCCGCAGTCGCAGGCGCCGCCGCCGTCGCGCCCTCGGTCAGCTCACCGAGCAACTCGTCCACCTTGACCACGTCGCCTTCGTTTCGCGCGCGCTTCGAGAGGACGCCGGCGGAGAGCGCCGGCACCTCGACCGTGATCTTGTCGGTCTCGAGCTCGACGAGCGTGTCCCCGGCGGCGACCGCGTCGCCCTCCTGCTTCAGCCAGCGGGACACCGTTGCTTCGACGATCGACTCGCCGAGCGGGGGGACTTTGATTGCGGTCATGAGTGCGCGTCTCGGAGCAAAGCGACCGGGTGCTCGTCGCCTTTCGCAGCGCTCGGCCCCCGCATAGCATTCCGCGACCAATATAACCCCCGTCCAGACTCGTGCGAGGACTCACCATCTCGGCTCACGGCGGACTCGATCGACTCGAGCTCCGCGACGATCTGCCCGAGCCGCCGCTCGGCACCGACTCGGACGTGCGCGTGCGGATTCGCGCCGCGGCGCTCAATCATCTCGACCTGTTCGTCGTCGGTGGACTCCCCAACGTTCACATCGCGCCGCCCTGGATCATCGGCTCCGACGCGATGGGGACGATCGAGTCGGTGGGCGACGCGGTGACGGGATTGGCGATCGGCGACCAGGTTCTGATCAATCCGGGGCTGAGCGACCGGAGCTGCGAATACTGTCTGGCGGGAGAGCAGCCGCTGTGCCCGCGGTTCGCGGTTCTGGGCGAGCACGTGCCGGGCACGATGGCCGAGCTCGTCGTGGTGCCAGCGGCCAACGTGCTTCCCGTGGCGCCCGACACCGATCCCGTGGAGGGGGGGGCATTCACACTGTCGACGCTGACCGCGTGGCGCATGCTGGTGTCACGCGCGCGTGTGGTGGTGGGCGAGCACGTGTTGATCTGGGGGATCGGGGGCGGCGTCGCGCTCGCCTGTCTGCAGATCTGCAAGTTGCTCGGCGCGTACGTCACGGTGACGTCGGGCAGCGATGAGAAGCTGGCGCGCGCCCTCTCGATGGGTGCGGATGCCACGGTGAATCACCGGGGCGTCGACGTCGGGCGCGAGATGCGCGCGCGGACGGGTAAGCGCGGCGTCGACGTCGTCGTCGACTCGGTGGGTGAGGCGACGTGGAGTCAGTCCCTGGGCGCACTGGGGCGACGTGGCCGACTCGTCACCTGCGGCGGGACGTCGGGCCCGATGGTGACTACCGACATCCGCCGGTTGTTCTGGAACCAGTGGAGCATCCTCGGCTCGACGATGGGCAACGACGCGGAGTTTGCCGCCGTGGTCGAGCACTTTCGAGCGGGCCGGCTTCGTCCGGCGGTGGATAGCGTGTACTCGCTGGACGAGGGTCGGGCGGCGTTCGAGCGGATGCGGAAGGGAGAGCAGTTCGGAAAGCTCGTCGTGCGGATCGCACCGTGACCGGGGAGCACGCGCAGTTCGAGCCGGCGGAGCAGAAGGCGATTCGTGACGCGGTCGCGGCGGGAGCGGCGCCGCGCTGTCCGCGTGACGGCGCGCAGATGACGGTGCGCGAGATCGGAGGCGGATCGTTCGGGCTCGGCTACGCCCGGCGACGCGAATGGCTGATCTGCCCGACGTGCCGGCGAAGCGTCATCTTCGACCGGAGGCGCGGGACACGGAACTGAGTGCTGGTCCGGTCAGCGACCACTTCCCTGTAGGTGGCATGGGGTAGCGGTAGCGGGAGGTCGTAGAGGGGTCGGCGGTAGCGGGACTCGAGGTTGGGCCCAATGGGCGGATGAGCTCTTCCTCGGTCGCCTGGCTCAGTCGCAGGTCCCGCTTCACGCTACCATCTACCACGTCTCGCTACCGCTACGCCCGACCACAGACAGGGAGTGGTCGTTAGACAAACGGTAGTGGTAGTTCGGAAACTATCCGCTAGCTTCCGAGCACTTCCCTCAACCCGACTCATGCTCCAGGATCGCGCCGTCAATTTCAGCGATCGCCTTCAGGCGAGCTTCGCGCAGGTCTTCGGCGAGCTCGTACCCGCGATGCTCGGTGCGCTCGTCATCCTGTTCGCCGGCTATCTGCTGGCGAAGGTGTTGGAGAAGCTCACCGAGCGATTCCTTCGTCGCATCCGACTCAACCGGATGCTCGAGCGCGGCGGGGTGATGCAGGCGGTGGAGCGGTCGGGATCACATCTCAACCCGATTCGGGTCCTCACCAACCTCGTGTTCTGGCTGGTGATGTTCGCCGTGATCCTCGTCGCGGCGAATGCGCTCGGGCTCGAGTCGCTGGCGAACGTCTTCTCCGAGCTCGTGAGCTACATCCCGAGCGTGATCGCGGCGATCGTGATCATCCTCGTCGGCATCGTGCTCGGCGGATTCGTCGGCGGACTGATCGCCGCCTCGGCGGGCGCATTGCATGGCGGACGCGCGCTCGCGCGGGTCGGGCGGGGCGGTGTGATTCTGCTGGCGATCTTCATGGCGCTCCAGGAGCTCGGGATCGCCACGGATATCGTCACCACGGCGTTCGCCATCCTGTTCGGAGCGATCGCCCTGGCGATGGCGTTGTCGTTCGGTCTTGGCAACCGCGAGCTCGCCGGCCAGGTCACGCGCGAGTGGTACGAGCAGTATCGCGCCGAGCGGGACGAGGCGTTCGCGCGCGAGAAGGCGCTCGAGGCGCGTGAGGAGGCGGAGATGCTGAGCGAGTTTCCCGATCGGACCACGAGCGAGATGCAGGGGAGCGAGTAGAACAACAGCGGTTTGG
>JBDTOD010000081.1:0-19820 GCA_039933415.1 bacterium
ATCGCCACCGTCCTCTCCGACATGGACGTCGAGCTGGCCGCTCTCGAAGCCCGTCGCGAGAAGACGCGTCTGCTCAAACAGGCCATGATGCAGGAGCTCCTCACCGGGCGGACCCGTCTCGTATGACGCTCTCGCCGCCAGAAACGAAGGCGCTCCGTGATCGAACGGCGAAGCTACCAACGGCCCACATACCGGCTGGCAGTCTCGCAGGCGTTGTGTTACAATACATCGGCACTTACAGGTAAATGCCGAGGTTTCGTGACATCACCCTCCACGCTCCAATCTGCCCTTCGGCGGCTCGCACGTGCCGGAGTCACCCGGTCGAGCGACCTCGAGCGGGCCGGCATCTCGCGTACTGCGATTGCCCGACTCGTCTCCGCAGGACAGATCGAGCGCGTGGCCCGCGGCCTGTACCGCGCACCGGAGTCGCCCATCTCCGAGCGCAGCGACCTGGCCGCAGCGGCTCGTCTCGCCCCGGCCGGCGTGGTCTGTCTGCTCTCCGCGCTCCGCTTCCACGGGCTCACCACCCAGAACCCGTTCGAGGTCTGGCTCGCGATCGATCGCAAGAGCTGGCGCCCTCGCGTCGCGCACCCGCCGCTGCGCCTCGTCTACCTCTCGGGTCTCTCGCTGACCGAAGGAGTGGAAGAGCATTCGGTCGTCCGCGTGCGCGTGCGTGTGTTCAGTGCCGCGAAAACGGTCGCGGACTGCTTCAAGTTCCGGAACAAGATCGGCACCGACGTCGCCGTCGAGGCGCTTCGCGCCTATCGTCGCCTGCACCCCAAGCGGCTGGACGCGCTCTGGCGGTTCGCCGAGGTGGACCGGGTGGCGAGCGTGATGCGGCCCTATCTCGAGTCGATTGGGTGACGCGGCGCCGCCCGATCGCCAATCGCGCCGCATCCGTGCTGGCCCGGCTCCAGAATTTGGCGAGAGAACAGGGCGTCGAGCTCCAGCTCCTGCTGTCGGAATACGCGATCGAGCGCTTCCTCCATCGGCTCGGTGAATCCGTGGACGCGGACCGATTCGTCCTCAAGGGCGCGACGCTGTTCCGGCTCTGGCTTCCGCAGCGCGGGCGCGCCACGTGGGATCTCGACCTGCTCGGCCGCGGCGCGAGCGACGTCCAGACGGTCGTGAGCAGCATCAGGCAGCTGTGTACGATGCCTGGAAACGAGGGCATCGACTTCGATCCCGACTCCGTCGTCGGCGAGAGCATCCGCGAGCCGGACGAATACGACGGCGTCCGCGTGCGATTCACCGCGAGGCTCGCCACGAGCCGCATCCCGATGCAGCTCGACGTCGGTTTCGGCGACGCGGTCACTCCCGCCCCCGAGCGAGTTGAGTTCCCGACGCTGCTGAACGATGCACCACCACGGATCCTGACGTACCCGCGCGACACGGTCGTGGCCGAGAAGCTCGAGGCTGTGGTGTCACTCGGCGTGACGAACAGCCGGATGAAGGACTTCTACGACCTGCATCGCCTCGCGACGACGTTCGCCTTCGACGGGAAAGACCTTGCGCGCGCGATCCGCGCGACGTTCGACCGCCGCGGTACGAGCCTACTCGGCGAGGAACCGGTGGCACTGGGTCTGAACTTCCTCGCCGCCGCGGAGCGCCAGGTTCAGTGGCGCGCCCTGCTCCGGCGGGGACGGCTGACGGGGCCGGCGGACGTGACCGTCCTCATCGAGGATCTTCGGCGCTTTCTTCTCCCGGTTCTCGCCGCCGCCGCCGGTGAGATCGCCTTCGACCGACGCTGGCCTCCGGGCGGCCCCTGGGCATGACCGGGATCGGAAAGCCGGAGCGCGCCACGCAGCAGCGTCTCATCGCTCTCTTCCGGGACGAGCTTCGCTACCGTTTTCTCGGCGATTGGACCGACCGCGCCAACAGCAACATCGAGGAAGGGCTGCTTCGCGCATGGCTCACGACGCGCGGTCACTCTCCCGACCAGATCAGCCGCGCCTTCGACCTGTTCGGTCGCGAGGCGACCAACGCCACGCGCAGCCCGTACGACAACAATCAGGCGGTCTACGGACTGCTGCGATACGGCGTGAAGCTCAAGATCGCCGCCGACGAGCCGTACGAGACCATCTGGCTCGTCGATTGGAATGATCCCGACGCCAACGACTTCGCCATCGCCGAGGAGGTGACGCTCGACGGCGCGAGCGAGCGTCGCCCCGATCTCGTGCTGTATCTCAACGGCATCGCCGTTGGGGTGATCGAGCTGAAGCGGAGCGCCGTGAGTGTCGGCGATGGTATCCGGCAGCTCATCTCCAACCAGTCGCCGGCGTTCAACGCATGGTTCTTCAGCACGGTGCAGTTCGTGTTCGCCGGCAATGACACCGAGGGTCTCCGGCACGGCACGGTCGGCACGCCGGAGAAGATGTTCCTGACGTGGAAAGAGGACGAGGGCGACAACAGCAGGTACAAGCTGGACAAATACCTGCTCAAGCTGTGCGACAAGCGGCGGATGCTCGAGCTGATGTACGACTTCGTGTTGTTCGATGGAGGCGTCAAGAAGCTGCCGCGTGTGCACCAGTATTTCGGGGTCAAGGCGGCACGGGAGTACGTGCGCCGGTACGAAGGTGGCATCATCTGGCACACCCAAGGGAGCGGCAAGAGCCTCGTCATGGTGCTCCTCGCCAGATGGATTCTGGAACACCTCCCCGATGCACGAGTGCTGATCGCCACGGACCGGGACGAGCTGGACAAGCAGATCGAGCGTGTCTTTCGCGCGGGAGGCGAGGACATCTACCGAACGCGAAGCGGTGCCGATCTGATGGACCAGCTAGCGAAGAAGACACCGCGGTTACTCTGCTCCCTGGTCCACAAGTTCGGCAAGCGAGGAGTCGACGACTTCGATGCGTTCATCGCGGAGCTGAAACGCCGCCCGAGTCGCGCGGTCGGCGAGCTGTTCATTTTTGTCGACGAGTGTCACCGCACCCAGACCGGCCGGCTGCACAAGACGATGAAGGCGCTCCTGCCTGGCGCGGTGTTCGTCGGATTCACCGGCACGCCCCTCCTCAAGGCCGATGCGCAGACGAGCCGCGAGGTGTTTGGCGACTACATCCACACCTACAAGTTCGGCGAGGCCGTGGAGGACGGCGTCGTGCTCGACCTGGTGTACGAGGCGCGCGACATCCCGCAGGAGCTCGGCTCGCGCGACCGGATCGACCAGTGGTTCGACGTGAAGACGCGCGGATTGAACGAATGGCAGAAAGCGGCTCTGCGCGAACAGTGGGGCACCATGCAGCGGGTGCTGTCCTCTCGCTCGCGCATGGATCGTCTGGTGCAGGACATCGTCTTCGACTTCAGCGTCAAGGATCGCCTCTCCAGACAGCGAGGCAATGCGATCCTCGTGGCGTCGAGCATCTACGAGGCGTGTCGCTACTTCGAGCTGTTCGAGAAGACGGCGCTCAGAGGCAAATGCGCGGTGATCACCTCGTACAACCCCAGCGCCCAGGACGTGACGCGAGAGGACACAGGCGCGAACACCGACACCGAGAAGCAGTTTCTGTACAACACCTACAGCGCACTGCTGAAGGACGTTGCGCCGAAGCCCGGCAAGTCGAAGACGGAGACCTACGAGGACGCCGCGAAGGAGAGATTCGTCGATCAGCCCGCGAACATGCGGCTGTTGATCGTGGTCGACAAGCTCCTCACCGGCTTCGATGCGCCGAGCTGCACGTATCTCTACATCGACAAGTCGATGCAGGATCACGGTCTCTTCCAGGCCATCTGCCGCACCAACCGGCTCGACGGCGAGGACAAGACGTTCGGGTACATCGTCGACTACAAGGACCTGTTCAAGAAGGTCCAGGGCGCGATGGCGGTGTACACCTCTGAGCTGGACACCAGCGCCGGAGACGCCAGCCCGGAGATCCTGCTGCGCGATCGCCTCGAGGCCGGGCGAGAGCGCCTCGAGGCGGCCCGTGAAGCGCTCACGTTGTTGCGCGAGCCGGTGCCCCCGCCGAAAGCAGAATTGGAGTACATCCAGTACTTCTGCGGAAATACCGAGCTTCCCGATGATCTGGCCGCACACGAGCCGCAACGTGCGGCACTGTACAAGACAGTCGCGTCGCTCGTGCGCGCGTACGCCTCGATCGCCGACGACCTCCTTGGCGCGGGCTATTCGGTCGCCGAATCCAAGGCGATGGAGCGGGAGCTCGGAGACGCTCTCATGCTGCGCGAGACGATTCGTCGAGCCAGCAACGAGACGATCGATCTCAAGGCCTATGAGGCCGACATGCGCCATCTGATCGATACGTACATCGAGGCCGAAGTAGCCCGGCCGATCTCCGCTTTCGGTGAGACCGGTCTGCTCGACCTGATCGTGAAGAGCGGCATCGCCGAGGCGATCGCCAGCCTCCCGAAGGGTATCCAGGCGAGTCGCGGCGCCGTGGCGGAAACAATCGCCAACAACGTCAGAAGCACAATCATCCGGGAGCGGCCCCACGATCCGGCTTTCTACGACAGGATGTCGGCCGTACTGGCCGACATTCTCGCCGACCTCAAAGCGCAACGCATCGACTACGAGACCTTCCTGAAGTGGATCTCGGAGCTGGCGATCCAGATCCAGCAGGGGCAGGCCGACGACACGCCCGAGCCCCTCCGCCGGAGTCCGGGGTTACGCGCCATCTACCACGCGTTGACAAAGGGGACCACACCAGGCCGCTCGGCCGCCGAGTCGGCGCCGGAACCCTATGAAGCAGGCGACTCCGACGGCATGCTCGGGCTCGCGCAGCGCATCGACGCGAAGCTGAGAGGGCACGTGCCGAACGGATGGCGCGGCGGGCTCGCTAAGGAGCGAGAAGTGAAGCGGCTGATCTACGATCTCGTGCAGGATACGGCCGTCGTCGAGCGGCTGTTCCCGATCATTCGGGCGCAGGGTGAATACTGATGACCATCGCCATGAAGCTGGGTGACCTGCGCATCGAGGTGGTACGCAAGGACATCAAAAACCTCCATCTCAGTGTTCATCCGCCCAATGGCCGGGTGCGGATCGCCGTTCCACGACACGTGAGCGACGACGCCATCAGAGCCTTCACGATCGGCAAGCTCGCGTGGATCCGGCAGCGCCGAACGAAGTTGCAGGAACAGGAGCGCGAAGCGCCCAGGGAGTTCATCGATCGGGAGACGCACTACGTTTGGGGCCGCCGCTGTCTGCTGCGAGTCATCGAGTCGGACGGTGCCCCGACTGTCGATTGGCAAGCGCAGCGGTTGACGTTACATGTTCGACCTGGCACCGACCCGGTACAGAGGGCGGCTGTGCTGGAGTCGTGGTACCGGACGCAGCTCCGCTCGGCGACCGCTTCCCTGATACCTCGCTGGGAGGCGACGCTGAGGGTCGGGGTCTCTCGGTGCTACGTGCAGCGCATGCGAACGCGGTGGGGGAGCTGCAACCCGGTCGCGAGATCGATCCGACTGAACACCGACCTGGCCAAAAAACCTCGCGCATGTCTTGAGTACGTCTTGGTGCATGAGATGACACACCTTCTTCAGCCCGGTCATGGGGCTCGATTCGTCGAGCTCATGGACAGATTCCTCCCGGGGTGGCAGCATCGGCGAACGCTGCTGAACCGGCTCCCGCTGCGACACCACGATTGGCTCTGTTGAACTTCCGCGATTCTGGCACGGCACGAGTGGACAGTCCCAAACACGCTCGGCAGCTTGATGAAGCGTCCTCCGATCACCGCACTCTATCTTCCCGCCAATGAAATCACTCGGCACGCGCCTTGGCGCCATGATGTTTCTGGAGTTCTTCATCTGGGGAGCGTGGTACACGACGATCGCCGTCTACATGACCAATCACGGCATGGGGACGCTGACCTTCTGGCCGTACACGGTGAACCCCATCGCGGCGATCGCCGCGCCGTTCTTCGTCGGGTTGGTGGCTGATCGCTACTTCGCCACGCAGAAGGCGCTCGGCACGCTGCACCTGCTCGGCGGCGTCGTGCTCCTGGCGACGCCGGGCACGTCGAGCAATCCGACGCTGTTCGTCATCATGCTGCTGATCTACAACCTCTGCTACATGCCGACCCTCGGGCTCACGAGCTCACTCGCATTCCATCACATCGAGGATCAGGAGAAGCAGTTCCCACGCATCCGCGTGTGGGGGACGATCGGGTGGATCATCGCCGGCCTGTTCATCAGCTTCGTGCTCACGCCGATGCTTTCGGGTGGCGTGAAGGCGGAGCAGACCGCGTGGCCGCTGTATGTCGCGGGGGCGGTGAGCATCCTGCTCGGCCTGTACAGCTTCACCCTGCCGCACACGCCGCCCTCCGGCGCGGGGAAGGCGGTGTCGTTCCGCAGCGTCGCGGGGCTCGACGCGATGGAGCAGCTCGGCAGCAAGTCGTTCTGGGTGTTCATCGTCAGCGCGCTGCTCATCTGCATCCCGCTCGCCGCGTACTACAACTACACGCAACTCTTCCTCGAGGCAGCGCAGGTGAAGAACATCGCCGCGACGCAGACGCTCGGGCAGATGTCGGAGATGCTGTTCATGCTCGCCATGCCGCTGATGTTCCGCCGGCTCGGCGTGAAGTGGATGCTGGTCGTCGGCATGGCCGCGTGGGTGGTGCGCTACGCCCTGTTCGCCAGCGCCGCGCCGAACGCGGTGTTCTGGATGATCGCGCTCGGCATCCTGCTCCACGGCGTGTGTTACGACTTCTTCTTCGTCACGGGACAGATCTACGTCGACAAGAAGTCCACGCCGGCGATTCGCGGCCAGGCGCAGGGCTTCTTCGTCCTCGTCACGTACGGCGTGGGCATGCTGATCGGCGCGCAGATCGCCGGCAACGTGTACAACCGCTTTCTTGCCGGCGCGCCCAGCCTGACGCTGGCGCAGTGGAACCGATTCTGGTGGTTGCCGGCCGCGTTCGCCGCGGCGGTCACGCTGTTCTTCACGCTGGCCTTCTACGACAAGGTCGACAACAAGGACACGCGGGCGGCCTGAGCGAGCTCAGCGAGTCGAGGGATCTGCACCCGCGGAGGTGCAGATCCCTCGACGTCGCTCGGGATGACGATGGCGGCCCGGCGGGGCCTGTCGCACCAACACGGTGGAGTGGTGTATGCACCTCGATGCCGATGCTAGGTTGATCGAGCCATCCACACCTTTCGACCACTGCCGCACCCACCACCTCTCATGCATCAGCGACTCGACTTTCGCCGCCGCCGAGCGGCTCTGATCACCTTCGGACTCCTGGCCGCCGCCACCGCGGCGCAGGCGCAGGGTCCTGACGGCAAGCAGGTCTACGCCACCACCTGCGCCGCCTGTCATCAGGCGACCGGGCTGGGCGTCGAGGGGACCTATCCGCCCCTCGCTGGCAGCGAGTGGGTGAACGGCGACGAGGCGAAGATCGTCCGCATCATCCTGCAGGGGCTCACCGGCCCGGTCGAAGTGGCGGGCGAGACCTACTCTGGCGCGATGCCCCCCTGGGGCGGCGTGCTGAAGGATCCGGAGATCGCCGCGGTCACGACCTATCTGCGCAGCGCGTGGGGAAACAAGGCGGCGCCGATCTCACAGGCCACCGTCACATCGATCCGCACGGCGACCGGGGCGCGGAAGACGCCATGGACTTCGGCTGAGCTCGCGGCGCTTCCGGTGTCGAAGAAGTAGGTCGTCAGCTGGACGACGAGCGTTGCCCTCGGAGTGACCTGAGCAGGGCAACGCCGATCCACAGATAGACCAGCGCGAGCACGAACCCGAGCGACGCCTCGAGGTCCAGCCAGTCGAACGGCTTGCCCACGTAGACCACGACGACGAGCGCGGACACCGCGAGCTGCGCCGCGCCAAGCGCGCGCCAGCCGACGAGCTTCACGAGCGTGAGTCCCGTGGTGCCGAGCCAGAGCGCCATCAGCAGATCGGACAGCAGTCGGAGCTGCAGCCCGAGCCCCCCGGCGAGCTCGCTCTGCAACCATACGCTCGGCAACTGCGCGGGCGAGAGAGACACCGCCGCGGCCGCGAGCGGCGGTGCCGTCGCCGCGTTCACCTGGGCGGCGATCATCCCGACGATCGCGCCCGCCACGCCGGCAACCGTCGCCACGCGAATGATCGCTCGCTCGCTGCCCGCGATCACCGCGAGCCCTCGCGGCGCGGCGAGCAGGCAGAAAAAGTGGAGCGTGAAGATCCACCACAGCCCTACGTACGGCACCGTGTTCGCGTGCACCCACGGCAACAGCTGGGCGGGGACGTTGAGCATGTCGGTGCTCAAACCGCGCGCGAAGAGAAAGCCGAATGTGTAGGCGATCGTGCCGAGGAAGACGATGCCGGCGAGCAGCGCCGAACGGCCGCCGACCCTGACGGCATCCGCCTCCGCGGCAGTCGTGGCGCGGGAGACGGATGGCGTCGTCATCTCGCGCTCACTCGCGGGCGAACGCCGAGTCGAACGCGGCGCGCGCCGGCTCGAAGTCGACCGACCGCACGAACTCGCACGCCTCGGCGGCGCCGTGCTCGCGGTCCATCCCGATGTCCTCCCACTCCACCGAGAGCGGACCGGCGTAGTGCGCGGCGTTGAGATGCCGGATGACTTCCTCGAAGTCGATCCGGCCGCGGCCGAGCGAGCGGAACTCCCAGCAGCGGTCTGGGTGGCCGAAGGCGAGATGTCCGCCGAACACGCCGGACGGCTTCGGCACGTCCGACCACCACACGTCCTTCATGTGCAGGTGATAGATGCGGTCGTGGAAGCGGTCGATGAAGCCGGCGTAGTCCACGCCCTGGTAGCCGAGGTGGCTGGGGTCGTAGTTGAAGCCGAACGCCTTGCGCCCGCCGATCGCGTCGAGCGTGCGCTGCGCCGATGAGGTGTCGAACGCGATCTCCGTGGGGTGCACCTCGAGCGCGAAGCGAATGCCGACCTCGTCGAACACATCGAGGATCGGGTTCCACCGCCTGGCGAAATCGGCGTAGCCCGCGTCGATCTGCGCGTCGGAGACGGGCGGGAAGCTGTAGAGCAGCGGCCAGATGGACGAGCCGGTGAATCCGGGCACCACCGTGACGCCGAGCTTGGCCGCGGCGCGCGCCGTGTCCTGCATCTCCTTCGCGGCGCGCTCGCGCACGCCCTCCGGGTTGCCGTCACCCCAGACGTATGGCGGGATGATCGACTTGTGACGCTCGTCGATGTTGTCGCACACCGCCTGACCTACGAGGTGGTTGCTGATCGCGTAGACCTCGAGGTCGTACTTGGCGAGCAGATCGAGCCGGCCCTGTACGTAGCCGTCCTCGGTCATGGCGCGTCGCACGTCGAAGTGGTCGCCCCAGCACGCGAGCTCGAGGCCATCGTAGCCCCACTCGCTGGCCTTCTGCGCCACGGTCTCGAGGGTGAGGTCGGCCCACTGGCCGGTGAACAGGGTGACAGCTCTCGTCATGATCGCGGGATGCGGGGTGCGTCGTGCGGGATGTGACGTGCGGGGTGCGGGGTGCGGGCGATCAGGCGCCGGGTGGGGTGTACTGCGCGTCCACCCATCCCTTCTTTTTGCCGCTCTCGATCGCCTTGTGGATGAAGTGCACGCCGCGCGCTCCGTCGAACACCGTCGGGAAGTCGGTGTCGAACTCGCCCGGCTCCTCGCCAGCCACGCGTGCGGCGATCGTGCGTGCCACGTTGAGATAGATGTTCGCGAACGCCTCGATGAAGCCCTCCGGATGACCGAACGGCAGCCGCGAGTTGTGCTTCACGATCGGGTCGAGATAGTCGTTGCCGCGTCGGTAGGTGCGCGTCGGCTCGTTGGCGTAGAGCAGATCGAGGTAGTTGGGGTTCTCCTGCTTCCAATCGAGCCCCGCCTTGGTGCCGTAGATGCGCACGCGCAGCCCGTTCTCCTCGCCGACCGACATCTGCGACGAGTAGACGATCCCCCGCGCGCCGCCCTGATAGTGCACGAACAGGTTCGCGTCGTCCTCGAGCTCGTAGCCTTTGCCGAACGTCGTCAGGTCAGCGCACAGCGACTCGACCTCGAGCCCGCTGATGTAGCGCGCGAGGTGCCACGCATGGAGCCCGATGTCCCCCACCGCCGACGAGATCCCCGCCACCTTGGGATCCAGCCGCCACATGCTGATGCCCGTCGCGCCGGCGAGCCATCCCTGCGGATACTCGGCGACGATCTTCCGGATCTCGCCCAGCGTCCCCTGACGCACGAGCTCGCGCGCCTGCTTCACCATGGGAAAGCCGGTGTAGTTGTGCGTCAATCCGAACACGGTGTCGTGCTTCGTCACGAGCGTGCAGAGCGATTCAGCATCTTCGAGCGTCGTCGTCATCGGCTTGTCGCACACGACGTGGAAGCCCCCCTCGATGAATCCTCGCGCGATCTCGAAGTGCGCGACGTTTGGCGTGACGATGGTGACGAAGTCGATCCGGTCGCCCTCGGGCAGCTTCTGCTCGCCGGCCAGCATGTCCTGCCACGACGCGTAGACACGCGTCGCGTCGAGGTGCAGCGACTCGCCGTGCTGGCGCGACTTTGCCGCGTCGGACGAGAACGCGCCCGCCACGAGCTCGATCTCGCCATCCATCGCGGCGGCCTTGCGGTGCACGGCTCCGATGAAAGCGCCGGGGCCACCACCGACCATCCCGTAGCGAATCTTCCGATTGAGAGGCATCAGTGCGGGCAGAACGAGGAACGACGCGAACGCGGATTACAACAGGATGACGCGGAAACGGCAGGATGACTGTTGCTCTGGTTTCGCGCGGAGTCGCGGAAGACTGCCGAGGGCGCGGAGAACTGCTCCACCGATCAACCGCCGTATCGATCAACCGCCGCACCCAGATCAGCGATATCACCTCGGACGCGAGAGCGAATCGGACGGTAAGCTTACCGATCAGTCACGGTCGGCTCAAGGTGGCCGACGCCCTTCACGAGCCGCGTCGAACGAGCTCCTCGGCGGTGTCGTGATCGGTGATGAGCACGTCTACCATCTTCGACTTGAGCGCAGCGAGGATCGCCTCGACCTTCTCGGGCCCACCTGCCACCGCCACCACTCGCGGCACCTTGTGGAGCTGTTCGGCGGTGATGCCGAGAATCCGGTCGTCGAGCGACGACTTGACCGGCGCGCCGTCGGCGTCGAAGAACCGGAGCGCGATGTCGCCCACGGCACCGGCCGCCTTGAGCGCCTCGTACGTCCCGGGCGGCATCGAGTGCCCGTCGTTCAGCACCGTATTCGTGCCGATGGCGCCGATGCCGACGTACACGGTGTCGAGCGCGTCGAAGTGCTCAAGCGCCGCCCGCACGTGCGGATCCCTGCGCAACACGTCGCGCACCTCGGCCGTCCCAACGACGCCCGGGGTCGGGAACAGCACGGGCGACGCGCCCAGCAGCTGCGCCAGACGCCGCACCAGCTCCGCGGCGTACGCCTCGGCGGACGGCGGCCCGATGCCGCCCAGGGTCTGCACCACGTGGACGTTCTCGGTGGCGAGCGGCGACATGGCCTGCACCATCGCGCCGAGCGTCGTCCCCCATGCCAGGCCGATCGACTCGCCCGGCTGCACGCTGCGCGCGAGGAAACCGGCCGCCGTTGCGCCGATCTGGCGGCGCAGGAGTTCGGGGCTGGTGCCGGTCTCGACCGGCACGACACGCACGACGCCAAGGCCGAACAACTCTTCGAGCCGCGTCTCCAGGTCGAGGTGAAGTCCTTCAGGCGGCGAGATGGTGATCTGGACGATGCCGTGCGTCTGCGCATCGCGTAGCAGCCGTGACACGGCGGGACGCGACAGGCCGATCCGCTCTGCGATCTCCTGCTGGGTCTGATCGCGGAGATAGTAGAGCGTGCTGACCTTGCTCAGCAGATAAAGATCAGGCGCGGACCGCGGGCGTGGCATGGGCGTAGAAGTTATCGCTCGACCTCGCGGCGGCAACAACCGTGGCCATTCGACGCTGCGCGCCGACTCCGTGGACCGGCTTGACAGCGCCCGCGATGCGAAGTCTTCTAGCCGACTGCTTCCCGGTCCAGTCACACGCTTCGACAGCTGCAGATGACTCTGTTTACTTTCTCTCGCGCGAGCCTCGTGCTGGCGCTTGCGGCGGGGCCACTGGCGGCCCAGACCGGCCGGCCGACGTCGAACCGCTGGCATTTTCGGTGCGGCGGCAAGGCAGCCGTCGGCGTGACGCCGATCGGTCCCGACATGCGGTACTCGGCCGAGCGCGGCTACGGGTTCAGAACCCCACTGGTGGGCGCGACGACGACATGCTCGAGCGACCAGCCTTTCCTGTTCGACGTCGCCCTTCCCGAGGGGAACTACGACGTCACCCTCGTGCTCGGCGATTCCGCGCGAGACGGCGAGACGACGGTGAAGGCAGAGTCGCGCCGGCTCATGCTGGAGCGTGTACGCACCGGCTCCGGCAAGGCGGTGACGCGCACCTTCACGGTGAATGTGCGCACGCCCGCAATCGCGGGCGGCGACTCGGTGCGGCGCAAGCCGCGCGAGATCGGAACGGCGACGTGGGACGATCGGCTCACTCTCGAGTTCAACGGCGCGCACCCGGCGGTGCGAGAGATCAGCGTCGTGCCTGCGGCGAACCCCGTCACCGTCTTTCTGGCCGGCAACTCTACCGTCGTCGATCAGACCACCGAGCCGTGGGCGGCGTGGGGGCAGATGATCCCGCGCTTCTTCAAGCCGGGTCGCGTGGTGATCGCGAACCACGCGGAGTCGGGCGAGACACTCAAGGCCTTCATCGGCGAGCGGCGGCTCGCCAAGGTGCTGAGCACGATGAAACGGGGCGACTACCTGTTCATCGAGTTCGCGCACAATGACCAGAAGCCTGGCTCGACGTACCTCGAGCCGTTCACCACTTATAAGGAGTACCTGCAGCGATACATCGACGAGGCGCGCTCGCGTGGCGCGACGCCGGTGCTGGTGACCTCGATGCACCGCCGCCGCTTCGACTCCACGGGCACGATCATCAACACACTCGGCGACTATCCTGCGGCGGTGCGTCAGGTCGCCGCCGAGCAGCACGTCGCGCTCATCGACCTCAACGCGATGAGCAAGCGGTTCTACGAGGCGCTCGGCCCGGAGCGCTCGACGAAGGCGTTCGTCCACTATCCGGCGAACACCTATCCGGGTCAGACATCGGCGCTCGAGGACGACACGCACTTCAACAACTACGGCGCGTACGAGCTGGCGCGGATGGTCGTCGAAGGGTTGAAGAAGACATCGCTGCCACTGGCGCGTGAGCTTCTGCCGGACATTCCGCCATATGACCCATCGCATCCGGATCCGCTGGAGCAGTTCGCGCTGCCGGCCAGTCCGTTCATCGCGGCTGCCGCGGCGGCGAGTGGCGAGTATCTGTTCGCCTACTTCAAGGGAAACGGCGAGGACGGCCTGCACCTCGCGCACAGCGAGGACGGCTTCACCTGGCGAGCGCTCCGGCACGACAGCGCGTTCTTCACGCCGACCGTCGGCAAGGAGAAGCTGACGCGCGATCCCTCCATCGTACGCGGCCCCGACGGTACGTATCACATGGTGTGGACGGCCGGCTGGAACGAGCACGGCTTTGGCTACGCGCACTCGAAGGACCTGATCACGTGGGAGGGGGAGACGTACGTCCCCGCCATGGCGCACGAGCCCACCGCGCTCAACACATGGGCGCCAGAGCTGCTCTACGACTCGCCGGCGGGACGATTCATGATCTATTGGGCGTCGACGATTCCCGGCCGCTATCCGGCGAGCGACGTCGGCGGCGGCGGAGGCAAGTACAACCATCGCCTCTACTTCGTCACGACGACGGACTTCAAGACATTCACGCCGACGAAGCTGCTCTACGATCATGGCTTCAGCGTGATCGACGCGGACATCGTGCGCGATGGTGGACGCTACGTGATGTTCCTCAAGGACGAGACGGAGACGCCGACGGCGCAGAAGAACATCCGCCTCTCCTTCGCCGACCATGCCGATGGCCCATGGTCCGCGCCCACCGCACCAATCACCGGCGACTACTGGGCAGAAGGGCCAACGGCGTTGCGCGTGGGCCAACGATGGATCGTCTACTTCGACCGATACCGCGAGCATCGGTACGGCGCGCTCGCGTCGGCTGACCTGAAGCAGTGGACCGACGTGAGTGCGAAGCTCGCGCTTCCAGACGGCATTCGGCATGGTACCGCCTTCGCCGCGCCCGCGGCCGACGTGCGCCGCCTCGTCGAGCGATTCGGCCCGTGAGCGCGTAATGATTCGCAAAGCCTTTCGCATGGCGGTGAACCCGGGTGAGTCGGCGGAATATGCGCGCCGGCACGCTCCCATCTGGCCGGAGCTTCAAGACGTGCTCGCGCAGCACGGCGTGCACGACTACTCGATCTTCCTCGACGAGACCGACGGCAGCCTGTTCGGCTACGTGGAGATCGAAGACGAGGCGCGATGGGACGCCATCGCGCAGACCGACGTGTGCAAGCGCTGGTGGAAGCACATGCGCGACATCATGCCGACGAATCCGGACAGCAGCCCACGCAGTGTGGAGCTGCGCGAGATCTTCCACCTCGATTGACCGTGCACATGCCCATTCGACACCGACGTTCGCTCGCCGCGCCGACGGCGCTTCTGGCCGCGCTTTCACTCGCATGTGCCGGCAGCGCTGGACAGACGAAGACGTTTCCCGCGACGGCGGCGACGACGTCCACTGCCACTGCGCCCGTCGGGTTTCAGGTCGTCTCCGTGGTCCGGACGCCCAGCTCCACCCGATCCTTCAATGTTCGCGACTTCGGCGCCACGGGCGACGGCGTCACGATCGACAGCGACGCGATCAACCGCGCTATCGAGGCAGCCGTTGCGGTGGGGGGCGGCACGGTGACCATCCCCGGAGGTACCTACGCGAGCCATTCCATCCGCTTGCGCAGCCACGTCGGGCTGCACCTCGATCAGGGGGCCGTCCTGCTCGCCGCCGACACGGGCGGCGGCCGGGGCTTCGATCCCGCCGAAGCAGGACCCGGCAACGCGTTCCAGGACTTCGGCCACAGCCACTGGCACAACAGTCTGATCTGGGGCGAGAACGTCGAGGACGTCTCCATCACCGGGCCGGGCCGCATCGACGGCAAAGGGCTGAGCCGAGGGCTCGGCGGTCGCGCGGAAGATGTGAACACGCGGCCCGGCCAGGCGAACAAGGCCATCGCGCTCAAGCGCTCGCGCAACGTGCTGCTCCGCGACTTCACGATCTATCGCGGTGGGCACATGTCGATCCTCGCCACCGGCGTCGACAACCTCACGATCGACAACGTCACGATCGACACCAACCGCGACGGGATCGACGTGGACGGGTGTCGCAACGTGCGCATTTCGAACACGAGCGTGAACGCGCCGAACGACGACGCCATCGTGCTGAAGAGTTCCTATGCGCTGGGCGAGGCGCGCGCCACGGAGAACGTGGCGATCACGAACAGCATGGTCAGCGGGTTCGACGTCGGCACGATGCTGGACGGCACCTTTGGCCGCACGACGACCGCGGCGCCCGACCGCGACGGGCCGACCGGCCGCATCAAACTCGGCACCGAATCGAACGGCGCGTTCAGGAACATCACGATCTCGAACGTCGTGTTCAACCGTTCGCGCGGCCTCGCGCTCGAGACGGTCGACGGCGCGCTGCTGGAAGACGTGACCATCAACAACATCACGATGCGCGAGGTTTCCAACGCGCCGATCTTTCTCCGGCTCGCCAGCCGCATGCGCGGACCCGCTGGCACAGCGGTCGGAGCGCTGCGACGCATCTCGATCAGCAACGTCGTCGTGTACGACGCCGATGCGCGCTATCCGTCGATGATCGTGGGCACACCAGGGCATCAGATTGAAGACGTGCGGCTGAGCAACATCCGCGTCTACTCTCGCGGCGGCCTCTCGCTCGAGACGGCGGCCAAGCAGCCGCCCGAGCTCGTGAACAACTTCTTTCGGCCGCCCGGTGGCAACCCGCCGCGCGATCCATACGCCGTGCCCGAACGCGAAGCCATGTATCCGGAGCCGAGCCTGTTCGGCGTGTTGCCCGCGTACGGATTCTACGTGCGCCACGCGAACGGCATCCGCATGGACGGCGTCGACGTCGGATTCATGTCGCCCGACACGCGGCCAGCGATCGTGCTCGACGATGTGCGCGACGTGGAGCTGCATCGCGTGCGCGCGCAGAAGGCCACGAATGGTCCGAGCATCGTGCTGCGCGACGTCGACGAGTTCCGCGCGATGCACTCGCCGCCGATCGCGGATACGTACCTGAAGCACGTCGCGCGAAAGAGCCTCTGAGCAGACCCTCACCCGACTCCTGATGATCTCGGCATTCTCCGCGCTCTCCGCGCGAAACACACCGCACACGTCGCGGCGTGCGATCGTCTCGGTGCTGCTATGCGGCGGAGCCGCGTTCGGACAGGCTTGCGCAACCGCACCCGCGCAATCCGCACCCGCGCAGCCCACATCCGCGCAGCCCGCATCCGCGCGGGTGCAACCGACGTTCCCGCTCTGGGCGAACGGCGCGCCTGGCGCGCTCGGCACCGCGCCGACTGATCAACCCGAGATCACGCCCTACCTCCCGCCCGTCGGCAAGGCAAACGGCACGGCGGTCGTCGTCTTTCCCGGCGGTGGATACGCGCACCTGGCGATGGACCACGAGGGAAGCGCGATCGCGAACTGGCTCGCCAGCAATGGCGTCACGGCGTTCGTCGTGAAATACCGGCTCGGTCCGCAGTACCATCATCCGACGATGCTCAACGATGCCCAGCGCGCGATTCGCACGGCGCGTGCGCGCGCCGCGGAATGGGGCGTGGATCCGAACCGCCTCGGCATCATCGGCTTCTCGGCCGGCGGGCACCTCGCGTCCACCGCCGGCACGCACTTCGACGCGGGCTGGACCTCGGGTGGCGACGAGATCGATCGCGTGAGCTCGAGGCCGGACTTCATGATGCTGATCTATCCCGTGATCACGATGCGCGACTCCGTGACGCACAAGGGATCGCACGACAACCTGCTCGGACCCAACGCCGATCCAGCGCTCGTGCGCCTTCTTTCCAACGAGCTGCAGGTCACGCGCGCCACGCCACCCGCCTTCATCGTCCACAGCACCGATGACCGTACCGTGCCCGTGGAGAACGCGATCCTCATGTACCGCGCGTTGCGTGACGCCTCGGTTCCGGTGGAGATGCACATCTTCGAGCACGGCGGTCACGGATATGGCATGGCACCCAAGGATCCCGTGCTCTCCATGTGGCCGACGCTCGCCGAAGGGTGGATGCGACGTCATGGCTGGCTCGGCGCGGCGCGCTGAGCCAGCCGTCGCTCGGCTCCCTTGCCCGTTCCGGGATCTTCAGGGCACACTTCGAGGTACCACGGGTCAAGCATACCAGGAGCTCCGCATGCCCCATCCACCGCACCAGCCGACGCTCGCCCGACGTGAGCTGCTTCGCCGCTCCGCCGGTGCGCTGGTCGCCGCCGCGGGCATGGCACTCGGCCGTCCCTCGCTCGCATGGGCCAGTACGCTCGGGCGCGCCGCCACCCCGGGGCCGCACACGCATCCCACGCCCAGGCCTGGCATCGACGCGTCGAAGGTGTTGCAGCGAGACGCGCTCAAGGAGGGGCCGAGCGCCGCGCCCGTGTTCGACATGGTCCGCCAGATCCCGCAGGTCGTCGACGGGATCCGCTGCAACTGTGGCTGCGCCGAGCTTCCGGAGTTCTACTCGCTGCTGTCGTGCTTCGAAACCGACGGCATGGCGCAGCATTGCATGATCTGTCAGGGGCAAGCGCGACTCGCCTTCCGGATGCACGGCGAAGGCAAAACGCTCGATCAGATTCGCACCGCGATCGACGCCAAGTTCGGCTGAGCGCGTCACGTCGATGCACAACCGCTTCGCTGCAGTCGCCGTGACCCCGGGCTCTGACCCCGGGCTCTGACCCCGGGCTCTGACCCCGGCCCGCGAATGAGGGCGCCAGGTGCTGCGACGGTCAGAGGGGATATGCACGGACGGCTCCCCAAGCATTCTGGGGACCCGTATGCCAATCTGGATACCTCGCGTACTCGTGCTACCCGCGTACTTCGGTGGCAGGCGCGCTGACAGGCAGGTACACGTGCACCGCCGTCCCCATCCCGAGCGTACTGTCGAGCCAGATGTAGCCCTGCGACTGCTTGACGATGCCGTATACGGTGGCGAGACCCAGTCCCGTGCCGCTGCCCGGCTGCTTCGTCGTGAAGAAGGGCTCGAACACGCGTGACTTCGTTTCGTCGGACATGCCGACACCGTGATCGGCCACCGTCCAGCGCACGTAGTCGCCCGGGATGACGGTGATCCCGGTCATGTGCTCGAGGAACGTCGTCTCCGTGACCGTCTGCTCCGTCGTCTCGAGCGTGATCACTCCGCCATCCGGCATCGCGTCGCGCGCGTTGACGAGCAGGTTCATCAGGATCTGCTCGACCTGCCCGCGATCGGCCAGCACGAGCGGTACGTCGCGTAGCTGCCAGTCGATGGACGTCGCCGGCCCGAGCATCCGAGCGATCATCCGGCCTGCCGTGCGCAGCGTCTCGTTGAGATCGAACGGCTTGGTGTCGAGCGGCTGCGTGCGACTGAACGCGAGAAGCTGGCGCGTGAGCGCTGCCGCCCGGTCGCACGCGGCGAGAATCTCGCCGAGATCCTCCCGACTCGCCGTCGAGACCGGGGCGTCGCCGATCACCAGTTCGGCGTTCGCGCGGATCACGGTGAGCAGGTTGTTGAAGTCGTGCGCGATGCCGCCTGCGAGCTGGCCGACCGCATCCATCTTCTGCGACTGGCGCATTCGTGCCTGGAGGCGCCGATCCTCCGTGTCGTCACGCGCGATGGCGAGCACGCATCGCGCCCCCTCGAGCTCCAGCACCTCGGCCGAGATGCATGCATGGCGCCACTCGCTGCTATCCGCGTACCGGTACTGGAGCGAGAAGGCGCGCAGCCGGCCGTCACGCGTCACGCGTGCGAACAGCTCGCGCCGTTCATCTGGCTTGAGGGCGATCGGCAGGTCTCGGAGCGACCTGCCGTTCACACGTTCGTGCGACGTGCCCGTGAGCGAGCACCACGCGGGATTCGCGTTGATGATCTGCAGGTCGTCGAGTCGCACGATGACGATGCCATCCGGGCTCGCCTCGAACGCCGTCGCGAACTTCTCCTCCGACTGCGCGAACGCGCGCGCCACGCGATCCCGCTCCGTGACGTCCATCGCGATGCTCTGCACCACGCGCATTCCGCCGACCGTCACTGGCACGGTCATGACCTCGACGTCGAACAGGGTGCCGTCGAGTCGTCGGCACCGTGCGCGGCGGAGCGGTGCGACCGCGTGGGACCCGGAGGCCGTCTCGATCCGCGACTCGACGACGCGTCGCTCCTCGGGGGCGACGAAATCCATCACGCTGCGCCCGATCACCTCGTCGAGCGAGGTCAGTCCGACGCTCTCCTGACCGGCACGGTTCAGGTACAGATATCGGCCGTGGCGGTGAAGCGCGACCATCACGGGCGCTTCGCCGAACACTTCGTTGTACCAGGCGAGACTCTCCGGCGGCAGCAGCTCGACCGGACGCTGATCGTCGTCAACCATGTCTTTCGGCCTCAAAAGGGCGGCGCGAACGTGTCGTGTCCGCTCGCGGAGCGCAAGCGGCACTGCTAGCGTTCCGCGCCGTGAGGCATTTGACGGAACCATTTGTTGCGCCATTCGTCTCCATACACTGGGGCCACACACGTGGCCGGTTTCAGCCCCCACCTCTCGTCACTTCCGTGCTCTCCAAGTGCGTTCGCCACTCCGTCGCCCTGCTCGGCGTCGGCGTGCTGCCATTCTTTCCATCGACGCCATCGCACGCTCGCATCGAGCGGGCAGATACGCGCGCATTCGGCGGCGTGCCGGCGGGCTCGTACGTCGCCGTGCTCGCCAACG
>JBDTOD010000082.1:0-19771 GCA_039933415.1 bacterium
TCGACGCGGCGTTCTGGAGCGCCGTGCGCGTCACCTTCGTGGGATCGATCACGCCAGCCTGGACGAGATCCTCGTACGTGTCCGTGAGGGCGTTGTAGCCGAACTTGTCGTCCTTGCTCGAGCGAACCTTCTCGAGCACGATCGACCCCTCGCCGCCCGCGTTCTGCACGATCATGCGGAGCGGCTCCTCGATGGCGCGACGGATGATGTCGACGCCGATCTGCTCGTCGGCTTCGTCGAGCTTCAGCGTCTTGAGGACCTTCTGCGCGCGGATCAACGCGACGCCGCCGCCAGGGACGATGCCTTCCTCGACCGCGGCGCGCGTGGCGTGCAGCGCATCCTCGACGCGGGCCTTCTTCTCCTTCATCTCGGCCTCGGTCGCGGCGCCGACGTTGATCACGGCGACACCACCGGCAAGCTTGGCGAGACGCTCCTGGAGCTTCTCCTTGTCGTAGTCCGACGTGGACGAATCGATCGCGGCCCGGATCTCCTTGATGCGGCCCTGGATCTTCGCGTCCTCACCGGCGCCGTCGATGAGCGTCGTGTTGTCCTTGTCGATGACGACGCGCTTCGCGCGGCCGAGATCGGTGACGACGGCGTTCTCGAGCTTGAAGCCGACTTCCTCGCTGATGACCTGACCGTTCGTCAGTACGGCGATGTCGGCGAGCATCGCCTTGCGGCGATCGCCGAAGCCCGGCGCCTTGACGGCAGCGACGCGCAGCGTGCCGCGCAGCTTGTTCACGACGAGCGTGGCGAGCGCCTCACCATCGACGTCCTCGGCGATGATCAGCAGCGGCTTGCCCAGCTGCGCGACCTTCTCCAGCACCGGGAGCAGGTCCTTCATCGACGAGACCTTCTTGTCGTGGATGAGGATGTACGGATCCTCGAGGACCGCTTCCATCTTGTCCGGGTCGGTCACGAAGTACTGCGAGACGTAGCCGCGGTCGAACTGCATGCCCTCGACCGTCTCGAGCGTCGTCTCGACGCCACGCGCTTCCTCGACCGTGATGACGCCATCCTTGCCGACCTTCTCCATCGCCTCGGCGATGAGATTGCCGATCTCGATGTCGTTGTTGGCCGAGATGGAGCCGACCTGGGCGATCTCCTTCTTGCCCGTCGTCGGAACGCTGATCCGCTTCAGCTCTTCGATCACGGCCGTGACGGCCTTGTCGATGCCGCGCTTGATCGCCATCGGGTTGGAGCCGGCGGTGACGTTCTTGAGGCCTTCGCGGAAGATCGCCTGGGCGAGCACCGTGGCCGTCGTCGTGCCGTCGCCGGCGTTGTCGGACGTCTTGGTCGCGACTTCCTTCACCATCTGGGCGCCCATGTTCTCGAGCGGATCGGACAGCTCGATCTCCTTGGCGACCGTGACACCGTCCTTCGTGACCGTCGGCGCGCCGAACTTCTTGTCGATGACGACGTTCCGACCCTTCGGACCGAGGGTGACCTTCACCGCCTCGGCAAGCTGATCGACACCGCGCTTCAGTGCAGCGCGCGCATCGACGTTGAAATGCAGCTCTTTGCTAGCCATGTGTATTCCTCTGTATGCGTGAGCGGTGGTTACGCGACGATCGCGAGGACGTCGGACTCGCGAAGGATCAGATACTGCTCGTTGTCGAGCGTGATCTCGGTGCCGCTGTACTTGCCGTACAGCACCTTGTCGCCAACCTTGACGGACATCGGGACGAGCTTGCCGTCCTCGTACTTGCCAGGACCGACGGCGATGATCTCACCCTGCTGCGGCTTCTCCTTCGCCGTGTCCGGGATGTACAGCCCGCCGCGCATCTGCTCGGACTCTTCGGTCGCCTTGACGACGACCCGATCGGACAGCGGCGAGAGCTTCACGCCAGCCGCGCTCTTGGTGGCCATAGGTGGTGCGCCTCCATGCTTTGAAACGGTGAACATGCTTTCGTTCGGACGATTAGCACTCAAATACGAGGAGTGCTAACAGCCCGAATGATACTCGTCTCGGCAGACCGAAACAAGGGGATGCGAGCGACTGATGTTGGATGCGCCAAATTGTTGGCAATGAACGACTTGCGCCGAGTCCGCTTCGCTCGTTCGCTGCGCGCCTGGAGGGACTTGACGGGGCGCTCTGGAGACGCTAAGCGCTCGGTGCCACCAGCCCGTAGGCGAGCGCGAGGCCGTACAGCGTGAGGTACGGGTCGACCTCGTCGAACGAGCGACAGAGCGGTGCGAACAGCTCCGCGAGCCCTCCGGTCCCGATCACGATCGGGACCTCCTCGTTCGGCCACTCCGCCTTGATCCGGCGCACGACCCCATCGATCGATTCAGCAGTGCCGAACATGATGCCGGCACGAATGCAATCCTCCGTGCGCGTGCCGATCGTTCGCGCCGGCGCCACGAGCTCCGTCGCTGGCAGCTTCGAGGTCCGCCGGAACAATGTCTCGGCGGACGTGCGCACGCCGGGCGCGATCACGCCGCCGAGAAAGACCGCGTTCTTCGTGATGCAGTCGAACGTCGTCGCGGTGCCGAGGTCGACGACGATCGCGTCGCGCCCGTAGCGCCGGCTGGCCGCGAGCGTGTTGATGATCCGATCGGCGCCCACCGTCAGCGGCTCGTCGACGGCGAGCGTGATGGGAAGCGCCGACCGGGCGTCGATCAGCTCGACGCGTCCGTTTGGGAGGAGCTGCCGACACGCCTCGGCGAGCGGCTCCGTCACCCGCGGCACCACCGAGCCGATCACGGCGCCCGTGACGTCCGAGAGCGGGATGTCCGCACCCGCGAGCAGACCACGCAGCAGCACGGCGATCTCGTCGTCCGTTCGCGGCACGTCGGTCATCACGCGCCAGTGCGCGCGAAGCGTCATGCCCTCGTAGAGGCCCAACGTCGTCTCGGTGTTGCCCACGTCGAAGGTCAGGAGCATTCGAGCGGCTCGGCGAAGGTGAGTGATCCGGTGCGGTGTCTCGAAGTCGTGCCGTCGGCGCGCGTCACGAGCAGCTCACCCGCCGCCGTGATGCCGGCGATCTTGCCCTCGACGGGCTCAATGCACATTCGATCGACGGCGAGATCTCGTGCGCGCCAACGCGTGAGCTCGTCCTCGGTAAGATGGCGACTCGCCGCGGCGGCGCGCCGGAGCGCGGGCACGAGCCGCGCGAGGGCGCCGAGCCGGGTGGTTCCAGCAACGAGTCCGATGGCCCCCTCGAGTCCTGGCGAGGCGACGTTGAGGCCGAAGCCGATGGCGACCCATTCGGGCTTCGTGCCTCGCCATCGCGTCTCGATGAGCACTCCGGCGAGCTTCGCGCCGCGGACGTAGAGATCGTTCGGCCACTTCACGCCGATCGGTCCAGCGGCCAGTGCATCGAGCGCTTCGGCGGCGAAGAGCCCACAGCGCAGCGCGAGCACGTCGAGCGCACGGGCGTCGGTCGGGCGCTCGATCAACGTCAGCCAGAGGCCCGCGCCAGGTGGCGACGCCCAGCGACGACCATGGCGCCCACGACCCGACGTCTGCTCGTCGGCGACGATGACCGTGCCGCTCGGCGCGTCGGCGGCAATCGTGTGCGCGACGTCCAGCGTCGAGCTCACCGACGCGAAGAGATCGACCCGCGGCACGCCGAGCTGGCTCGCGAGATCCGCCGCGACGATACCGTCGAGCGTCGCGCTCGCGCCGTCAGCGGAGGAACGCAAGGTAGTACACGACCGCGAGCGCGATGCGATACCAGCCGAACAGCGAGAAGTCGCGGTTCTTGATGTAGTTGAGGAACGACTTGATCGCGATGATCGCCGTGATGAAGCTGACGATGAAGCCGACGGCGAGCACGCTCATGTTGCCCTGCAGCGCCGACCGGTTCTTGACGAGCTCCAGGCCGCTCGCCGCCAGCATCGTGGGCACGGCGAGCATGAAGGAAAATTCGACGATGGTGCGCTTGGAGACGCCGATGAGCGATCCGCCGACGATCGTCGCCGCCGATCGCGACACACCGGGGATCACGGCGATCGACTGAAACAGCCCGATGAGAAACGCCTTGCCGTACGTGATCTCGCGGAAATCCGTCTCGCGATCGGGAACGCGCTTCAATCGCGAGAACAGGATGAGCGCGATGCCGCCGATCACGAGCGCGAGGAGCACGACCACCACGTTGCCGAGCAGATAGCCCTTGATCGTCTTGTAGACGGTCAGCCCGATCACGCCGGTCGGGATCACCGCGACGACGAGCTTCTTGAGCACCTCGACGTCGAAGAACTTGCGCCAGTACAGCACGACGACGGACAGAATGGCGCCGAGCTGGATGATGATCTCGAAGCTCTTGAGGAACTCGGTTTCTCGGATGCCGAGCGCGTGGCTCGCGAGAATGAGATGCGCCGTGGAGGACACCGGCAGAAACTCGGTGATGCCTTCGACGACGCCGAGGATGGCGGCATGGAAGGCATCGAGCACGGTCTGCGCTGACACAGCGGTCTGCAGTGCGATCACGGGTCGGCGAGGAGGTGAGTGAGGCTAGAGATCGTCTGCCAGCACGCTAGCGCCGAGCGCGTTCGCGTAGAAGGCCTCGTAGCGAGCGACCACCTGCTCCAGCCCGAATCGCTCGCGCGCATCGGCGGCCGCGAGCGTGCTCGCGGCGTGCCATCGGTCGTCGTCGCCGAGGAAGTGGATGGCCGCCTCGGCCATCCCCTCCACGTCGCCCGCCGCACACAGGGCGCCCGTCTCTCCGTCGCGAACCACCTCCGGCAGCCCGCCGGCACGTACGCCGATCACCGGCACCCCCGTCGCGAGCGCCTCGAGCGCGCTCAGACCGAACGACTCGCTCTGGGTGGGCAGGAGAAAGAGATCGGCGCTCGCGAGCAGCGGCGCGACCGATTCCAGCTTGCCAAGGAAGAAGACGCTGTCCTCGACGCCGAGCCGCTTCGCTTCCGACTCCGCGTCGATGCGATCGGGACCGTCGCCGACCATCACGAGCACGCTCGGGATCCGCTCTGCCACGCGCGCATAGATCGCGACGACGTCGCGCACGCGTTTGACGGGGCGCATGTTCGAGATGTGCATGAGAACCTTGCGACCACCCTCGACCTGATCCCTGAGCTGCGGCTCGTAGCGCGACCGGTCGTAGACCGTCGGATCGATGAAGTTCGGGATCACTTCGATGTTGCAGCCCGAGCATCCGAACGCCTTCTGCGTCTCGGCACGCAGGTAGCGCGACACCGCGGTGAGGCCGTCCGACTTCTCGATCGAGAATTTCGTGATCGCGTGAAACGACGGATCCTGCCCCACGATCGTGATGTCGGTGCCGTGCAGCGTCGTGAGCACCTTGATGTCGGGGCGCACCGGCGCGAGCATCTCTTTCGCGATCCACGCGCTGGTCGCGTGCGGGATGGCGTAGTGCACGTGCAGCAGGTCGAGCTTGTGGGCGAGCACGACCTCGTGCATGCGCACGGCGAGCGCGAGGTCGTACGGCGGGTACTCGAACAGCGGATACCGTCCGACGTCCACCTCGTGAAAATAAATGCGAGGCAGGAAGGCGGGCAGTCGGAATGGCTGCTGGTACGTGATGAAGTGGATCTCGTGGCCGCGATGCGCCAGCGCGATGCCGAGCTCCGTCGCGACGGCGCCCGAGCCGCCATACGTCGGATAGCAGGTGATGCCGATCTTCATGCGTCGCATGCGTTCCACCAGTCGAGGGCGCGCTCGTGCCAGTCGGCCGATCGCGGATCGAGTCGTGTCACCGGCTGACCAGAGAGCTGATGGCGGAACCAGGTTCGTTGACGTTTGGCATACTGTCGGGTCTCGATGATCACGGTCTCCAGCGCGTCGTCGTAGGTGAGCTCACCGCGTTCGAGCAGACGAATCGCCCGGTAGCCGGAGGCGTTCCAGGCCGGCGCGTCCTCCGGCACATCACGCGCGAGCGCGCGCACTTCCGCCCGCCAGGCATCCATCATCGATCGGGCACGCGCTTCGATCCGTGCGGCCAATCCCTCCGCGGGATCGACGAGAAGATACCGCGCGCGCCAGCGTGGTGGGCGCGCATGCTCGCGGTGTAGATCGCTCACGCGTCGCCCCGTGAGCAGGGCGATTTCGGCCGCACGCAGGAGCTGCGTCCGGCCAAGCGAGGCGCGAGGCGGATCGAGCTGACGCACCCAGCGTCGCAGCTCATCGGTGTCGAGCGTGCCGAGCTCGGTCTGGAGCGCCGCGCGCCGATCGACATCCAGCCGCGGCTCTTCGAAGAGCGCGCCGAACAGCGCGCGCAGGTAGAGGCCCGTGCCGCCGACGATCACCGGAGTCCGCCCCGACGCGAGCGACTCGCGCAGCCAGCCGTCGGCCTGTTCGGCCCACCATGCCGCCGAGGCGCGCACCGTCGGAGCGAGCACGTCGATCCCGCAATGGGGAACGGCGCGGCGCTCCTCGATGCTCGGCTTCGCGGTGCCGACATCGAACCGCCGATAGAGCTGGCGAGAATCGGCGCTGACGACGGTGAGCGTGACGTCTCGGGCAAGCGCCAGAGCGACGCCGGTCTTCCCCGCGGCGGTGGGCCCGCAGATGACGCGCACGATCGGCGCGCCATCGCGCTCCGACGCTTCACTGCCGTCCAAAGCGGCGCTCGAGCTCCGGCCACGACAGCTGCACGATGGTGGAGCGTCCGTGAACGTCATGCGCAGGAAGACGGGTGTCGCCGAGCGCGACGAACAGGGCGCGCATCTCGCTGGCCGAGAGCTCGTCGCCCGCCTTGATCGCCGCCTTGCAGGCCACCGTGGCGGCGAGACGCTCGTGGCGTGCATGCGCGGCCCCTTCGCGATCTCCGGCGAGCGTGGCGAGGGTCTCGCGCAGGCAGCGCTCCGCGTCGAAGCGCGGATGCGGCATGGGAACGCTGCTCACGAGCAACGTGTGGCCGCCGAACCCTTCGACCTCGAACCCAAGCCGCACGAGCATGTCGCGGTTCGATTCGAACGCGTCCCCTTCGGCGGGAGTGAGATGGAGCGTGAGCGGAAAGAGCAACCGTTGAGACGGCGCTTCGCCGCGCTCCAGCATCCCCATGAACTGCTCGTACAGCACGCGCTCGTGCGCCGAGTGCTGGTCGATGAGCACCACACCGTCATCGTGCTCGAACAGCATGTAGGTGCGGCGGAGCTGCAGCAACGGCGGGACCACGACGTCGGCGCGCACCTCGCGCGCAGGAGCCGGCGCGGGTGGAAAGAGCGGCTCGGGCGGACGCTCGTCGTCCGCAATCGCCTCGTCGGTCGCATCGGCGATGCCGACGCCGACGCCGGCATGACCAGCGCCGGCGAACAGGCCATACGCGTCGGGCGACGTCGGGCGCAGTAGCTCCACGTCGGCGGGCACGTTCGTGCTCCACGCCGGCCCGCCAGCGGACCAGCGCCGCACGCCGAGGGCCGCACTCGCGTCGAAGGTGCCAAGTGCGCGACGTACGGCGTCCTCGACGCAGCGCTCCACCGACCATCGGTCGCGGAAGCGCACCTCGGCTTTGGCCGGATGGACATTCACGTCGACGCTGTCGGCGGGCACGACGAGCGCGAGCAGCAGTGACGGACGGAGACCGGCCGACAGCGTCGATCGATACGCGGCCTCCGCGGCACGCAGCATTCCGTTGTCGCGAATCGGCCGTCCGTTCACGGTGAGGAACGTTCGGCGACTCGCCGTGCCGACGTCGCCCGGTCGCTCGACCAGCCCACTCACCTGGACCGCGCCCCGTACGTCCTCCACGTCGACCATGCGATCCGCGGCGGCGGCGCCCCACAGCGCGGCGACGCGATCGCGCAGACTGTTCGCCGCGGGAAGCGTGAACGCGGTCTTGCCATCGTTCGACAGCGTGAACCGCACGTCGCAGCGCGTGAGCGCGATCGTCGCAACGGCCTCCATTACGCCGCGCCATTCGCTTCGTGCGCCACGCAGGAATTTCTGCCGCGCAGGCGCGTTGTAAAAGAGCTGTGACGCCGAGATGGTCGTCCCGCGACGGCGCGCGACGTCGGAGACGTCGAGCACGAGGCCACCCGCCGCTCGGATCGCCGTCCCCGCACCGTCGGCGAGTGCGGTCTCGACGAGCATCTGGCTGACAGAGCAGATGGCTGGGAGGGCCTCGCCGCGAAATCCAAAGCTGGCCACGCCGACCAGATCGGAGGCGACGCGAATCTTGGACGTCGCATGGCGCGCGAGCGCGAGCACGGCATCGGCGCGCTCCATCCCCGTGCCGTCGTCGCTGACACGGATGAGGAGACGACCGCCTTCCTCCACCGCGACGTCCACCGCGGTCGCGCCGGCGTCGAGCGCGTTCTCGACGAGCTCCTTTACGGCGGACGCGGGCCGCTCGACCACCTCGCCGGCGGCGATCTGGTCGGCCACGGCGGAGGGGAGCACTGCGATGCGTGCCATCGGGCGAATGTTACCGGAGCGGCGCCAATCCGGTCAATCGCGCCGGCTGCACCGGATCGATCGGCATCACGCTGCCGGCCGGCACCCACCCGGCACGCGTCGCGTCCAGCGTGAGATGCACCCACCCGCCCTCGCGCGCGCCCAACCGCCCCGCCTCGCCCGCGCCCGCCGGCGCGACCATTGGGGCATCGGGCGCGGGCGAATCCAGCAGCGATCGTGCGTGCACGAGCACGCCGAGGTCGCGCGCTTCGAGTCGCGCATTCACTTCGAGGAGCGCGGCGAGCGAGACGAGAGCGAGCACGATCCCTCCGCCGGCCAACCGCCGCGCCGGCCCCGTGCGCCATCGCTCTGGCAGCGCGAGCACCATCCACGCGACGAGCCACACTCCCAGCGCAACGCCAGCCAGCAGATCGGCCGAGATTGGCGCGACGTACGCCGCCGATCGCGGTCCGAGCACCTGCACGCCGGCGAGTCGCTCGCGCGCCTCCGCGTCGAGTGGGTCCAGCCGCAGCGCGTGATGCCAGGCGCGAGCGGCCATCGCCGAATCGGCGGCTTCCCACGCCGACGATCCGAGGTTCGCCCACGCATCCACGGCGCGCGGCGCGTCGGCCGTCACGCGCTGGAAGCGCTTCTCCGCGAGCGCGAACTGTCCGCGCTGGTACGCCCGCACGCCGTCGGCGAAGTTGCGCTCCACGGCGTCCGTCGCGCCGAGCACGCCGACGACCGCGATGATGAGCATCGCGCTGGAGCCGGTCAGCGCACGCCCAACCGCGTGGATCGGCATCGCTTCGCGCTGCACCATCGCCGCGATCTCCGCCGCCTCGCCGAGGTCGCGCGGCTCGAGCTCGCCGCCAGGCGAGAATGCCGCGTCGTCGAGACGACCCAGCAACGCTTCGGCCTCGAGCGCGGTGGCGTCGCTCACGCCGGCGCGGCGCAGCAGGCGCGCCATCGGCTCGTGCTCGCGACCGATCGATGGAACGCGCTCGCGCAGCGCGTCGAGAAAGAGCCGGCGAAGCTCGGGCGCCGACGGCGGTACGCGCGACGCGGAGAGCAGGCGAAGCCGCTTGAGGGGCGAGAGCCCGCGCGCGCGCCAGCGGCGTCGACGCACGGCGCGTCGCAGCGCGGCCGGTATCGGCGCGAGGACGAGCAGCGCCCAGAACACCGGCCGCGAGGCGAGCGGCGCGCCGAGCTCGGGACGCATCGATACGCGCACGGGCAGCCGCGGCCCGAGCATCGTGTCGCTCGGTGCGAGGCCGCCCGCCGCGACGTTCAACGTGAGCGGCGTGGTCACGGCGACATCGTAGCTCTTTCGCGAGGGATCGTAGTACGCGTAGCGAATGCTCGGGATCGTCTGCGCGCCGACGACGCGCGGCGAGACGATCCAGTCATACTCCTTGCTCCCGCTGATGTGGCTCGTCGCCGAGTCGATCCGGACGCGCTCGTCGCCGGGCGTCAGGGTCGCCCACGGCAGGGTGAGCACGGGTCGAGGCAGCAGCTTCACGTTGCCGACCGCGTCGACGCGCGCCGTGAGGACGATCGGATCGCCCACGCGCGCCGTTGGCGATTGGAGGCGCGCCGAGATCCGCACCGAGCCGACCGCACCGGCGTAGTCGCGCGGCCGCCCGCTCACCGGCGGCTCGATCGCGCCGAAGAAGACGCTGTCGGTTCTCACCTCGAAGCTCTCCTCGCGCGAGAAGAACGACGACGAGAGCGGCAGCGAATAGGTGAGCACCGCCGGAGGGATTGCGACGGGGCCCGGAAAGAGCGGGAAGAGCGCGCGACGATAGCTGAGCGTCTCGAAGCAGCGCCGTCCCTGGCGCGGCACGCCTGGAGGCAGGCTCACATCGTACGCCAGCACGGAGGCCATCTCGGGCGGAAAGAACGTCGGATTGCGACGCAGCCGATTGCGTGCTGGCTCGTTGAGCAGCACGTCGACGGTGTAATCCACCTGTTGGCCGACGACGAGCGAATCGACCGTCGTCCCCATCGGGAGATTCTCGAGTTGCGCGCGGACGACGACGACCGGCGACGGCGAGATGGGCGCGTGCAGATCGACGACGAACGGCGCGGACTCGACGCGGCGGCCGTCCACGAGCGCGATGAACGGCGGGATCTGCACGCGGCCAGTGAGCCCGGTCGCGACCAGCGCCGATGCTTCGACGATCGTCGATTGCGCACCGCGTCCGTCGGGCTCGACGCGCGTCGTCGTGCGACTCTGGAGCAGCTGCAGGCCGGGACCGCGCGGCGGGTCCACCGAAATCGCCGCGCGTCCGGGAACGCGCAGCGCGGCCGTGAGATGGATCGGCATGCACGCCGAGCCGGTGTCGGGACCGTTCGCCGTGATGGCCAGCTGTGCGAGCAGCGCTACGACGAGCACGGTCGCCTCACCAGTCCTTGCCGCCGGGTGGAGGCTCGGGGCGATTCTGTTGCTGCTTCTTCCCCTGCACCTCGCGCTCTTCGCGCTCGGCGCTGCCGAGCAGCTGCTCGGCCTGCCGTTGCGCGAGCGTGGGCTGCGGCTTGGGCTCCTGCTGCGCTGGCGCGGGCGACGCGTTCGACTGACCGCCGCCCCCACCTCCGCCACCACTCTGCTTCTGCTTGCGCAGCGCGAGCTCGTAGTTCCACTTCGCGTCCGGATCGGACGGCCGCTGCAACAGCACCTTCTTGTAGTCGGCGAGCGCGGGCTTGAGCTCCGCGTCCGCCGAGTCGCCGTGCGCGGCGAGCCCGCGCACGAGATGCGTGAACCCGGCGTTGAACCGCGCGCGGTATCGAACCTCGGGATCGGCCTTCTCGGCCGCGCGGTCGAGCATCTCGGCGGCGGCGGCGAGTGAGTCGGCCGGGATGAGCGCGGTGCCATAGTTGTACAGCGCGCCTGGCGACGCGTCGCCGGACCTCACGATCTGCGCGTAGAGCGCGGCGGCGCGGGGATATTGCTTGGCGCGGAACGCGGTCGAGGCGTCGACCGCCGCCTGCGATCCGCCGCAGCTCGTGACGAGCGTGAGCAGGAGCGACGCCGCGAGCGCGGTCTCCGCCGCCGCCGCACGACGGCGACGTCGTCCGCGCCGCCCGCCGAGGATCGTGTCGAGCCAGAGGAGGAGGACGGCGGGCAGCAGGAACCATTGAAAGCGCGGGGTGCGGTCCTCGCCGCCGAGCGTGGCGCGCGACTTGGTGCGAAGGCGCGCCAACGCGCTCTTGATGCGCGCCGCCTTGTCCGTCGCCTCCGCTGGAATGAAGGTGCCCGTCGCCGCCGTCGCCGCGGCCTGGAGCAGCTCTGGCCGATAGTGCGTCACGACGATGTCGCCCTTGTCGTCGCGCTTCTGCGTCGCGGTCCGCCCATCCGTGATCGGAATCGTCGAGCCCTGCGCGGTGCCGAAGCCGACCGTCACGAGGCTGACGCCCTGCGCCTTCGCGCGCTGCGCCGCGGCGATGAGCTCATCCTGCGGCTCGAACCCCTCACCATCGCTCATGACGACCAGCGCGCGGTCCGCGCCGCTCTTGGTGAGCGCAAGGAGACTCGTGCCCTGCCCGATCGCCTGCGCGATCGAGCTTCCCGCCTGTCCAACGACGCTCGGATCGAGGTTGTCGAGAAAGAGATCGAGCGCGCCGCCGTCGACCGTGATCGGTGAGAGCACGTAGCTGCGTCCGGCAAAGGCGAGCAACCCCACGCGATCGCCCGGACTGAGCGCGCGCAGCCGGCGGATCTCCTGCTTCACGCGCTCGAGTCGATTGGGCTTCACGTCCGTCGCGAGCATCGAGAGCGAGGCGTCCACGGCGAGCACCAGGTCGACGCCCGTGGAGCGCACCGTGCTGCGCTCGACGCCCCACTGTGGACCGGCGATCGCCACGCCGGCGAATGCGGCGGCGAGCGAGAGCCTCGCCGCGCGCCATCCGCCCGCACTGAACGTGCTCGCCGGCACCAGACGCCGCACGACGTCGAGGCTCCCGAGTCGCTGCAGGCGGCGTGCGCGCTGCGTCCGCGCGCGGCGGAGCAGCACGACGAAGATCACCGGCAGCACGTCGGCCAGCGCGAGCAGCCAGGGAAGCTGGACGTACTCCAGCACGAGGTTCATCGCGTTCATGGCAACGGCCCCTTCCATGCGACCAGCACCAGCTCCGTCGCGAGCGCGACGAGCATCAACGTGAGCGGCCAGCGAAAGAGCTCCGCGTAGCGCACGTACGTCTTGCTCCGCACGGGCGATCGCTCCAGCGCATCGATCTGCTCGGTGATGCGCTGCAATGCGGCGGGATCACGCGCGCGGAAGTAGCGCCCGCCCGTGACGCGGGCGACGTCGGAGAGCAGCGCGTCGTCGATCTCGACCTTCTGCATCTCGTAGCGCAGCCCGAACAGCCCGCGCCCGACCGGGACCGGCGCCATCCCCTCGGTGCCGACGCCGATACCGTAGATCTTGATGCCGAACTGCGCGGCGGCCTTCGCCGCCGTGCGCGGGTCGATCGAGCCGCGATTGTTCACGCCGTCGGTGAGCAGCACCATCACCTTCGAGCGGCCCGGCGCGTCGCGCAGCCGGTTGGCCGCCGTGGCGATCGCGGTGCCGATCGCCGTGCCGTCTTCGAGCTGGCCCGGCTGGAGGTTGTCCAGCGCCGCCTGCACCACCGGATAGTCCGTCGTCAGTGGCACCTGCGTGAGTGCCTCACCCGAGAACGCCACGATGCCGATTCGGTCGCTGGACCGCGCGGACACGAACTGCTTGATGCGATCGCGCGCGACCTCGAGCCTGTTCTGCGGCTGAAAGTCCTGCGCGAGCATCGAGCTCGAGATGTCGAACGCGACGACGATGTTGATCCCCTCCGACGTCGACGTCACGGCGTGCGCACCCGCGCGTGGACGTGCGAGCGCGACGATGCCGCTGGCGAGCGCGAGGTTCCGCAGCAGCGCCAGGAATCGCGCGAGTCCTCGCCCAGCGCGCGGGCCCCTGGCGAGCACCCCCACGCGCGAAAAGACGATCGCCGCCGGCGTGCGACGGCGCGCGACGATCCACCAGAGCGGCAGGAGGAGGAGCAGCAGCAGCCACCACGGGGAGTAGAATTGCATGTCGCCGATGCCGATCATGCCGCCGCCTGCGTCTCGAGCGCTGCGGCCGCCATCTCGTGCTCTTCGCGCACGATCGCCTTCGCCTCGTCACCGAGCTCGCGCGCCCGTGCGGGAAGGACCGGCGCGGCGGCGAACTTCACCGGGTCGATCTCGTCGAGCAGGCGCCGAAGGTTGTCGAAGGGCACGGTCGCGATGCCACGCACCGCCGCGAGCAGCTCACCGCTCGTGTTCGCGAGCGACGCGACCGGATGCCGCTGGGCGAGATATCGCCGCACGACGTCCGCCATGAGCGCGGCATGCCTGCCCGACTCGCCCGCATCCGGCAGCCGCAACTTCTCGACGCGCGCGAACGCCGCCTCGGCGTCGGCGAACGGGTCTCCCGTATCACCGACGTCGCGGTTGCGTCGTCGCCACCACCAGATGCCCAGCCCGACGATCAGCGCCGCGAGGGCGGCGAGCGCCCACCACCACCACGGAATCGGCGGGCGCGCGTCGAGCAGCGCGCGCGGCGGCTTCGGGACGCGCTGCGCGCTGTCGGCGGGAAGCACGCTGCGCACGAATAGCGTCGGCAGAGTGAGCGCGACCCGATGATCGCCGTCCTCCGACTGCACGAGCACGTCGCCGAGCTTGATCGGCTGGCTGCCGATGTCCCACGCCGCGATCCGATAGGTCGCCACGCGATCGACCGCGCTGCTGTCCGCTCCGTCCCGCACCATCGGTGGCTCGAGTGCCTGCACCGGGCCGAGGGAATCGGTCGCGGTCGGAAAGTTCACCGTGGCGCCGAGCGGCGCGCGCACACGAACCGTCAGCCGTACGACGTCGCCAACCGCCACCGTATCGTGATCGACCGCCGTGCCAGCCTGCACCTTGATCGTGGTCGACGCGGGCGGGGTGTCCTGGGCCGACGCCGATGCGGCGAACGCTCCGGCCAGCATCAACGCCGCCGCGAATCGGCGCGCCTCGGTCGACAACCAGCCCCGACTCATCGCCGGCGCGCGCGCGTCTCGCGGGCGCGGAAGAACTTGATCAGCGGCTCGACGACGCCGCCGTCCGTGTGTACGGGGATCTCGTCGATCGCCAGACGGCGAAGCAGGTGCCGGCGCGCCGACAGCTCCGCCTCGACCGCTGCGGCGAACTGCGTCCGCACGGCGGGATCGCTGGTGTCGACGTCGAGCGTCGTCCCCGTCTCCGGATCGACGAAGCGCGCCAGGCCGACGTCGGGCAACGTCTGCTCGCTCGGATCGTCCACCGTGACGGCGACGACGTCATGGCGCTGCGCCAGCAGCTTGAGGGGATGCTCGATGTCAGTCGACTGGAAGTCCGACACGACGAAGATGATCGCCTTGTGCTTGAGCATCCGGCCGACGTACTCGAGCGCCATGGCGAGATCGGTGCGCTTGCCGACCGGCTCGAACACCAGCAGGTCGCGCATGAGCCGGAGCGCATGCCGGCGCCCCTTCCTGGGCGGCACGACGTGCTCGACGCGGTCGGTGAAGAGCAGCGCACCGACGCGGTCGTTGTTGCGGATGGCCGACATCGCGAGCACGGCGGCGAGCTCACTCGCGAGCTCGCTCTTGAACCGTCCCTTCGTGCCAAACCGCTCCGATCCAGAGAGGTCGACGGCGAGCATCACCGTCAGCTCACGCTCCTCGATGTATCGCTTGACGAAGGGACGCCCCATGCGCGCCGTGACGTTCCAGTCGATCGAGCGCACTTCGTCGCCGGGCTGATACTCGCGCACCTCGGCGAACTCCATCCCCTGCCCCTTGAAGACCGAGCGATACTCGCCGGTGAACAGGGAGTTCACCATCCCGCGGGTCTGCAGCTCCAGCAGCTTGACCTGCCGGAGGATCTCCGGGGGGACGCTGGGCGCAGGACTCACGGACTCTCGACGGTCGCGAGGACGCGGCGCACGATCTCGTCGCTCGTCACCTCCTCGGCCTCGGCCTCATACGTCGTCAGCACGCGATGTCGCAGCACGTCGGGCGCGATCGCCTTGATGTCGTCGGGCGTGACGAACGCGCGGCCACGGAGGAAGGCGTGTGCGCGCGATGCCTGCGCCAGCGCGATCGTCGCGCGAGGCGATGCGCCGAACTCGATCAGCGGCACGAGATCCGCGAGCCCCGCCGCTGCCGGCTCGCGCGTGGCGTGCACGATGTCGACGATGTAGTCGACGATGCGGTCGTCCATGTACAGGTCGGCAATGCGTCCGCGCGCCTCGAGGATCGCTTCCGGCGTCGCGACGTGACGGACGTCGATCGCGTGGCCGCCGGCCATGCGGCGCATGATCTCGCGCTCCTCGTCACGCGTCGGATAACCGACGCGCAGCTTGAGCATGAACCGATCGACCTGCGCCTCGGGCAGCGGATACGTGCCCTCCTGCTCGATCGGATTCTGCGTCGCGAGCACGAGAAAAGGCTCTTCGAGCTTGTAGGTCGTGCCGCCGATCGTGACCTGCTTCTCCTGCATCGCCTCGAGCAGCGCGGCCTGCACCTTGGCCGGCGCGCGGTTGATCTCGTCCGCAAGAATGATGTTGGCGAAGATCGGACCTTTCTTCACCATGAACTGCCCGGTGGACTGATCGTAGATCTGCGTGCCGACGACGTCCGCCGGCAGCAGGTCCGGCGTGAACTGGATTCGCGAGAAGCTCGTTGCGATCGTCTCCGCGAGCGTGCGAACCGTCAGCGTCTTCGCCAATCCCGGCACGCCCTCGAGCAGTACGTGGCCGCCCGTGAGCAGGCTGATGAGCAGCCGGTCGATCATGTACTGCTGCCCGACGACGCGCAGCGCGACTTCGCGGCTGACGTCCTGGATCAGGCGGGCATCGGCGCTCGAAGACGCTGGAGTGGCGGCCATGGAGGGATCAGTGAATCGGTTGATCGGTGAGTCGAGGCAACGGTCACTACACCAGCAACTGATCTATGCTCCCGTTCGGCTACAGCTTCGCCAGCGCCTTCATCTCGATTTTGGTGAGCGAGCGGACCTTTCCCACCGGGAGATCGCCAAGCTCGACGGGACCGAACTTCACACGCACGAGTCGGTCCACCTGCAGACCGAGCGCCTCGCAGAAGCGACGCACCTCACGGTTCTTTCCCTCGGCGATCGTGATGGTCAGCTCCCAGCGCCCGCGGCCGAGCTTCTGCGCCTTGAACTTCTTTGGCCGTACGACGCCATCCTCGAGCTCCACCCCGAGGTGCGCCTGTTCGGTTGCGCCCTCGGCGTCGCCGAGCACGGACGCGACATACGTGCGCTCGAGCTGCCGACTCGGGTGGGTGAGACGGTGCGCTGCGGCGCCGTCGGTCGTGAGGAGCAGGACGCCTTCGGTGAGGTAGTCCAGCCGGCCGACATACGTGAGACCGGGACGCGCGGGGACGAGGTCGAACACCGTCTTGCGCCCTTCGGGATCGTTGCGCGACGTGATCACGCCGGCCGGCTTGTGCAGTACGAACCACTCGAGCGGCGACGGCCGGTCGATGCGGTCGCCGTCCACCATGATGACATCCTTCTCCGGATCCACCGTCTGGCCGACCTGCGCCTTCGCGCCGTTGACGGTGACGCGGCCGTTCGCCACCAGCTCCTCGGCCTTGCGGCGCGACAGCACTCCCGCGCGCGCGAGGGCGCGCTGGATTCGCATTGGCTCGCCCATCAGAGTGCGCGCGGCTCGGCGCGCAGCGCGACGGCCAGCTCGTCGGAGCGAGGCAGCTCCTCGAGATGCCGCAGCGCAAAATACTCGAGGAAGATTGGCGTCGTCCCGTAGTGAAGTGGACGGCCCATCCCTTCACCGCGGCCGACCACGTCGATCAGTCCGCGCTCGTGCAGCGACTTGAGCACGCTGCCGACCGACACGCCGCGGATCTCCTCGATCTCGGCGCGGCCGAGCGGTTGGCGATAGGCGATGAGCGCGAGCGTCTCGAGTGCGGCGGCGCTGAGCCGCGCGGGACGCGACGCGAGCTGCGCGCGCTCGATCGCCTCGGTGTACTCGGCGCGCGTGAGGATCTGCCACCCGCCGCCGATCTCCACGAGCTCGACGCCATGTCCGTCGACATCGTAGTGCTCACGCAGCTCGTCGAGCGCCGCCGCGAGCGCGGCCTTCGACGCATGCGCGTCGAGGGCGCCGAGCTCCTCGGTCGGGATGGGGCGAGCGCTGGCGAACAGCGCCGCTTCAAGCAGCTTCGCTAGCGGCGTCACGCGTGATCTCCACGTTGGCGAATGGGCGAGGCTGCTGACACCGGCATTCTCCGAGCTTGGCCATCTCCAGCAGACCGAGTAGGGTCGAGAGCACCTGCCAGGGCTCCGCACCCTGCTGCACGAGGTCCGTCCATCGCGCACGCGTGCGCAGCGCGAGCAGCGCACGGATGACGGCGATGGCGCCAGGCACGTCGATGGCGCGAGGAATCACGTCGTGGATCGATGGATCGCGCGTCAGGCGCAGGATGCGATCCACGGCGGCGAGCAGCTCGCTGAGTGAGAGCGCCAGCGGCGCTTCCGGCGGCGCGGGCGCGAGCGGTACATACGCACGTGCGAAGCGATTGCGACGTTCTTCGCCGGCGCGCTCGAGCACGTCCACCACTTCGCGCATCTGCTGGTACTCGAGCAGCCGGCGCACCAGCTCGGCGCGCGGGTCGTCCCACGCTTCTTCGC
This sequence comes from bacterium, assembly GCA_039933415.1. Lineage (GTDB taxonomy): Bacteria > Gemmatimonadota > Gemmatimonadetes > Gemmatimonadales > Gemmatimonadaceae > AG11. The sequence goes on from JBDTOD010000082.1 coordinate 18,030, forward strand.
CATCGGTGCGAGGCAGGAGCATCTGCGCCTTGATGCGCAGCAGGCGCGCGGCCATCTCGAGATAGTCGGCCGCCTCGTTGAGCTGCAGGGTGCGGATGCGCAGCAGGAACTGCTGCGCAACGCGCGCGATCGGGATGTCGTAGATGTCGACCTGCTCCTCGCGGATCAACGTGAGGAGCAAGTCGAGTGGTCCGGAGAACGCCGTCAGCTCGATGACGAACGATGGCGGAGCCATCCCGGCTTCCGGCTGGTAGGTCGGATACGGCGCTGTCTCGATCATCGAAGCCATTGCTCCGTGGTGGAGAGGATCGAGCTGCCGACGAGCGCGAGTCCCGTGTCACGCACCCAGCCGACGGGCGCCATCCAGGCGCGCAGGAATCCGCCGCCCCAGTTCAGGAGGATGATGAGCGCGAGCAGCCCGTAGCGCCCGAACTGCACGTAGCGAATCGCGAGCGGGCGAGGCAGCAGATACTTGAAGACGTGCGAGCCGTCGAGCGGCGGAATCGGCAGCAGGTTGAACGAGATGAGCACGGCGTTCATCCACACGCCGATGTAGAGCATCGCCTGCACGATCCCAAGCGTCTCGTCGAGCGCGGGCACCGCTCGTCCGAGTGCCGCGGTCACCGGAAAGAGCGCCAGACAGCCGATCGCGATCAGCGCGTTCGTTGCCACGCCGGCGAGCGAGACGATGATGTCTCCGCTGCGCGGGCGTTTATAGTTGCGCGGGTCGACGGGCACCGGCTTCGCGCCGCCGAAGATCATCGGCTGGCTCCCCGCGACCATGGAGCCGGTGAACGTGATGATCGGCAGCAGGATCGTGAGGAAGAAGTCGATGTGTCGGATCGGGTTCCAGCTCAGGCGACCGGCGTCGAGCGCGGTGCGGTCGCCCTGTCGCAACGCGGCGAGACCGTGGGCGATCTCATGCGCGATGACCGAGAAGAGCAGGACGGGCGCGAAGAGCAGGAACTGCTGGAAGGTCTGCAACGGCGGTGGTCGAGGGCGGTGTGCTCCCTGTGAGTCAGGGGTGCGCACGGGGCGTAAGGTAGCGGCGGCTCGGAGGAGAGTAAAGCGGTGGGTAGTGGGTCAGTTTGAGCGTGACAAAGCGTGACGCCACAATGCTTTTGCGCTATTATTCTCGCATGAAGAAGAAGCCCGCGAAGCTCAGACCCGACGTAGCGGAGACGGCGTTCCGCGTCATGCAGGAGGCTACCGGGGCAATGCCAAAGACGCTCGCTCCCGCTCAGCGTACCGACAAGAACTCAGACGCTGTGGATCGAGGACGGAAGGGTGGGAAAAAGGGAGGACGAGCGCGCGCCGCCAAGCTGACTCCAGAGGCTCGCAGCGAAATCGCCAGAAAGGCGGCGGGCAAACGGTGGAAGCCAAACGGGTCGGACGGGTTGAAAGAGACTTGACGACCACGGCCGGATGACCTAGACTGGATCGTGAGGCGAGGCAAGATCCCCAGCCCCGGTCCAATGTTCAATCTTCCGTCTGTATCAAGCTCGCTTCGCCAGGCACTCGCGGAACTCCGCGCGAGCGAGTCAAAGCTTGACATCGAACTCGCGAAGGTCCGAAAGGCAATTGAGGCGCTGTTGCCATTCGCCGACGAGGATGACCCGCCCGTCTTTGCTCTGAAGGCTGAGGAGGTGGACGCTGCTGTGGGTGAGCCGGAGCGCACTCCAGACTTCCTCGGCATAGTCGCAGGAGCCGACCGCATCATGCGCGAGGCCGGACGGCCCATG